>WNLJ01000032.1 GCA_017114885.1 Neisseriaceae bacterium PsAf | reverse complement strand
AGGTTGGCTTTTTTTATGGTAATCTCTATAAATCATTTATTGAGCATATTTAGAAGTTAACTGAATACGTAATTTCTCCGCATTAATGGTATCTTCCTGTAATTTTTTCATTAATTGCTCAGATTCAGGAGATAATTTTTGATTTTCAGCAATTTCTTTTTGTATTTGTTCTGCTTTATTAATAGATTCTGTTTTTAATTTTGACAAATCAAGTAGCTTTTTACGATAATCATCGATATCTGTGGTTTTTATGGTTAATTTATTTAATTCAGCCACTGTATTATCTGTGATTTTTTTGTTTACCTCCGCTAATTTATTAGCTTTTTCTGCATCACTTGATGAGTCATTCATTAACATTTGCATTGAACTTGCTAATTGCATCGCTTCTTTTGTTTGAATACTCTTGATTTCCAAAAGCTCCTTCATAGGACTTTTCTCTCCAGATTGAGCAAGTTTTTCAGTCAATGCTAATTCTTGTTGAAAAACTTTAGCTTGCCCTTCTTGTACTTGCTTTAACAACGATTTATTTGCTTCAGATAATTCACCACTTTTTTGTTCTTTTTCAATTTGATCTTGAGCTTTATAAACTTGTTCGCTCAATTTCACCAATTCGTTTTGAGCTTGAATATAGTTTTTGATTTCTTGGTCAGTAATTTTTAATTGATTCAATTCTTTTTGAGTCTTTAATGAAAGTTGGTATATTTGATCTTGCATTTGCTTCACTGTTTTTTCATCTAATTGATTTTGACCCAAAGACTGCCCTAGTTGAAACACCTGAGTTAATGCATCATCCTTAACACTTAGAACTTTTAAAAATTCTTTCTGTGCCACTGCAATTTGTTGATTACTAAGTTGCTGAACAGATGCGTTAGTTTCAGCTGTATTTTCTGTAACTGCAGTAGGTGCTGTCGCTTTATCAACGTTTTTACTCTCATCATTTTGTTTGCATGATGCCAATAAAGCGGTAGATATTAATAAAAATAAAACTGTTTTTTTCATTGTGATTTCCTTTGATGACAAAAAATAATTAACCCGCAAACTGTTTTTTCATTTGCTCTCTTCTTTCTTGAGCCTCCACAGACAAAGTAGCTGTTGGTCTGGCAAGTAACCTGCGTAACCCTATTGGCTCCCCTGTATCCAAACAGTACCCATAGGTTCCTTCATCAATTTGTTTTAATGAAGCTTGTACTTTACTTAAAAGCTTACGCTCTCTATCACGAGTACGCAACTCTAAGGCATATTCTTCTTCTAAAGTTGCACGATCTGCCGGATCAGGTGTGGCTTCTTGCTCTTGAAGATAACCTGTTGTTTGATTCGCTTTACTAATGATATCATCCTGAATTTCCAACAACATATCTTTAAAAAAAGCCAATTGAGCATCATTCATATAATCCTCTTCAGGACCTGTCCAGTTTTTAATTTCTTCAACCGTTAGTTTAGACGTATCATTTCCCATATTATATCCAAAAATATTACTCAATATTTCTTATTATAGATTATTAACCACTTAAAGTTAACTTATAATCAAATAGTTAAATAATAAATTAATAACAAATACTATTTTAAGTGTGCATAATAACACAGTTTTTGAAAAAGTTTTATTTTATTTGATAGTCAATACAGAATGCCTTAATTGAAAATATATATACATATATCCTTTTTTCTCTATATTATCTCTATGCCTATCAACTTAGCATATATCTCTGTACTTCATACATAAGATTTGGGTAAACGACCAAAACCCATATTGTGCATATGATAAAAGCAATTAATATTGGTTTATAGCGAGCATTAAAAGGAGATAAAACTTGTTTAACTGAAAAATCACACGCTTGTAATAACTGTATGTCTTTAGAATTATTCTGTAATAAATATCTCATAATTAACTCGCACCAAAAAGCATATATAAAAGTTGAAACTACTTTTAAAATGACAATTAGCAAGGTCCCAACTACCAAGCTAGGCACATTTAAACTGATATTCATGTGAAATAAACTAATAATTAGCTTTAAAAATTCATACAGTAAAAATATTAAAAAAACGGACATGGGTATCGCCGTATCCCAACCTTTCATCGGTGGAATAATTTTTCTCACCTCTCCAACTATCCATTGAGTGCTGCGGTATAAAAAAGAAGCTAAAGGATGATTGTAAGGAAGTCCTCCTTTTTGCAGCAAAAATCTCAGCATGGCTAGTACTGCCCAAATAAAAATTAAAATATCTAAAACTGAAACTATCCACTTCATTCTTTTAACTCCAATTCATTAGATAATTCTTTAGATCTATTCGCACAAGCTTCCACTCCTCGTAAAATAACATCTTTTAAATTACAAGAGTCAAAAACTTTAATGGCTTCATAAGTTGTGCCTTTAGGAGAAGTTACTTTTTGCTGCAACTCCTGAAATGAAAAAGAAGATGCTTGTGCCAACTTAACGCCTCCTAGCACTGTTTGCTCTACTAATAATCTAGAATCTTCATCATTAAAACCCAAACTTTTAGCTGCCTCAAATAAAGCATCCATAAAATAAAACACATAAGCAGGGCCAGAGCCTGAAATAGCAGTAACATGGTGCAAATCATCTTCTTTTGGCACCCATACAAATTGGCCAGAATGAGACAATAAGTTTTCCACCCACTCTTTATCGCCTGAATGTAGCTCTTCTTCATTACCATAAAACCCGTACATTCCTTCTAATACGGATACAGGGGTGTTGGGCATTATTCTTATGATGCGTTTTAGTCCATTTAAATTTTTAGACAAAGTGTCAGTCGGCAATCCTGCTACAATAGAGATCACCAAAGGAGATTCTAATATCAAACTTTCTAGAGCCTTTAAAGCATCTTGAGGCTTTACCGCAATAAATAAAACATCTTCAGAATCTAAAGTCTCTGTTAATGCACTTTTCACTTCTATAGATGGATAGTTTTCTTGTAGATATTTCCTTCTTTCTTCAAATTTTTCAGCGACTATAATTCTTAGATTGGGATGTGATTGCCTTATTGCCCCAATAATTGCTTCCGCCATATTGCCACCACCTAAAAAATAAATGCTTCTATCCGATTTCATTTTCTTCTCCCAAACAATGCAGTCCCTACACGAACCATGGTTGACCCATATTTAATGGCTAATTCCAAATCTGCTGACATTCCCATCGACAATGTATCTATTTCGGGAATAGACTGTTGTAATTTCAAAAAAATCTCTTGCATTTGATGCATTTCCTCGGTTTTTTTATTCACGTCTTGAGCTTCTGGAATACACATTAAACCTCTTAAACATATTTTTTTTAATGGTAAAATTTCCTCTACTAGATCTTCTAATTGTTCAGCAAAAATCCCCGATTTTTGTGCCGAACGAGAAATATTGATTTCGATACAAACATTAAGCGGAGCCTTATCATCTGGTCGTTGATTCTCTATCCTTCGGGCAATTGACTCTCTATCTAATGTTTGTAACCAATCAGCATTTTCTGCTACCCATTTGGTCTTATTGCTTTGCACATTCCCAATAACGTGCCAAATAATATCTTCTGATAATTCATGTATTTTTGAATTCCATTCTTGGATATAGTTTTCAGCAAAATCCCTTAGTCCTAAATCATAAAATTCTTGAATATCTTTTACTGGAAATTTTTTACTTACCGCGATTAATTTTATCTCATCTTCACGCTTACTTTGTACTTTTGCTGTCTCAATTCTATTGAGAATACCTTGAAGATTTTCTTGTTTATTATCCATATATAATTAATTTTTAACTTCCCGTTACAATCATGACAAAATATTGGTATATTTTATACTATTGTATCAATACAACCTAGCCTAAATATACACTACAAGGATCGTATCGCATGAATATATATGAACTACTCACAAAAACAGTACAGAGAAAAGCATCAGATTTGCATCTTACCCCTGGTATGCCACCTAAAATCCGCGTTCTTGGGGATATAAGAGATTTAAGTTCTGATTGTCTCTCCAAAGAAGATATATCATCCATGCTATCAGAAATAACTACATCCCACCAAAAAGAAGTACTGGAAAAACAACTTGAAATTGATTTCTCAATTTCTGTAGATGATTTATCCCGATTTAGGGTCAATGCATTTCACACAAATAGTGGAGTCGCTATCGCTTTCCGTCCAATTCCTAATGAAGTTATTACATTAGAAGATATCAATGCCCCTAAAATATTTAAAAAAATAGTTTCATATCCTCGGGGATTGGTTTTGGTGACTGGACCTACAGGTTCAGGAAAATCTACCACTTTGGCCGCAATGATTGATTATCTTAATGAAACCACTTTTCAACATATTTTAACCATTGAAGATCCTATTGAATTTCTACATCCTAGTAAAAATTGTCTCATTAATCAAAGAGAGTTAAATCAAAATACTTTAAGTTTTGAAAATGCTTTAAGATCAGCTATGCGAGAAGATCCTGATATCATTTTGGTTGGAGAAATGAGGGATTTAGCAACAATAAGGCTAGCTCTTACCGCTGCTGAAACCGGGCATTTGGTGTTAGCCACTCTGCACACAACAGGTGCTGCCAAAGCAGTTGATAGAATAGTCGATGTTTTTCCAGGGTCTGAAAAAGAAATGATTAGAACTATGTTATCCGAAAGTCTAATCGCTGTTGTCTCACAAACCTTGATTAAAAAAGCAGATGCGTCAGGTCGTGTTGCTGCACATGAAATTATGGTTGCAACTCCTGCTATTAAAAATTTAATCCGTGAAAATAAAATTGCTCAAATGAATTCCAGCATCCAAACAGGTTCTGCTTATGGCATGCAAACACTTGATCAGTCTTTAAATGCACTGGTTAAACAGGGAATTATTTCAGAAAAAGATGCTCAAGATAAAGCATCTAATGTCAATAATATACATTCCTAAACATGTTAATTAATCTATATTGATGATTACAAAAATAGCGGCTCCTAATCTAATTGGTCTAGGGAGCGGAATTTTATGCTTTTTAATTTGGGGCTCTTTGCCCCTATTTTGGAATTTATTTAGTTCCTCAGGCTTATCGTCAGTGCAAATTATGGCCGGACGTGTTTTTTGGTCTATGGTTTTTATTACTTTAATTGTTGCTATTCTAGGCAAATTTAAGAGTATATTTCTCGTTTTTAAAAACAGAAGAAATATTTTATTTTTATTTTTATCCGCACTTATTCTAACGATTAATTGGTTGATTTATATTTGGGCTACTACCAACGGTCACATTATTGAAGCTAGTTTAGGTTATTTTATTAATCCATTATTTAATCTATTTTTGGGTCGATTTATATTTAAAGAACCTTTATCACCTACCAAAGCTTTCAGCATTCTGTTAGTCTTTTTAGCAGTTGCTTGGCAAATAATGATTATGGGACACATTCCTTGGATTACCCTATCCCTTGCCATTAGTTTTGGCATTTATGGTGTGATTAGAAAAATGGTAGATGCTAATACTTTAGATTCAACTTTTATTGAAACATTATTTATGTTTCCCTATGCTGCTTTATATTTATTATTTGATCCTAATCTGGCATACAGCAATTTCTTTCCCTACCCAACGCAACGATAATACTACTTATAATATCCGGTATTATTACCACCGTTCCTATTTTATTATTTTCATATTCTATTAAAAATATACCATTATCAAGTCTAGCTATTATCCAATATATATCACCCAGCATACAATTTTTTATTGGATACCTTATTTTTGGGAAGTATTTCAAAAAGAAACCTGGATTTGCTTCATTATAATTTGGATAGCAGTATTAATTTATGTAATAGATAGCTTAAAATTAGATATCTTTAGTAAAAAAATCAAAAAAATTTAGCCTTTCCATTGCGTTTTTTCCTACTGACCAAACTATAATTTTAGAATTATAAGCATTAATTACTAAAATTTAATGCTGTTGTATACATGGCTTTTTAATTAAGAATAGTATGGATAGATTTTTATTTATTTTAAGAAATGAATTGAAACAATTTTTTTCAGTGAAAAAAAGTGATCGTCGATGGGAGTTGCCCTTTGCTGCTGCTTTAGCATCAGGTATGCCGATGCTTATCGGTGTTTATTTTAATCATATTGAATATGGCTTAATTTCTACTCTCGGTGGAATGACATTTCTATATACTCCCAATACTACTCCTTTATATCATCGTATGATCACAGTAATGTGTGTTTCATCTGGTATTACCGCTTGTTTCTTTATTGGTCTAATTAGCCAGGCTTACCCACCTTCTTTGTTTTTCATCATTGCTTTTGCAACTATTATTGTGACTGCTATTTGCCGTTTCACAAGCGTTCCTCCACCTGGTCCTTTATTTTTTATCATGGCTCTTAGCGTTGCCACTAATATGAAATTTGATATTTTACAAATACCTCATAAAACAGGCCTTATTTTTTTAGGAGCCTTCTTAGCCAGTACAATTTCTTTCTTATATAGCTTACACATGTTAAGAAAATATCCAAAAAAATTAACTGTACCTGATTTTGACTCAAATTTTTCCTATGTCATTATAGATTCGATTCTAATTGGTCTCTTTGTTGGTCTTTCTGTTCTAATTGCTGAGATTTTAAAATTACAACAATATTATTGGGTTCCCATTAGTTGTTTGGCTGTTATTCAGGGAAGAGCTTTTAGAGATATCTGGGATAAAAACTTGCAAAGAATTATGGGGACTGCTATTAGCATGGCAATGACATATTTAATCCTACTCACCACTCCTAGTGAATGGGGGATAGCTTTCTTGGTTATTATCTTAACTTTTATTGTTGAATACTTTGTGGTTAGAAATTACGCCTTTGCTGCTATATTCATTACACCTTTAACCATTATGCTGGCAGAAGCTGGCCAATATGCGAGCCATGCAGGTATTGCAAATCCTGGTATGCTCATTACAGCAAGAATTATGGATATTATCTTAGGTAGTCTAATTGGACTTTTAGGTGGTTATGCTATACATAAAACCAATATTCGTAGTACTTTGCTCAAATTAATCCCTAAAAAAAAAATTCCTTTATAACCTTCATATTGGATCAATATCCATCCTGTTCCAATTCGGTCTTATAAATGAAACCATAATATTGACCCATTCAATAAAACTCAACTATCTGATACTATAAAAAGTATTCATATAAACCTAATTTTTAAAATAAATATTTTTAGGGCTTGAAAAAATTATGTGAAAATAATTTAGACTTACTCAATCAACTATTCTCTAAAATTAAAAATGGTATACACACAACACAATACAAGTAATTCTTTAAAAAGTTATAGGGTTCTGAGTTCATCAATACAAAAAATCCATACCTCTAATCTATTGTTATGGTTTTTAAAAGCTTTATGGATAAAATAAATAGAATTTTAGAAATGATATTTTATGCCTAACATCGAACTAAATTACTACCCCTTACAATCTTATAAAGATTCATCTATTTAAAATAGTGTTACTCATAGAAAAATTAACCTATTAATTAGTAAGTTTTTCTGTGGGTAAAACACAGATTAAATGATACAATAGCAACATCTGTCAATATTTAAAAAATCTATTATTTTAAAAATATTTAACTTCTGTTTCAATTAAAATGAACAATACTATTTTCCATATTACCGCCCAATTGCTAAAAGAAAAATTAGAATTTATTACAGTAAAACCTAATCAAATTCTAATAGTTGGTTCCGATTATGGTGGCTCAAAAAATATATTAAAAAATTTGTATTCCGCTGAAATAATTGAAATAGATGTTAACGAAAAGAGGCAACAAGAACCTGTTAGAAAGGTTTCCTGGTTAGATAAAATTTCAAGGAAAAATAAAAGTTTCCAAAGTTTCCAATTGGTAAACTTTAAGGAATTTAATTTCTATCAGGATAAAATCCAATATGATTTTATCGTTTCTAATTTATATTTATCTCGTATGGCTCAATATAAAGAGCAACTTTTTGATGCATGGCAAAATTTATTAAAACCCAATGGCATGCTTTTTTTTTCTTTTTTAGGATTGGATAGTTTCCAAGAAATTTATCAATTATTTAATCAACCATTAAAAAATAATATCCCCTCCTATCATATGGACATGCATGACGTGGGAGATGACTTAATTAGCACAGGATTTATAGAGCCAGTTATAAGTATGGATAAGATGACCATGTCCTATAAAAAAAGGGCTTCATTAATAAATGATTTAACTCATTTAGGAGTATTGCCAATGATGTTAAGTTGGCTTAACATCAGTTATCAAGAATTTGATAATACTTTACAAAAAATAGAGCAAACTGAAAAAAATTTTAATGTTTCTTATGAATTTATTTTTGCACATGCTATCTATCAAGATAGAAATCATTCTCCGTCAGCAAAAGAGCAAGAAATTAAATTTTATCAAAAATAAGAAAATTAAAATAATCAAACACACAATATAGGAATAGTAATGAAATTATTTAAAAATATTAAATCAATTTTACAACTGGTCATTCCGTTACTCGTTTTATTCGCTCTAATATTAGGTTTTATCTATGTTTCAGATGCTAACAAACAAAAAGAAATTCAAGAAAACTATACAGCTCAAAGAGATGATACCAATACTAAAATTCCTCCAGAATATCAGGGAATAAAAATTGGCTTAGCACTAGGTGGTGGTGGCGCTAAAGGTTTTGCTCATATCGGTGTTATAAAAGTATTACAGGAAAATCATATCCCAATCCAAATAGTCACTGGAACCAGTGCTGGCTCAGTAGTTGGTGCTTTGTTTTCCTATGGATTCAATGCAGAAGGCATTCAACAAATTTTAAAAGATGTCGGCTATACCTTGATGGATTTTGGTTTATCGTCCAATGGCTTTATTGAGGGCAATAAATTAAGAGAGTTGGTCAACAAAAATATTGATAATCTACCTATTGAATCTTTAACAAAAAAATTCGGTGCTGTCGCAACTGATTTTAGCTCGGGAGACGTGGTTATGTTTACTAAAGGAGATGTTGGTCAAGCTGTTCGTGCCTCATCTAGCATTCCTGCTATTTTTAAACCAACTGAAATTGATGGTAGACTATACGTTGATGGCGGATTAACTGCACCAGTACCAGTGTCTCAAGCACGATCTATGGGAGCTGATGTGGTTATTGCTGTTGATATTTCAGATAAATCTGTGGAAGAAACAGAAACTTTCTACCAACCAAATTCTTGGTTCTCTACCATAGATCAGAGTGTTGTTATCTTAATGAATACGCAATTAAAAAAAGAATTAGAGCAAGCTGATGTTGTCATTCGTCCTAATTTAACAAGCATTCCTTTTTTTAATTTTTTTGTGATGGATCCGACCGTTAAGGCAGGCGAAGAGGCAGCTAGAGCCGCATTACCAGAAATTAAACAAGCTATTAAAAAGGCTAAAGAACAAAAACAAAAATAACAGGCATTATTAATATGGTTAAAGATCGTAATTTACAACAACTGTTTCGGAACTTTTTTGCACAAGCTGCAAGTTCTGTTTTTTCAATTACAACTAGCGGAACCTTAGGAAGCTACGCAATCACTATGACTTCCGTTACCCCTGTTACAGATACACCACCTAGCCTACTTTTTTGTATCAACCAACAGTCAAAAATGCACGATATATTGTTACAACATAAGTTACTATGCATTAACATACTAAACGATCAACAAGCCAATCTAGCCAATCGCTTTGCCGGCCTTACTGAAGTTGAATTTGAGAATCGTCTCACTGAAAGTCTATACACCCAAAGCACTCACTTTAATCAACCACAGTTAAAAGATGCTATTGCGTATCTAGACGCTAGAGTAGTTGAACATAAAGAAATAGGAACACATACTGTCTTTTTTGTGGAAATAAAGAATATTGAAATTCCCTCTCCAACTAACAATGTTTTGGCTTATTTTAGAAGGAATTATCACTCCATTTCTTCTTCAGGAAATAAAAAATGAGTTTCTGTTAACTTATTTTTTTCATTCATTACTTCAATACAAATTTGAATAATTTCTCTACCCATCCTATCTACTTTATGCTGATTTAAGCCTGGGGTTTTAGATAGTTCTCTTAAGTTAAACGGTTTTGTCTCAACTATTTTTTGTAGAGTAAAATCATCAAAAACTTGCTCCGAAAACACCTGCAGTTCCCTCGCTTTATTTCGTCGAAATTCAACCAACCGCTGAAAAAGATGTTTTTCCCTCTCTGTCTTAGCCCAATAGATAAAAGAATAATTTATAATTTTCGGTTTTAATTCCACCCAAAGTTTATTTTTCTTCTTCAAAAATAACACAGATTCAGATGTTAAACGAAGAATTTGTCCATAGTTAGTCACTTCCAGCAACCTTAAGCCTATCATATATCTAATAATTGTTCGCCAAAATTTAACACTTGTATGTTTAGCTATACCAAAAATGGGTTTATTCTCTAACTCATAGCCAGCAGCTAATTGGTTACTTTTGCCCTGCAATATCTGAATGATTTCAGTAATAGATCCATTTTGATTGACATAAAATATTGCAGATAAAACCTGCATGGCCTCCTTAGAAATATCTAAGAAATCAGTCTTATATTCATGTTCACAAATTTGATTTGGTTTTTCATGATTAAAATAATTTTCTAGAAAACATTTTTTACACATTGCTGTATCACAAAATGCCAACATTTTTACCAATTTATCTAGCTTGATTTTTTTAATTTCATTAGATTGTTCTGAATTTTTAATTCTTTCATTTTGTAGCACAAAATCATTCAATCCATAACACACCCAACTGACTGCGGGTAATCCATCTCTACCCGCTCTTCCAGATTCTTGAATATAATGCTCAATACTCTGGGGCAAATTTAAATGCGCTACATATCTTACATTAGATTTATCAATCCCTAATCCAAATGCAATTGTCGCTACCATAATCCCTTCTTCAGATTGATTAAATAAATTTTGATTTATTTCCCTAATATTAGAATCTAATCCTGCATGATATATATAGGTTTTATAACCTTCTCGTTTTAAAAATTCGGCGATATATTCGACTTGGTTTCTAGATATGCAATAAACCAAGCCACATTCTGATTTTGATCTTTGCTGTAAAAAATTTAATAATTGCTTTTTAGCATTATTTTTCGGAATGAAAAAAGTTTGAAAATTATTTCTACTAGAATAATCTTTAAAAATTTTTGCTAGCTCCAATCCCAGCAGTTGAATTATATCATTTCTGGTCTGCATATCCGCAGTCGCTGTTAAGGCTACCCTGGGAACCTTGGGAAATTCATACTGTAATTGGGTTAAATTTAAATAATCTTTTCTAAAATCATGACCCCATTGACTTACACAATGTGCTTCATCAACAACAAAACGATCAACTTTAACTTGTTTTAATATATTTAAAAATTCTTTGCTTTTAAATCTTTCTGGTGAAATATAAAGTAAATCTAATTGATTGCTTAATAAATCATTATAGACAGATTGTTGTTCGTTATTATCTAAACTGCTGTCCAAATAACTTGCCGAAATTTTATTGAAATGCAATGCTCGTACTTGGTCATGCATTAAAGCAATTAAGGGAGATATAACAACCGTAACACCATTGGTTAGAAGAGCGGGAATTTGATAGCAAATAGACTTACCAGCGCCAGTAATTAATTGTATGAATACATGTTCATTACCAAGAATGGCTTTTATTATTTCCAACTGCATTGGTTTAAAGTCTTCATAACCGAAAACTTCATTTAACATTTTTTTTATTTCAAAAAAAAGATTATCATTTGAGTTCATGCAGGTATAATACACTATGTTAAGTTAAATATTACAGGATGCAGATGGTTACAAAAAAAAGATATTACGCATTAGGAATATTAGGACTAACCCTGTTAGCTAATTCATGTGCCACCACTTCAGGTCAAGGTTCTTGGTCTTATTTAGGCGAAACTCACTGGGGAGATATGAAACATTATATTAATTCTTCTTCCATCAAACGAAATGGATCAACCGTTCAAATAGAATCAAAAAATGTATTAAAAATTCCTGAAACAACATCTTTTCTCAGAGGTAAAAAATACGCTTACGACGTTAATCAGTGGGAAGTTAACTGTAAACAAGCTAAAATTAAATTAATATCTGCAGAATATTATAATTCTGCAGATCAATTAATCTTTACCCATCGCATTGAAAACCCCAAACCCAATCCTGTTCCTAGTGATACTATCTTAGCCAGCATCTACCGTTTTTCATGCAATAAGAATAAGTAAGCTAATATTAATCTCTTTCAATGAGTTCAATTTTATAACCATCTGGATCTTCCACGAATGCAATAACGGTTGTGCCATTATTCATAGGTCCAGATTCTCTAACAACATTTCCACCTCTTTGTCGTATTTTTTCACAGGCCTCTGCCGCATTATCCACGGCAATTGCCACATGACCATACCCTGTGCCTAAGTCATAGTGATCAGTATCCCAGTTATAGGTTAATTCGATGACTGTATTATTTTCTTCATCGCCATAACCAACAAAAGCCAAGGTAAATTTTCCCTCGGGATATTCTTCACAGCGCAGAATTTTCATTTCCATTACTTTGGTATAAAATTCTAGTGATTTGTCTAAATTACCCACACGTAACATGGTATGTAATAGTCTCGTATTAGTTCCTTTCCTATAAATTTTTATTATTAAATTAATGATGGTTTAAATAAATATCAAACCGAGTAGATTGTCCTTTGACACTAAAATTAGCAGAAATATTATCTATAGCAGGTGCTAATTTACTTCGTTTAACAACTATTCTAGGTATATTCAACGCTCTTGCACGAGCAAAGAGTGTACCATAATCAGAATCCTCACCAACTACTTTTTGTAGAAAAGTCATTTCTTTTTTAACTTGTGCTGATTTTCTACGTTCAGGAAACATAGGATCCAAATAAATAACTTCTGGCAACTTAGGTAAAGTTAAATCATCATCTAAAATTGAACCGTATATAAAATGTATGCGTTGCATAATATCTACAATGGATTTATTATTTCTAGCTCGTTGAATACCATCCCACAATAATGCTGCAATTATTGGATTTCGCTCAAATAAAGTAACTTCTGCCCCAAATGATGCCAATAAAAAAGAATCTTTGCCTAAACCTGCAGTTGCATCCCATATTTGATTATATTTTTTTAAATTAATTGCCTTAACAATTAATTCTCCTTGGTTATGTTTAGTCCTATATAACAATTGGTCAGACTCAAAATTAACCACAATCGGTTTTTTATATTGACTACTTTGAAGAGCTACTCTTTGATCTTCCCAAACCAAAAAAAATGAAGTTTCTGGTTGTTGATAAGAAATAGGAATACCAAACTTATGTGATACATATTCTATGTAACGAGACTCTATCAAATCAAGACTTTTATCAATATAAAAATGTATCATAAAAATTTAAAAAGAAAGAGCCCTATGAGGGCTCTTTCTTTTTCCTATATCAAAAAAATTATGCTTTAGGAATAATTAAAGTTTGTCCCACATAAATTTTATCAGGATCACTTAACATTGGTTTGTTTGCTTCAAAAATAACAGTATATTTACTGGCATCATTATAGTATTTTTCTGCAATTTTAGATAAAGTATCACCTTTTTGAACTTCATATAACTCAGATTCTTCACCTTCTGATCTAACTTTTAATTCGTCATTAACTTCTTTAACGCCTTCAATATTACCTGTTGCAGTTAAAATCATTTGTTTTACTTGAGGTGATTCGCATTCACCTGTAACTGTAGCAACACCTTCTTCATTACACTCTACACGAATATCCTTTGCTCCTGGAATATTGTAATTTTGAACGTGTGCAGTTGCTTTCTTACTTCTATCTGTACTACTATCAGATGCACCAAAAATTTTTTCTCCTGCATCTTTAAAAAAACTAAATAAACCCATAATTCACTCCTTTACTTGATAAATGAGGTTAATAATTCTGTTATATTAATTTGATTGGCCGCATTTTCATTAGGCACATTACCGTCCTTAGTTGCTTCATCCACAACTGAAGGTAGAAATTGAGAAATTAAACCAGTAAGAATAGCAGGATTAACCCCTATCTTTTCAGATAATGTTTGAATCCAATCTTCACCAAATACTGATTTAACTTGATCCATTGTAAATGGAATATTTTTGCCAGAGCCAATCCAGGACTGAATCAACTCACTCAAATTTGCGGTATCAAACTTTGCAATGAGTGCTTTAAATCCACCTATAGAACCTTGATCACCTATTAATTCAGTCACTATAGTAGTAATTTGATTCACGTTACCTGACTGTAACTGTTGCTTAATAAAAGAACCTATCAATTGATCAGCATTATTAGCGATAGCATCACCAGCCATTTTTTTGACATCATCAATTAAACTCATTACTTCTTCCCAGCTAAATTAACACCTTCCGATTATATAATGTTTTTACGCCTTGTCAAATTAAAATAAAGATACCAAAATAGGGCATAAAACAATTTGGAACCATTTTAAAACAAAAAATAATCAGGTAGTTGCCATGTATCAATGTCCATTATGTCATCAGCTAAATTCAAGTAGTATGATATGTCAAGAATGTTATGGCATAATAAAGTCATTAGTTAAAAATCAAAATTATTGCATCCATTGTGGAAAAGAAATTGTAGCCGGAAACATATGTGGCTTTTGTCAATCCCATTCTGTGGTGCTAGATAAGTTTTGGGCCAGTTATTATTACAAGCCACCAATTTCAACACTAATACAAGAATGGAAATTTCATTCTAGAATTCAATATTCCCAGATACTTTCCTATCTTATGACTCAAAATGAACCACCTTGGATTAAAGAGCAGGCAATAGATTGCATTATTGCAATGCCATTGACCATTGACAGTTATCAAAAAAGATTATTTAATCAAAGCTTAGAATTGGCTTTATACATCAGCAAGAAATACCGTATTCCTCTTTGGAATAATTCTTACATCAATAAGCATAATCTAAAACCACAGCATAATTTAAGCCAAAAAGAGCGCATTGAAAATATAAAAAAATCATTTAAAGTTACTAAAACACCAGATGTCTCAACTATCTTAATCATTGATGATGTAGCGACTACACTCGCAACAGTAACTGAATTGGCAAAAAGTTTAAAACAGAAAGATAGTTATCGAGTTTTGGTGTGGGTATTAGCACACTAGGAGAAATACATGAATAACCACATTATTTTATTTGAACCAGAAATTCCTCAAAATACTGGCAATATTATTAGGCTTTGTGCCAATACAGGCTTTACCCTTCATTTAGTAGAACCTTTGGGGTTTATATTTAATTCTCGGAAAATGCGACGAGCTGGATTGGATTATCATGAGTTTACCTCTGTCATCATCCATAAAACTTGGCAAGAATGCCTTGATTGTTTTACACAGGAAAATAAAATCTATGCTCTGACAACACAAGGAACTACTCGTTATGATCAACCTCAATTTAAAGAAGGAGATGCTTTTTTATTTGGACCTGAGACAAGAGGACTGCCTGATTACATACTTGAATCTTTTTCGGACCAGCAAAAACTACGCTTACCCATGGTAAAAGGTAGCCGTAGTATGAATTTAGCCAATACAGTTTCTGTAATGTTATTCGAAGCTTGGAGACAAAATAATTTTGAAGGAGGTGTATAGTCTATCTGAGCTTTCCAAATACCAAGGTTCCATTTGTACCCCCAAACCCAAATGAATTATTTAATACAATATCAATTTTGGCATCCTGAGCCTGATTAGCACAGAAATTCAGATCACAACCATTTTCAACATCTTGATTAAAAATATTAATAGTAGGTGGTGCTATTTGATGATGAAGCGCTAAAATAGAATACACCGATTCAACACCCCCTGCACCACCTAACAAATGTCCAGTCATTGACTTAGTCGAGCTAATCTTCATTCGATAGGCATGATCTTTAAATAAATTTTTAATGGCTACTACTTCAGCCAAATCCCCTAATTGAGTAGAGGTTGCGTGAGCATTGATATAATCAACATCTTCTGGGTTGATATTAGCGTCTTGAAGGGCGTTGCTCATTCCCAAAGCAGCACCAGAACCATCAGGCAGTGGGGCAGTTACATGGTAAGCATCCGAACTCATACCATAACCCAAAACCTCTGCATAAATTTTAGCGCCACGTCTTTTAGCATGCTCATATTCTTCCAAAACTAAGATTCCAGCACCCTCTCCTACCACAAAGCCATCTCTATCTTTATCCCAGGGTCTAGAAGCTGTTGTGGGATCATCATTGCGGTTAGATAATGCTTTTGCGGCATTAAATCCGGCAATAGCCAATCTTGAAATTGAAGATTCTGAACCACCTGCAATAGCTACATCAATTCTTCCTGCTTGTATCATCATAAAGGAATCACCTATGCTGTGTGTTCCTGTGGTACAAGCAGAGGAAATACTATAACTAGGCCCTTGATACCCTTTTAACATAGAAACATGACCTGAAACCAAATTAATAATAGTACTTGGAATAAAAAAAGGAGTAATCCTCTTATATCCCTTTTCTTCAATCTGCAATGTCATTTTTTCTATGTTATCAACACCACCAATACCAGAGCCTATAATAACCCCAACTCTGGTTTTATCTAAATTAGGATCATCGTCTAATTGGGCATCTTCAATTGCTTGTAAGGCTGAAGCCACACCATAATGCATAAATAAATCCATATGACGTGCTTGTTTTGCTGGAATATAATCTTCTATATTGAAATCTTTAACCTCACCAGCAATAGTACAGCCTAAACCTGATGTATCAAACCGGGTAATCGTTGCTATACCACTTCGACCGTTAAGTAAACTATCCCAAGCTTCCGTAACTGTATTACCAATCGGAGAAACCTGTCCTATCCCAGTAACAACAACTCTTCTTTTACCCATACCTTGATACCTTAGAAGTCAATTCTATCTGAAATTATTTGTGTGCAACAATGTAATCAATTGCTTGCTGTACAGTGGTAATTTTTTCTGCATCTTCATCTGGAATTTCGCAATCAAAAGCTTCTTCTAAGCTCATGACTAATTCAACAATATCCAAAGAATCGGCACCTAAATCTTCTTGAAAAGATGATTCGTTTTTAATTTTTCCAATCTCTACATCTAACTGTTCAGAAACAATTTCTTTTACTTTACTTTCAATATTTTCCATATTAACTCCTCATAATGATTAAATTCTAAATTCTGTTTGTTTCGATATTCTAACTCAAAACCTAAGATTAAGATAAACAGTGTACATTATAGCTTAACTCTAAAAAATTTGGCATAAAAAAATAATCAGTCCTAAAATGCTCTACTTGTTTTTATTTTTATATGTCATAATACATACTATACTATAAAAATAACAAGGTCTTTTCCTAATATGAAAATTATTATTATTGGAAATGGTGCTTGGGGAAGTGCATTGGCGATTCATTTTTCTAAAACTCATGACACCACTTTGCTAACAAGAAATCATCAAGATGCCAAACAACTTCATCAGGATAGAGAAAATAAAAAATACCTGTCCCACCATCCTTTCCCAGATGCATTAAAAATTGACTTGTTGGAAAACATTGACTCTATTTCACCTTTTGACTTAGTGATTATTGCAACCCCTACCGCAGCTGTTCGTCAGACATTAGCATCTCTGCCTATTTTAGAATCAACGCCAATATTGATGGCATCTAAAGGCTTTGAAAAAGGAACTGGGTTACTACCTCATCAAGTCGTCTCCAGTGTGTATCCTAACAATAAAAAAATAGGTCTTTTATCTGGCCCAACTTTTGCTCAAGAATTAGCAAAGGGACTACCTTCTGCAATTTGCTTATCAACTGATAATCTATCTTGGGGTAAAGATACAACCAAAGTGCTCAATAACAATATAATGAGGATTTATGTTAATGATGACCCTATTGGCGTAGGTGTTGGAGGGGCCGTCAAGAATGTTATTGCAGTGGCCTCTGGATTTTCTGACGGTCAAGAAGCAGGAAACAATGCTAGAGCCGCCTTAATTACAAGGGGCTTAGCAGAAATGACTCGATTAGCTTCTTCCCTAGGTGCTAAAGAAGATACCATGAGAGGGCTAGGAACATTAGGAGATTTAATTTTAACCTGCACCGGCAATCTCTCTCGCAATCGTCAAGTAGGCTTAAAATTAGCCGAGGGAAAAAATCTCCAAAAAATTCTTCAAGAATTGGGACATGTTGCAGAAGGCATTAACACTCTTCCTGAAGTTTTAACCATAGCCAGAAAAAACAATGTAGAAATGCCTATCGCTGAAATGCTAGCAGCTCTACTATCTGGCAAAATATCTGCTGATGATGTTGTAGATACCATCATGCACCGTATGCCAAAAGTTGAAGGAGCATAAAATAATTTTAACTTTCCTCAAAACCCAACCATGTGGAAAAATCATCTAAAGAAACCCTTGGCGTAATGAATTCATTGACAACTTGAGTTTCATCCGCATAGCCAAGAGCAACCGTACATAATAATTCCTCATGACTCCCTGCTTTTATTTTAAGTAACACTATGGATTGATATTCATTCCATGCTGCTTGAGGACAAGTATCTAAACCTTTTGCCTTGGCCATTAATAAAATATTCTGTATAAACATAGAAATATCCATTTTAGAACCTGTTCCTAGACGTTTATCAACTGTTAAGAATAGGCCTACAGGCGCATCAAATAACATGAAATTTCTTTTATGTTGTGCCGCCATTTTTTCTCGATCTTTTTTTTCAATCCCTAACAACCCATAGAGACCCCATCCATTTTCTCTTCTTCTTTCAATATAAGGCGAAAACCATTCTTGAGGATAATAGTCATAGGCTGCTTGATATTGTGATTTTAATTCAGGAAGTTCGAGTAAATCATCGTATACTTTACAAACTTCATTCACAATTTCATCTCTAATTTTGCCTTGTACTACATAAACTTTCCATGGTTGCGTATTCGAACCAGAAGGTGCTCGACTCGCTGCCTCTAAAATTTCTTGAATTATTAATTTAGGCACTTTTTTATCTTTAAATGCTCGAACGGAATGTCGACTTTTCATAATATGGGCAATCTCTTTTGCAGACATATGAACCTCCCTTTAATAGACTATAATTATTTTTATTTGATTAATTTACGGATAAGATACCTTAATGTTATACCATATAATGGTAAGAAGAATAAGGCTGAAATAAACAATTTAAAGCCATAATCCACCCAAGCGATTTCTATCCAATGATTGGCCATAAATTCATCAGTACTATTATAAAAAGCAATAAAAAAGAATACTAGAGTATCCAGAGCATTCCCTATAACAGTCGATGTCAAAGGCGCTACCCACCATTGAGGTATTTGTCGTAGACGATTAAATACAACAATATCCATGAATTGCCCTAGAACATAAGCTAAAAAACTAGCCAATGCGATACGAGCTACTAAGCAATTAAAAATTAATAAAGCATCAAGTCCTTGCCAATGTCCTTGTGAGAACAATACCGATACAATGTAAGAGATAATAATTGCAGGAAACATACATACGAGAATAATTTTTCTCGCTAGAGAAGCACCAAAAATTCTCACCGTTAAATCTGTAGTCAAGAAAATAAACGGAAAAGTAAGAGCCCCCCAAGTTGCGTGTATACCAAACACAGTAAAGGGTATCTGAACCAAGTAATTACTAGCGGCTATAATTAAAATATGGCAAAAAGAAAGATAAGTAATCGCTTTTTGCTGTTGCTGTCTATTTAATGTTAGAGGACTAGAATTACTCATAATCAGTAATATTAAACTTTGTTAATCGACTTATTGCCATTTCCTGCCATTTTCTCTCTTGGATAGCATAATTTGCATAAGGATAAATGGAAATACCCCCTCTAGGGGTGAATAATCCAAGCACTTCAATATACTTGGGTTGCATTAAGTCAACTAAATCTTTCATGATCATATTGACACAATCCTCATGAAACCCCCCATGATTACGAAAGCTAAATAAATATAGTTTTAAGGATTTACTTTCAACCATATACAAATGAGGAATATAAGAAATAATAATTCTAGCAAAATCAGGTTGCCCTGTTTTAGGACATAAGCTTGTAAATTCGGGACAATTTAAATGTACCCAATAATCATTTTCCACATGCGGATTATCAAATACCTCTAAAATCTCTGCATTATACTCAGTAGGGTATTCTGTTGATTGACTACCCAAAAGTTCTAATTTATCTATCGGATATGATTTTTTCATGTTTTTCCTTAGTTTTTTATCGTGGGAGGATTTCGAACCACCTGTTTTTAAATTATAACAATACCTTTAAACCATCATAGGCAACTGCTATATTAGGAGGACATTCTTTGATTAATGTTTCATAATCTATATGATGTGTCATATGGATAAAATAAGTTTGTTGCGCTCCTATTTTTTCAGCAAAATAAAATGCCTCTTTAACACTTAAATGACTAGGTACTTTCTTATACATCAAACAATCTAAAAACAAATAATCTAAATCTTGTAAATAAGTTTCAATAATTTCATCTGTCACTTGATTGATATCGGTCATCCAAGCCATATTACCGACTCTATAACACACCGTATTCCAACCGCCATGAGGCAATTCAAACACCAATACATCAACTCCTAAGATATTATTTTGTCCTTCTCTTAAAACATTGGCTTGTAAAGTAGGTTTATTCCAAATTTCGCTCGGTTTCATAAAACAATAAGAAAACCGACTGGTTAAGTTCTGCATGGTAAATTCATTACCAAAAATTGGCAGTACTTTTTTATATCGAAAACAAATCGCTCTCAAATCATCAATACCGTTAATATGGTCTGAATGAGGATGTGTATAGAGAATACCATCAAGCTCTGTGATATTAGCTCTTAAGGCTTGCTGTTTAAAATCAGGTCCTGTATCAATAACAAATTTTTTCCCTTCCCATTCTAGATAAGCACTGGTACGCATTCTGGCATTTTTTAAGTCTTGACTACGACACACTTCACAGTCACAACATAAAACAGGAACACCTGCTGAACCACCGCAGCCTAAGATAGTGATAGCATTTTTACTCATTACTTCCTCTTTTTTTATCTTGCGCTTTCTCAAATAAGCTAAAAAAATTATCAGTAGTAATTTTGGCAATTGTTTCAAATGTCTGATTTCTTAATCCTGCAACAAACTCGGCAGTATTCTTTACATAAGCTGGTTCATTAGTTTTCCCTCTAAAAGGCACCGGTGCCAAATAAGGAGCATCAGTTTCAACTAATATCCTGTCATCAGGAACATAACGACAAACTTCTTGTATCTGTTTTGCATTTTTAAAGGTCACAATTCCAGAAAAAGAAATATAATAGCCAAGATCCAATGCCTGTTTTGCAAACTCTTGAGTTTCAGTAAAGCAATGAATAACTGCTTTTTTGGCTTGATGTTCCCGCATAATATCCAACGTATCTAACCCAGCATCTCGTGTATGAATAATTAATGGTAAGCCTGTTTGATTGGACACTTCAATATGTTTAATAAATCTATTCTTTTGCCAGGTTAAGTCTCCTTCACACCAGTGATAATCTAGCCCCGTCTCTCCTACTGCAATAACCTTAGAGTGTTGTGAATGCAATAACATTTCTTCAATAGAAAACTCTACATTATTTATATCGTCGGGATGTATGCCAATAGAGCCAAATAGATTGGGATATGCATCTATAAGATTAAGTATTTCAAAAAAACTTTCTTGACTGACACTTACGACTAAGGCATGACTTATACTATTGTTTTTCATGTTAGCCAAAACATCAGAGATACGCTCTTTAAGTTCAGGAAAGTTAATATGACAATGAGAATCAATCAACATAATTACATCGTAAAAGTTTTTTTATCTGAATCTAAAACATTTTCTAATAATGTTTCAATATCTTTTTTAGCCATTTTAGCCACCTCATCTGCACCAAAAGAAACGCCATATCCTTTTTCTGACAAATGAGCATTTTTCCAAATAATTTCTGTCCGCATAGGATATTTTTTATTGACAAAATCAATTTCAATACTCAAAATCAAAAATACTTCATCTCCGATTAAGAAATCTTCATTGGAGAAAAAATAAATTCCTCCTTCTGTAACAAACTTCATATATGATTTATACAACCAATCTAAATCATCAATATGCAGCTGTATCATTTTTACTTCTTTTGCTTCACTCATAATTAATCCTAACGAATAGACAATGACAAATATTCTAATGCGATATTTTCTATTTGTAATTTAACATTTAATGGATGATTTTTATACCGAGCTTGTTGTTTAACCAAGCTTAATAAAGCAAACAAATCCTGCATGTTATATTTATCTTTTATCTCAGAATCTATCTGCTTATTCAATGTTTGATTGAATTTAACTTCAAAACCTTGTTTACTTAATATAATATCTGTCAACCATTTATAAACCCAATCAAAAAAATAATCTAGTGTTTTTATCTGAGACTCATAATGTTGGGCAAATTCTAAACACAATAATAATCTAGGCTGCAACATTATTTTTATAAATTCTTGATACAATTCAAATGGAAAATCATCTGTGAAAAAAGGAACTCCACTATTAAACGCTAAGCGAAAACGCGTTTGTTCATCAAGCTTGCCTTGTGTTGATAAATATTCTAAAGCTTCCTGCTCACTGGGCACAGGTAAGGAAAATTGACGGCAGCGACTAATAATAGTACTTAACAACCTATCTTTAGCATGACTCACCAGTAAAAAAATTGTTTCTGCTGGTGGTTCTTCAAGAATTTTTAACAAGGCATTAGAAGCTTGTGCATTCATTTTTTCAGCAGGAGCAATCAAAACGACTTTCCTACCTCCTAAATAACTGCTTGTCTGAACTTTTTCTGCCATTGTACGAATAGCTTCTATTTTGATGAATTCAGAAGTTTTAATTCCTTCATTGCCTTCATCTGTAGATATTTTGTAAAAATCAGGATGATTATTTTGAGAAAATAAATGACACGCATGACATTGATAACAAGGTAAATAATTACCACTAGTTGGTTTTTCACATAATAATGCTTGAGCATATTCCATAATAAAACCCATTTTCCCTATATGCTCTCTGCCATAAAAAAGCCAAGCATTAGGTTTGTTTTCCCATTTTTGAACAAGACTTTGCCATGCTTCTTTCTGCCAAGGATAAATCATATTACTTCACCTTGTCTCTGAAATTTGCTAAAACTGTATCAATCTCTTGAGATACTTTTTCTACAGGTTGATCACTAGAAATGATGCGATATCTGCTTGGATTTAATTTCGCCAGGGCAAGATAACCCTCTCTCACTCTGGAAAAAAACGAAATATCTTCATTTTCTATTCTGTCTTTATTCTCGGAAATCCGGGTATAAGATATTTCAACAGGAATATCTAATAAAATGGTCAAATCTGGTCTAAATTCCCCTTGTACCCAATTCTCAAGCAATCTGATTTTTTCTATATCAAGCCCTCTTCCTGCCCCTTGATAAGCATAAGTTGCATCAGTAAATCTATCCGACAAAACCCATTTCCCATCATTTAGGGCCGGTAAAATGACGTCTTGTATGTGTTGCTGTCTGGCAGCAAACATTAGCAATGTTTCAGTTTCTAATGAAACTGCTGTATTCACATCCAATAATTGTGAACGTATAGTTTCACCAATACTCGTGCCGCCTGGTTCTCTGGTTTGAATAAATTCAATATGATTGCTTTCGAACCAATTACATATAAAATCAATTTGGGTACTTTTACCTGAACCATCAACACCATCTATAGTGATAAACTGACCTCGCATGTTACTTCCCTAATATGTATTTACGTACTGCTGCATTATGTTCTGGTAATGATTTACTAAAATAACTTTTCCCTGTGCCATCTTGTTTAGATACAAAATATAGATATTCCTCATCTGCCGGATGTGCTGCTGCATATAAGGAAGCTCTTGAGGGCATTGCTATTGGCGTTGGTGGCAAACCACTCCTAGTGTAGGTATTGTATGGTGTATCTTGATATAAATCTTTTTTGCTTATTTTCCCCTGATAAGCACCACCCATTCCATAAATAACACTAGGATCTGTTTGTAATCGCATTCCTTTTTTAAGACGATTAACAAAAACTGAGGAAACAAGCCCTCTATCATCTACATGGCCCGTTTCTTTTTCAATAATACTGGCCATTATCAACAATTCATAAGGTGTTTTATAAGGCAAGCCTTCTTGTCTTTCTTCCCATTGTTTCTTTAATTCCTTTTGCATCAAAGAGTATGCCATTTTATAAATATCTTTATCTTCAACCCCTTCATAAAAATAAAAACTATCTGGCAAGAGCAACCCTTCTATACTAGTATAGCTTGTATTTTTATCTAGAAATTCTAAAAGTTGTTGTTCTGTCCAATCTTTAGTCAAGTGTCTGATTCGATTATTTGCATCAAGAGAATATTTAATCTGTTGATAATTCCAACCCTCAATAAAAGTGATGGTTATTTTTTCAGGTTCATTTTCTATAATTCTAACAATGTCCCAAGATGATGAAGGATCCTTAATATGAAAAAAACCTGGTTTAATTTTTGAGTTTAGCTGCTTTATCTTGGCCAATAAAATAAATCCTTCTCGCGTATAGATAATCCCTTCTTGTTTTAATTTTGTTGCCACCGAAGAAACACTATCTCCTTTATTAATCACTAATAAATACTCATCTTGATGTAGGTTTTTGGGATAAAATAACATCTGTACAATGAATATTATCAAGATGATTAAAGTTGGAATAATAACCAAACCTGCTATAACTCTTTTGTTTTGATCTATTTTCATAAAATATAATTTCTTATCATCTTTGTAATTGAGCTAACTGGACCTGAATATCTTTTATTTTATTTAGTAACGTACTCAGCTCAGCTTTATCTTTCTCTACCAAATGTTGAGGTGCTTTTTCTTGATAACCTGGTTTATTAAGCTTATTTTCTAGCTTTTCACGCGTTTTATTGAGTTTTTCAAGCTCTTTATTTAGTCTTTGAGTTTCAGCTTCTTTATCAATTTCAACTTTCAAGACGAATTTTATTTTTCCGACTATCCCCACAGGCAACTCTAAGTCAGCAGGTAACTGAGACAAGAATTCAACATCACTTAATCTTGCTATCATTGGTAAATACGGAATAATATCTTTTAATTCTTGCTCTTTTCCCTCTATCAATAAAGGTGGTTTGACACCTGTTTTTAACCCCATCTCTACTTTTAAATTACGAATACTATTAACCAGTTCTTTTAATAATTCCATTTTGTTTGCACTCTTCTCATCAATATTATCTTGCTGAGATAAAGGCCAACTAGAAACCATAATACTATTCTGTTTTTTAGCATGCGCTAATGGTGCAATCGTTTGCCATATTTCTTCTGTAATAAAGGGCATAATAGGATGCAATAATCTCAAAGTCACTTCTAATACTTGAAGCAACACTTTTCGTGTGGTTTTTTGAACAATCTCTTGTTCATCTTTTAATTGAACTTTTGCTAGCTCAAGATACCAATCACAATACTCATTCCACACAAATTCATATAAAATTTGTGTGGCAAGATCCAAGCGATAAGTTTCAAATGCTTCTGTCACTGCTATTTTTGTTTCTTCCAATCGACTTAATATCCATTGATCGACAAAGGAATATCTGAGTTCAATATTTTCTTCTTGTTCACAATCTTGATTCTCAACATTCATTAAGACAAATCTAGTAGCATTCCAAATCTTATTACAAAAGTTTCGATAGCCTTCACAACGTTTTAAATCAAAATTGACGGATCTGCCTAAACTCGCGTAACTAGCCATAGTGTAACGCAGTGCATCTGCACCATAAGCATCAATGCCATTAGGAAATAATTTTTTGGTCTCTTTTTTTATCTGTTCTGCTTTTTCTGGCTGCCTAAGTCCTGTGGTTCGTTTCTTTAATAAAGTTTCTAAATCAACTCCTTCAATAATATCCACAGGATCAATCACATTGCCTTCTGATTTTGACATTTTTTTACCCTCATGGTCTCTTACAATGCCATGAATATAGACTTTATGAAAAGGTATTTTGCCTGTGAAATGAGTTGTCATCATAATCATTCTCGCTACCCAAAAGAAGATAATCTCGTGTCCTGTCACTAAGACACTACTCGGTAAAAAAGCTTTCATCTCGTCACTATCTTCAGGCCATCCTAAAGTAGAAAAAGGCACTAAAGCTGAAGAAAACCAAGTATCCAACACATCTTCATCCCGCTCTATGTCCTGAGTCCCTGCCTGTAAAATAGCGTCTTCTTCACTCCTCGCAACAAAAATATTACCCTCTTTATCATACCAAGCAGGTATTTGATGACCCCACCACAACTGTCTCGAAATACACCAGTCCTGTAATTGATTCATCCATTGATTATAAGTATTAACCCAATTTTCAGGAACAAAAGAAACTTCTTTAGAATCCACTGATCGTCTCGCCTGATCGCCTAAAGATAAATTACTATTTTTATTTTTAGGTGTTCTATCCATTGCCACAAACCATTGATCGGTTAATAATGGTTCAATCACTGTACCAGTTCTATCACCTCTTGGTGTCATTAAAATATGAGGTTTAGTCTGTACTAATAATTTTTTATTAGTTAACTCTTGAACTATCTTCTTCCTTGCTTCAAAACGATCTAAATTTTGAAATTCTTCTGGTAAGACAATTGAGTCTACTTGTGTGTTTGCCTGAAAAGAATAAACTTCAGCCTCTGTAAGCACTTTGGCTTGTAAATCAAAAATATTAATAAGAGGCGTGTTATTTCTTTGACCCACCAAATAGTCATTGAAATCATGTGCGGGTGTTATTTTAACGCAACCAGTACCAAAATCTTTTTCTACATACTCATCCGCAATAATAGGCACCGTCCTGCCCGTTAAGGGGACTTCAACTTCTTTACCTATCCATTCTTGATACCTCTCATCTTCAGGATGCACTGCCACCGCCACATCGCCTAATAAAGTTTCTGGGCGAGTGGTTGCAATCACTAAAAACTCTTCAGGATTATCTTTTAGTGGATATTTAATACTCCACATAAAACCCTGTTCCTCTATATTTTCTACCTCTAAATCAGAGATAGCCGTTTTTAATACAGGGTCCCAATTAACTAGTCGTTTGCCTCTATAAATTAAACCTTCTTCATATAAACGAACAAACACTTCAGTGACTATTTTTGCTCGAATATCGTCCATAGTAAAATATTCACGAGTCCAATCCGCAGAACAACCTAATTTTTTCATTTGTGCTTCCATTGTTCCGCCAGAAGTATTTTTCCAGCCCCAAACCCTTTCTAAAAAAGCTTCCCTTCCTAAATCATACCTTGTCAAACCTTCATTTGCTAGTTGGCGTTCTACCACAATTTGAGTGGCTATTCCTGAATGGTCTAAACCAGGTATCCAGCAAACATTTTCCCCTTTCATTCGATGATAACGTACCAAAGCATCCATAATCGTTTGATTAAATGCATGCCCCATATGCAATACTCCCGTTACATTAGGAGGAGGCAACTGGATAGAAAAAGGAGATTTTTGCATATCCATACTCGGTTGAAAATATCCTTCTTCCTCCCACTGTGAATACCATTTCATCTCAATCGAATGAGGTTCGTATTTTGCTGATTCCATAAGCTTTAATTCTTCCCTAAAGTTGGTTTATGACTATGTTCTATTATTTAAATTACCACTCTCGGCCAGTTTCCATTGTAGCGATTCATACGCCACAATTCAATCATTTCTCTTAATAGCTACGTGTAGCTAATTTAGGGTACAATAAGATTTTTACTAATAGTAAGTTCAAGCAATGTATTCTATCGTCGTTTCCTGTCCAAGAGGACTAGAAGACAAACTCCAAGAAGAAATATTGACAATTACTTCAAAAAATTCAACCGTGCAAAAAGGACATGTCGGTTTAAAGGGTAATTGGCAGGATATTTATCTTATTAATTTGCATTCTAGACTTGCCTCCCGAGTATTGGTACAAATCAAACAAGGTAAAATAACTTCAGAAAATGAGCTGTATGAATTAAGCACTCAAGTTAGGTGGCCTGATTATTTTAATCAAGATAAAACATTTAAAGTTCGTGTTGAGGGTAAGGCTAACTGGTGTCGTCGTTTTGATATTTTAGCATTGAAAATTAAAGATGCTATCTGTGATGTTTTTGTACAAAAAACAAATGTCCGTCCTAATATTGATAAATCGCATCCTGATATTAGAATTTCTGCTTACATCAATCAAAATATCGCCATCCTATACCTAGATACTAGCGGAGAAGCTCTATTTAAAAGAGGCTGGAGACAAGAAACTGATATTGCCCCTATACGAGAAAATTTAGCTGCTGGGTTATTAAAGCTCGCAAATTATGATGGAAAACAGCCCTTCATAGATCCTATGTGTGGTAGTGGCACAATTGCCATTGAAGCAGCTATGATGGCTGCAAACTTAGCACCTGGCTTAAATAGAACATTTGCATTTGAAAATTTTAATAATTTTGATTCACCATTATGGGAGAATTTAAGAATACAAGCTGAAAAAAATATTCATGCACCTAAATACCCAATATATGCATCGGATAATCAACCTCAAATAATCAATAAAGCCATTAATAATGCGATTAAAGCAGGTTTAAGTGACTATCTTCAATTCGATTGTATTCCTTTTAATCAAATACAAACAAAAGATAAGAATGGTTTACTTTTGACCAATCCACCTTATGGGCAAAGATTATCTGATTTAGAAAAGATACAAGCTCAATATCCTGAATGGTCTAAAGTTTTAAAACAAAATTTTGATACTTGGACAGCAGGTTTTATTACTTCCGACTTAGACTTCCCCAAAATATTACGCCTGTCGCCAAAAAGAAAAATCCCTATTTATAATGGGAAAATAGAATGCCGTTTGTATTTATTTGATATTGTTGCTGGCTCCAATAGAAAATAAATCTCTAAGAAAATAAATTTAAATAATATTGATGCATTTCCAAAACTTGTTTTTGTAAATGGTGTTCATCTTGATTGTTTACTATAACATCATCTGCCAATGCTAATCTATCTTCCCTAGATAGCTGAGAATCAATAATTCTCTCCGCTTCTTCTTGGGTTAAATGATCTCTATCTTTCACTCTTTGTATCTGGGTTTGCTTATTCACATCTACTACCAATATTCGTTCGGTAATATTGTTATAAATACTGTCTTTAGAAAACACTGGTACCACAACCAGTCCATAAATATCGTCTATTTTGTTTTGTATTTTAATCGTTTGATTAAAAATTATAGGATGTAAAATACTTTCCAATTTATCTTTAGCAATAGGATCTTGAAAGATTGTATTTCTCATCCAATCTCTATCTAAAGCATTCTTAGAGTTGATCGAATCACTCCCGAAAGATGCTTTAATTTCAGGAATGGCTAAACCATTAGCTTGGGTTAATTCCCGAGAAATAACATCTGTATCTATGACAGGAACCCCTTGTTCTTGAAATAAATCAGTTACTGTGGTTTTACCACTTCCGATACCACCTGTAATTAATACCCAATGTGTCATGATTTTTATCATTTAATTAATATTTAAAAAAGCAGAAATTTCTGGATAAAAAATAAATAGAATCAAACCAGAAACTGCAATAGCAGGACCAAAAGGCATGGCTTGATTTTTTTTGACCCTAAATATAACTGCAAAAATTAGACCACTAATAGATGCTAATAGCAATAAAATCGGCAAATTTAGCAGCCCTAGCCAAGCACTAATTGCTGAAAATAATTTGAAATCACCATAACCCATACCTTCTTTTGCTGTTAAGCACTTAAATATTTGAAATATTATCCAAAAGAGTAGATACCCAACCACTGCTCCCAAAACAGCCAATTCTAAACTCACTTCATAAACTGAAAATAAATTAAATAATAAGCCAATCCACAACAAGGGGATTGTAATAATATCTGGTAACAATTGTGTCTGAAAATCAATAACAATTAGTACAATAAGGACAGAGGAAAATATTATCCCTCCTAATAAAGCATAACTTAAACCAAATTTATAATATAGCAGGGCAAAAACAACACCTGTCATCAATTCTACAATTGGATATTGCAAGCTAATTTTATGACCACAATGTCGACAACGCCCTCTCTGGAGTACGTAACTAATCACAGGAATATTTTCATAGAATTTAATTTTAGCATGACAATCAGGGCAGTGAGATTGAGGAAATGCAAGATTAAAACTCTCCCCTTCTTTCTCTACTGGCAAGTCCAATAATAATTTCGCTTGGTTCTTCCAATAGGTTTCCAGCATAATAGGCAGTCTATAAATAACCACATTTAAGAAACTTCCTACAATCAAACCAAGAATAAAAAAAACTATTGTGAATAAATAGATATCTCTCATATTTATCTTTACAAAGCAGAGGCCAAATTAAATATTGGTAAATAGATAGCAATCAAAATAATCCCCACAATAATTCCTAATACTACAATAATGGCAGGTTCTAAAATCGATTCTAAAGTACCTACCTTAACATCCACTTCTTCATCAAAATAATCAGCTGCGTTATTCATCATTTCTTCTAAGGTTCCCGCTTCCTCTCCTACTTCTGTTAATTGAATAAATAATGGTGGAAAAATTTCTTCCATACTACGTATGCTACTAACCAAACTTTCCCCCTGACTCACTTGCTGCTCTATTTGGCGAGTTGCCTTCTTAAAGATAATATTCTTCGAACCACTGCCAATTAGTTCTAATGTTTCTGTCATAGGTACACCCGAACCGTATAAACCAGCAAAGGTTCTTGCCCATCTTGATGTTTCAGCACGTTGCATAATATAGCCAATAAGTGGCGTCTGCAACAACATTCGTGTTATTTTCTCTTTAAATGGCATATTCGTCTTATAGTACCAAACAAAAATGACAATTGATAAAATAATAATAACCAATAAAAACAACCCTCCCCAACTTGTCAAAAAATCAGACAAGGAAAGAAGCTCCCTAGTTATCCAAGGCAAAGTCGCTCCAGCATCATCATAGAATTCTTTAAAAATCGGCAAAATCCAAATTAACATAAATAGTACCACTCCAACAGCGACCAATATAACAACCATAGGATAAATAAGTGCTTTTCTAACATTATTAATTAATTTAGCATTCTTTTCTCTTTGAGTTGCTATTCTCGCTAATGAATCATCCAACAAACCACCAGACTCTCCCGCACGAATCAAACCCAAGTACAGACCATCAAAATATCTGGGATATTTTGCTAGTGCACTTGTAAATGATGAACCTTGTTCAATTTCATTTTTTATATCTAACACCATCATAGCCATAGTTTCATTACTATTCCCACCCGCTACAATACTAAGTGCCTGAGTTATTGTTAGTCCTGCTTTTAACATTGAAGCAAGTTGTCTAGTAAAGACTGTAATATCTTTAGATTTTATTCTCTTATTGTATCTTCTAACCTGCTTAATTTTATTGATTTTAATATTTTTATACATTAATTGACGGCGAGCTTCTTTTTCATTAATTGCCTGAACCTGACCTCTTGCTTCTTCATTTGTGAGTTGATTTACCCCTTCAAACTCATAGGTTTTTAATTTTGAATTTTTTTTAGATTTATGTTTTTGACGAGATTGCTGAACCATAAATGATCATACCTATTTTCGGATTAATTAGTAATTGATGTCACTTCATCTAATGATGTTATTCCTTGTTTCACTTTTTCTAAGCCTGATCGTCTTAGTGTAACCATACCTTCATCCAAAGCAATATCAAGAAGATCTGACTCTCCTTTACCAGCTAAAATTGCTTTCTGTATTTTTTCTGACACAGGCATTACTTCAAAGATACCTACCCTACCTTTATAACCTGTCCCTTTACAACTCTTACAGCCAACAGGACCATAAATTTTCCAGTCTCCTTTTAGGTCTTCAGCCGTAAATTTTAACTTATACAATATTTCTTCTGGCATTCTTTTAATGGGTTTCTTACAATCTGGACAAAGTTTTCTAACTAACCTTTGGGCTATAATCAACAATACGGAACTAGATACGTTAAAAGCCTGAACGCCCATGTTGGTTAAGCGAGTTAATGAAGCGGGCGCACTATTAGTATGTAAAGTTGAAAATACTAAGTGTCCTGTCTGTGATGCTTTTAATGCAATATCTGCAGTTTCCAAGTCTCTAATCTCACCCACCATAATAATATCTGGGTCCTGGCGTAAAAATGACCTAAGTGCTCTGGCAAAATCTAATCCTTGTTTTTCATTCATACTTACTTGATTAGCACCTGGCAGATTAATCTCTACAGGATCTTCAACGGTCGAAATATTCACTTCAGGTGTATTTAAGATATTCAAACAATTGTACAGTGTTACCGTTTTACCAGAACCTGTAGGACCTGTTACCAAAATCATCCCATAAGGTCGGTGAATTGCCTCTAACAAGACATTCTGTTCGTGCTCACTCATGCCTAAATCTTTCAATTCAATAAAACCAACTGTATTATCTAAAATACGAATAACAATTTTTTCTCCAAATAAAGTCGGTAGAGTACTAACACGAAAATCAATCGTTTTCTTACGGTTAATTTTTAATTTCATACTCCCATCTTGAGGAATTCTTTTTTCTGAAATATCAAGCTTCGACATCACCTTAATTCTGGAAGCTATTTTATCTTTAGTCACTAAGGGGGGTTGAACAATTTCTTTTAATACGCCATCCATTCTAAAACGAATACGTGCGTAATATTCATAAAATTCAAAATGAATATCGGAGGCTCTGCTGGTGACAGCATCATAAATAATCTTATTAATAAACTTAGCAATAGGACCATCCTCACTGGTCCCATCATCATTCATCATTTTGACAGGATTAAAAATTTCATCTTTTTGCAGTTCTTCAAACATGCTTGTAGATTCCCGTCTAACAATATCAAATACAGAACTTAAAATATCATCTTCTACTAAAACATACTCAAGAGTGAGTCCACTATTAAAAAATAACTTCCTATAAGCTGATTCCAAAGTGGGGTCTGAAACTGCTAAAAATAACGTGTTCCCTCTCTTAAAAATAGGCAACACTCTATAATCATATAAATCTTCTTCTGAAGCAAACCCAGTAACATAATAATGTGTATCATAAACTGATAAATCAAAAACAGGATACCCATAAATTTCTGATAAAATTTTAGCTAAATTTTGGGGTGAAATAACATCAAAATCAAACAAATAAGAAATAACACTGCTGGCTTCATCTCTCATCCCCTGCATATCAAATTCATATGCATTCAAGACCAGATTATATTTTTCATCAGAAATATAATTATTTCTTTTTAATATATTTAACAACCCTAAGCTCATCTATCTATATTCCCCAAAAATTATTAAATCGAACCACATAATTATACGTTATTTCAATGATATTCTAGCGACAAATATCACCAAAATAAACCAATATAAAAAATATGTAATATTTATATTTTTATATTAGTTAAATATTTTTATATTAGTTAAAAAACAAAAAAAAGAGAGTTATTAACAACTCTCTTTTTTATTAAATTACTACAGATTAAATTAGAACTTGTGACGTAAACCCAAACCGAATGAGTAAGCTTCTTGTCTTTCTTCATCACGTTCATATTTCTTATCAGAATCACTTCTGAAATGATCAGTAGTTTGGTCTCTGATTTCAACCCAAGATTTAGGTTTATTAGACCAATATCCCAAGCTAGCCAAAACAGCCGTACGTTTACTTAAATTATAATCAACACCTACGATAATTTGATCAAATTTATTTTTAGAGGCATCCTTAACATGACGCTCCTTCTCTTCACCGTAAGCATATGAAATACGAGGTACGATGTTACCAAAGTTATAAGCAAAAGTTAAAGCACCTTCACTAGACTCCCATTGATTACCCAAAAGACCATTAAGATTATTATCAATAAGATTTCTAGAATTTCTATAACCCAAACCAGCCATCCAAGTACCATTATCATAGCCAAAATCCAAACCATGAACCTCACCATTTAACTTACCATCTTGGCCAACGGCATTAGCTGTATTACGAATATTTTTATAACCATAGTTGACAAACCAACCATAATTCTCATACCCCAAACCAACAGCTAAAACATCTTGGTAGTGAGTTACGCCATTAATAACAGGTACTAAACCTTCAAATCCATTGTTATTATTTCCCAAAGATTCTTTTACCAAGTCAGACAAACCACCACGAACTTGGTTGTAACGCTGATTATCTTCTGGAGAGTACAATACATTAAAATACAACCCAGACCAATTAGGAGAGTCATAACGAACACCTGTATAACGATCACCATAGCGAGTAAAACTTCCTAATGTTCTAACTCCATTACCTTTCCAAGGATCTAATGTTTCCATATTAGATTTAAATGTATCAGACAAGTAACCAGCACGCAATGTACCAAAGCTACCAGCTAAGCCAATAAAACTGTCACGGTTAGCCCAATGACCATTAGACTTATTAGCCAAAGAAACTGATTGTTCAATCTGCCAAATAGCTTTCAAGCCATTTCCCAAATCCTCTTCACCTTTAAAACCAATAAATGAACCCCAGTCATTTACATTGGTTATAGTATTATCAACATGATTAACCTTGGTATATTCTAAACCACCTTTGATTTCACCATACAATGTTACATCTGCAATCGCTGCCAAAGGCACTGTTGACAAAGCTAAAGCAATTAATGTTTTTTTCATAATCTACCACTCCATATTTGATTTAGTTCTTTATAATTTGGCTCCGATACACTCTAAGCAAATCAAAGCCCTATTCTTTAAAAAATTACTCTATGGTCACCACTCTAACACAGTTTTTCCATCTAAGTGCGTTTTAAACAACATATCAACATCATTCAAACACTTTCTGTATTAAAATAACAACAATATGACCAGAAAATAACTTCAAAGCTCAGCTAAACTTTTATATCAACGAGTCTAGTCTATCAGCTCTGCTTCTCCAAGTCCGTCCCAACAAAACTTCCTACTCTCAAGACGTCTACCTATAGTAGCACAATAGTTTTCTAGATCATTAAATATGGGATTTCTCTCTAATTTAAAAAAGAAGTATCATTCCATCTAGCACACATTTAAAAAACATATTTTTGCTAAAAATCAATAAAAAAATATTTAAAGTCATATAATTAATTAAAAAAAAAAACGCGCAATGAATATACTTCTCTAAAAAGTATATGTTGTTTTTAAAATACACTTTAGGTGTAAATAAGAAATAATACAAAAGGATTTTAATTATTAATCTCTACTTCCTTTGTAAATTCCATTTGAGTATAATCCTAGAATGAACAATATCTTAAATGCGGAATTATATGTCTAATTTATTGTCTGAAATTATAGAGCACAATCATCAGTTTGTGATTTCAGGAAGCTATTCTAATTTTTTTACAGATAAATATCCTAATAGGAATCTTGCTATTCTAAGTTGTATGGATGCAAGAATGACTGAACTGTTACCTAATGCTATGGGTATTAAAAATGGTGACGCGAAACTTATTAAGAATGCAGGGGCGTTAGTACTGCATCCGTGGGGTTCTGTGATGAGTAGTTTGTTAATTGCTGTTTACGAACTCCATGTATATGAAATTATGGTGGTCGCTCACCATGATTGTGGTGCAAAAGGCATGAAAGCTGAAAAAATATTAGAAAAAGCATTAGAAAATGGCATTAAACAAGAAACGATAGATGTGATTAAAAATTCAGGTATAGATTTAGACACTTGCTTAGAAGGCTTTGACTCTGTTGAAGATAGTGTTATCCATACCACTAACATGATTAAAAATCACCCTTTAATGCCCAATCATATAAAAGTACATGGTTTAGTAATCCATCCTTCCACCGGTCAACTCACAGTCATAAAAGAGGATTTGTAAATTTGAAACAGCGTATTGGCTTATTTGGAGGTACTTTTAATCCTATTCATAATTGTCACTTGTTAATGGCTGAAGCGTTTATCAATGAATTAGAACTAGATTTACTTATTGTGATTCCATCTGGTTACTCTTATCATAAAACAGATAATAATAAAGATATCAAAGACAGTCATCGTTACAATATGTGTCAACTCGCTTTTAAAGACTATCCTAAAGTAGAAATTTCAGATGTTGATATTAAAAGAAATGGCAACACATATACCTACGACACTATTATAACTATTCAATCAATCTACCCTAAAAGTAAATTATGGTGGCTGTTAGGTAGTGATTCTTTTTTAGAATTAAATAGTTGGTATCGTTATGAAAGTCTAATTCAAATGACTTCATTCGCTATTGCGTTAAGGGAACCAAATACAGAAGAAGATGTTATACAACAAAATAGCTTATTCACACCTCCGGCTAATATCAAAATTTTAAATTTTCCGAATTGTCCTATTAGTTCTACCGAGATTAGAAAAAATATTAAAAATGGCACACTTAATCCTGACTGGATACCCAAAGAAGTTGCAAAATATATACAAGAAAATCAATTATATACTTAATGAAAGGTAATAAATTAATGACCACAAACGAAGAACGTCTTAATGACATGGTAAACATCGCTGTTAATGCTTTAGAAGATGTCAAAGCAAAAGATATCGTGGTGTTAGATGTCACTGAGCATACAACTCTTTTTTCACGTATTATTGTAGCTACAGGGGATAGCTCACGGCAAGTAAGAGCACTCGCGCGCAGTGTAGAAGAAGAGTTAAAATCTTCTGGATATGAAATCTTAAGTGTGGAAGGCTTACAAAATAACGAATGGGTTTTAGTCGACGCTGGAGAACTTATTATACATACCATGCAACCTAATATCAGGGAATTCTATGATATAGAAACCCTTTGGGGGGATGAAAAACCTGAAAAGAACAATATCAAAGTCTCTTAGAATTATGAAAATAAATATATTATCAGTTGGTAATAAGTTACCTACTTGGATTAATGAGGGATGTTCAGAATATTTAAAACGCTTTACTAAAGATTTTGAGGTCAATCTTAAAGAAATAAAACCAGAAAGAAGAAACAATAATCAAAATATTGAACAGATACTGACTATAGAAGAAACCAAAATAAGAGAAAATATCCCTTCTCAATCCCAACTTGTCATATTAGACGAAAGAGGAAAAGGAATTTCCACAATCGATTTTGCTAATTATCTAACAAAGTGGCAAAATGAAAACATTAATCCTTGCTTTATTATTGGTAGTGCGGATGGCATTAGTGCTCATTTAAAAAAAGAGGCTTTTTTTAATATGCAACTTTCTCAAATGACGCTCGCTCATGGTCTAGCAAGAATAATGCTAGTAGAACAACTCTATCGAGCAGTAAGCATTATCCATCATCACCCTTACCATAGAGTTTAACCCTTACCTTTAGAGGCCTTTTTATGAGCTTTAACTCCTATTATCAATTCCCCACTCACCGTTTACGTAGAATTCGGCAAAAAGCTTTTAGCCGAAATATGACTGTAGAACATCATTTACAAAGCAGTGACTTAATTTATCCTATGTTTGTACAAGAAGGAAAAAAAACAGCTACAACAGTGGATTCCATGCCTAATATCTCTGTTTTTAGCTTGGATTTATTAATTGAAGAAGCGATACAATGCTATCAACTAGGCATCCCTGCTATTGCATTATTTCCTCATATTGAAATTGATAAGAAAAGTTTATCCGCAGAAGAAGCCTATAACCCAAAAGGGCTAATTCCTAGAACCATACGAACATTAAAACAAGAAATCCCTGAACTAGGTATCATCACTGATATTGCTCTTGACCCTTATACGATTCATGGACAAGACGGTATTATCGATGAAAATAATTATGTACTCAACGACATTACGACTGAGATATTGGTTAAACAGGCACTGTGTCATGCAGAAGCTGGTGTAGATATTGTCGCTCCTAGTGATATGATGGATGGAAGAATCGGCGCTATTCGACAATCATTTGAAAAAAACGGGTATATTAATACTATGATTATGTCTTATGCCGCCAAATACGCTTCTTGTTTTTATGCGCCATTTAGAGATGCTGTTGGCTCTTCTAAAAATCTCAAAGCGGATAAAAAAACTTATCAAATGAATCCTGCTAATCAAGACGAAGCTTTACATGAGGTTGCCTTAGATTTAAAAGAAGGTGCTGATATGATCATGGTTAAACCTGGATTACCCTACCTTGATATAGTACATTTGGTTAAGACTGAGTTTAAAATCCCCACTTTTGCTTATCAAGTATCTGGTGAGTATGCGATGCTAATGGCCGCTATTAAAAATGGGTGGCTAGATCAAGAAAAAAGTATTCTGGAGTCTTTATTATGTTTTAAAAGAGCAGGTGCCGATGGTGTTTTGACTTATTTTGCTAAAGATGTAGCTAAATGGTTAAATAAATAACATTTAAAAAGTTTTTTTGGCTTTAAAATGTCGGCGACAAACAGAAACATATTTTTCATTGCCCCCTATCTCTACTTGATTTCCTTGTGTTAATACTTTGTTTTGAGAGCTAATTCTTAAAACAAAGGTCGCTTTTTTACCACAGTGACAGACTGTTTTTAGTTCATGTAGTTCATCCGCCCAGGCCAGTAAATACTGACTTCCTTCAAATAATTGTCCTTGAAAGTCGGTACGTATCCCATAACATAAAACTGGAATAGACAATTGATCAACTATTTCACTTAATTGGTAAACATGTTTTTTTCTAAGAATTGAGCTTCATCTATTAATACACAATCAATTTTCTCTTTACTTCCTTTAAGTAATGATAAAAAATCAGTCTTCTCATCAAATAATAAAGCGGGAATTTCAATTCCTACTCGAGAAACCACTTTCCCTTTTTGGTATCTATCATCTAAAGCCGCAGTGAAAACTAAGGTCTGCATATTTCGTTCGTGATAGTTATAGGCAGATTGAATTAGAGTCGTTGATTTCCCCGCATTCATAGTAGAGTAATAAAAGTATAATTTAGCCATTTAATAATCCTATAATTAGATTCTATATATCATTACATTTTTTGATAGATTTATAGCATTTACACCTTGGGATTGATGATACAATAAATTCATCACGTAAAACATTAAAGAATTAAATAATGAGCGAGGAATTAGTTCGATTAAGTAAACGCATGTCAGAACTCGGCATTTGCTCGAGAAGGGAGGCCGATGACTATATTAGCAAAGGATGGGTAAAAGTAAATGGACAACCCGCTACCCTAGGACAAAAGGTCACACCACAAGATAAAATCGAGCTCCCCAAAAAACTTAAACAACAGCAGAATCAGAAAATTACTGTGTTATTACATAAACCCGTGGGCTATGTTAGTGCTCAACCTGAAAAAAATTATCGCTCTGCTCAAGAATTGATTATTCCTAAAAATTACTGGCATCAAAATAACTCTCAATATAAAGCTATCCCTCAACATATCAGAGGATTAGCACCTGCAGGACGATTAGATATTGATTCAACAGGTTTATTAATTCTTACCCAAGACGGTCGAATCGCAAAACAAATTATCAATTATGATAGTGATATTGAAAAAGAATATTTAGTACGCGTATCTGGCACATTAGATCCAAAAGGATTAGCTTTGCTTAACCATGGCTTGTCTCTAGACGGAGAATTACTGCTGCCAGCGAAAGTTTCTTGGCAAAATGAAAATCAACTTAAATTTATTCTCAAACAAGGCAAAAAAAGACAAATTCGTCGCATGTGTGAATTAGTCGGATTAAAAGTAGTTCAATTAAAAAGAGTGAGAATAGGCAATATTAGACTCTCCAACTTACCTCTTGGAAAGTGGCGCATCCTAGACTCTAATGAACGTTTTTAAATCACATGCTTAACCGACTTAGTCCCGGTAATTCCTTGAAACTTCTTGATTTAATAATTTTAGAAAACTCTGATAAATAGTTTTTACTCGTATCATTTTGGCGAATAGCCAGATAAAGTTCACTACTTAAACCTTGTTCTCCAATGGGTTTCGCTATAACATACCCTTTTTCTAAATAAGGCAAAACTGCCCAGTAAGGTAACGCAGCTACGCCCCGACCACTGGCAACTAACTGCACTATAGCAATCGTTAATTCACTATATCTTCGATGTGGAAAAATGTTTTCTGGAATTAACACTTTGCGAAGTAAATCCAACATATCATCCTCTACCGGATAAGTGATTAATGTTTCATCTTTAAAATCTTTCGCCTCTAAAAAAGGCTTTTCCGCAAGAGCATGATTTTTTGCTAAAATTGCCACCATTTCATAGGCAAACAAAGGTTCATATCGAATATCAGTGTTGGGTTCTGGTTTAGAAAGAATAGCGACATCTGCTCGATTTGATAATAATAACCCAATAGGATCCGTTTGAAAGCCTGACACAATATCCAATTCAACGTGAGGCCAATAACTTCTAAAATCATCCATAGCTGGAATTAACCAGTCATAACAAGTGTGACACTCTACCGCAATTCTCATCTCCCCTGTGTCTTGAGTTTTTTGATGCATTAACTCCGTTTCGACCGCATTCACAAGCGGTAAAATTTCATCTGCTAATTTTAATAATTGATAACCAAACTGGTTCAATTGTATCGGTTGTTTTTTTCGTTCAAATAAGGATAAATCAAAATAACTTTCTAATGCTTTAATCTGATGTGATAAGGCAGATTGCGTGGTAAACAACCTTTCTGCTGCTCTGGTTAAACTACCCGTTTCATGAATCGCTTTAATCGTTTTTAAATGCTTAATTTCTAGTTTTGAACTCATTATGAATTTTTTTCATATCTTATTTTAAAATTATGAATTTGCATCATAATTGATTTTGGTTCATCATAGCAAGGTATTAATCGTAAGTTATATATTTTATTAAATGGGGTCACTATGAATACAACTCATATCACTGGTTTTCCTAGAGTGGGAGCTAAAAGAGAATTAAAATTCAGCATTGAAAAATTTTGGAAAGGTGAAATTTCTGAAACAGAAGTTTTCCAAGTTGCTAAAGAAATCCGTCAAAAAAACAGAGCATTACAAAAACAAGCGAAAATCAACCTTGTGCCTGTAGGTGATTTCAGCTATTACGATCATGTATTGGATGCTCAAATACTGGTAGGTGCTATTCCTGAACGTTTTGGTTTTGACGTTACTCAACTTAATTTACAACAATATTCAGAATTAGCCAGAGGAAATAAGAATCAACCTGCGATTGAAATGACCAAATGGTTTGATACAAACTATCACTATCTCGTTCCAGAATGGAAATCTGACACACAATTCCAACCTGTGACAACTGAACTAATTCGTCAAATTAAAGAAGCCAAAGAAGAAGGTTATGATTTCAAGCCCACAATCATTGGACCTCTTTCTTTACTTTGGCTAGGCAAAGCCAAAGGTGAATCTTTTGATCGTTTGACATTATTGCCTAAATTAATTGAAACTTATGAACAAATTTTAAGAGAACTCATTGCCGAAGGTGCTTCTTGGATACATATTGATGAGCCTATTTTAGCTGTAGACTTAGAAGACAAGTGGATTCAATCGTTTGAGCCTACTTATAAAGCACTAGCCAACACTTCTGCCAAACTAATTATTGGTACTTATTTTGATTCCGTTGCAGAACATGCTGATTTATTAAAATCATTGCCTATTCATGGCTTACATATCGATTTAATTAGAGCCCCTGAGCAAATTGATTCATTTTTAAATAACTGGCCAAGTAATAAAGTCTTGTCTCTTGGTGTCATCGATGGTAGAAATGTTTGGAAAGCTGATTTATCCAAAATTTATGACTTTTTAAAACCTATTCAAGAAAAATTAGGCAATCAGTTGTGGCTTTCAACTAGCTGCTCTTTATTACACACACCACAAGATTTATCAGTTGAAGAAAAACTAGATGATGAGTTAAAAGAATGGTTGGCTTTTAGTGCGCAAAAAGTACAAGAATTAGGAATTCTAAAACAAGCTTTAGCACATGGAAAAGAGGCTGTAAAAGAAGCATTTGAACAGTCAGATAAAGCTGCAGACAGTAGAAAAAATAGCAAGCGCATTCATAAACAAGAAGTTAAATCTAGATTACAAAATTTAACTTCTGATGCAGATAGAAGAAAAAGCCCATTTCTAGATCGCTTTGATGCGCAGCAAAAAGTATTAAATCTTCCTTTATTACCAACCACAACTATTGGCTCATTTCCACAAACCAAAGAGATTCGACAAGCTAGAGCTCAATTTAAAAAAGGTGAGTTATCGCAAGCAGATTATATAGCTGCTATGAAAAAAGAAATAGAGTTCGTTGTTAAAGCACAAGAAAAATTAGACTTGGACGTTCTTGTACATGGAGAACCTGAACGTAATGATATGGTTGAATATTTTGGTGAGCAACTAGATGGCTATGCTTTTACACAATTTGGTTGGGTCCAAAGTTACGGCAGTCGCTGTGTTAAACCTCCTATTATCTATGGTGATGTTGTACGCCCAAAACCAATGACTGTAGAATGGTCTCGTTACGCTCAAAGCTTAACTTCTCACCCAATGAAAGGCATGTTGACAGGACCCGTCACCATGTTGCAGTGGAGTTTTGTTAGAAACGATATCGAACGCTCAGAGGTAGCCAAACAAATCGCACTTGCTCTAAATGATGAAGTACTAGATTTAGAAAAAGCAGGGATTAAAGTTATTCAAATTGATGAACCCGCCTATAGAGAAGGCTTACCTTTGAAACGTCAAGATTGGGATGCCTATTTGGACTGGGCAAGTCAATCTTTTAGATTATCATATGGTAATGTTCAAGATGAAACCCAGATTCATACACACATGTGCTATTCTGAATTTAATGATATTTTACCGGCGATTGCCGCCATGGATGCAGATGTCATTACCATCGAAACCTCACGCTCTGATATGGAATTATTAGACGCCTTTGTGAAATTTAAATATCCAAATGATATCGGTCCTGGTGTTTATGATATCCACAGCCCTAGAGTTCCTACTAATGATGAGATCCATCACTTAATCCAAAAAGCTCTTGAAGTTATTCCTGCTAGACGTTTATGGATTAACCCTGACTGTGGCCTTAAAACTCGCGGTTGGGAAGAAACCAATGCGGCTTTAAAAATCATGGTAGATGAAGCCAAAAAATTCAGAAAGCAACTATAATTTTTAATTGTAAAAAAAGAAGAGTTTCTACTCTTCTTTTTTTTCTTTAGTCACTTCTCGAAATTCACCTTCAATGATATTTTCCTCTGGTTGATTATGTTGGTACGGTTTTGTTTTACTAAAAGGATTACGTGGTTTTGTATGATTTTGTCCTTGATTTTTTGCAACAGGCAATAACAAAACACCCCCTATGATGTCACTAAAAATACCTGGTGATATAAATAATAAAGCAGCCAAACTATAACGTATAGGACCTACTTTTTCATACCAGGTCTGGCCCAATTCGTCATTTTGCAAACTGTCCAGCATTTTTTGTAAATTTGCGCCTTGTTTTTTAAACATAAAACTACCAATCAAGAAAAAGACCACAATAACAATTAGTGTCCATACCCAACCAATAGTTGAAGAAAGCATTGCAATTGAAATAGCTTCTAAAAATATAAATCCTATTATATATAATGCTAAGTGCCTCATCTTTTGCCCTTAATAATTTAATAAAATATCTAGGTAAACCGAATATCCTTTGTTAACGACCGAATGTTTAACTTTATTGAAGTTAAATCAAAATAACTATTAAATGATACACTGAAGGCGGATTTAAAACCAGAGTTAAAAGGGTTACAAACATATGATAGCAAAGAAATTAAAGAAACTCTCTCAGTCTCTTCTCGTGGCAATGCCACTAATGATGAGTGGAGCAGTCTATGCAGCTGGCGAAGATTATGACTATAAATTTGCTTCAACCCCCTTTGAGTATGCTTCTTTAATGAGCCCTAGCATCAAATCTAATCTGATTTTTTTAGTAGATAACTCAACTTTTACAATCCCTGCAGAGTCACAAGCAATCATCACTGGTATCGTAACGGATCCTGATATGATTTCAAGCATGAGAGTTGGCTTAGCTTATCTTTATGCGGACTCCCACCCTTTTATTGGTTTCGAACTCCCTACACGATTTCTAATTTGTATTTCAACCAGATTAGTTGCTATAGGGCCTCCAGCTATCGCTTTAATAGTAGGAGCCATCAGTAGTTCTATCGCAACTGGTGGATTAGCTATCATTGCCGCATTACCTGGTCTTTTCAGCTCTCTAGCTGCACTTATTGCCCCTATTATCCCTACATGCATACCTGCTTCAAGAGATACAAGTTTAAATATAACACTGAACTCTCAAAAACTCACCCAAGAAGTAAAATTGAATGATTTATCTATTAACTTACCTGAAGTACTTAACTCTCTCACTTTATCAACGGCTAATGGTATTATCCCAATAGGCTTGCCAACAATTACTCGGCGATACTATGAAATCACCAGAGAGATAAGAGGATTAACCCCAGCTAACTCTTTTATGAAAAGACCTACTAGTAATGACGGTGGTGGTTTAGTAAATATTAATAGGATCATTTCATTATTTGAGAATGTGTTTGATAATCCTATAGTTAACAATCTACCAGGTATAGGAACTGTTGCTTCCGCTATCAGGGCTTTTTTAAATGATATTGTTCGTATTGTTGGGCCCGTACGAGAATACGAACCTCTTTTTACAGATGCAATACAATATCGTTGCCAACCTACTTTTGTTATTGTGTTGTCCTCTGGCGTAGTGGCACCTGGTAGTTTAGGAGTTAGCAATTCAAGCGGCTGGTTATCTAGATTTATCAGTTTAATTACCGCTCCTGCTGAGGCAGCAGGCATCGATGCCAAACGTTATCTACCTATCCCTGATTTAAATGGATTACAAGTTCCTTCCGATGATACTTTGGTACGAAAAAATATTTATAATAAAAATGGGGCTAATTTAAGTTTTCAACAATGGAATAACCCCATTACTCAATATAGAAAACACGGTTTGGCGTTTTTAAGCACTCTTTTTGACGAAACTGATTTGAAGACAGAAAAAGATGGCACCGATACTGAAGGAAAAAGTTGGGACGATGAAGATTTCCCTTTCCAAAACATTACTACAATTACCGTTAATACTGCTGCAATTGATACCTCTGACGACCTACCTGAAGATAGTCCTAGCAAGATACTAACTACTATTCTCGGTGTTTTTGTCAACGGCTTAAATGATATAGTGGCCAATCCCGATTATTTACGAAACGCCGCTTCTTATTTAGTAAGAATTGGCAATAAAGGTTATTTTGGTGGGCTATCCAGTGTCGATGAAGTAAAGAAAGTAGTTAAAGAGTCTATCGTGGGAATCAGTCAAGAGAACCTTTCAAGTGCTAGTTCCACTGTACTTTCTCAGATGAATCCAACTTTAGGGGTGTCTGCATATTTAAACACTAAAAATTGGTCCAGTAGTTTACGCTTCTACAAACTTAATCAAAATAGCAATGACTTTACTGCCGATTTAAATAATTATGTAGCACCTAACTATGGCAGCGTTAGTAATAATAATATTGGCACAGGTAATGCCGGAGGTGCAGGAATACAATCCTCAAGAAGAGTTTTGGTATCAACAGGAGAAACCAGACCTGAATTTTTAAAAGGGGATTCAGCTTTTAATCAATGGTTGATTCGTCCTTCAAACATGTCTGATAAAGAAATTAACAAAAAATTTAATACTAATCTGCGTGATCGCTGTCAAGACAAAGAGCCAAACTGTGCTGATAGAATGCTAGGTGATATTTTGAATTCACCTATTTTAGCTATAGATGAAAATCCCACTTCTCGAAATCGTAGTTCAGATCCTTACACTACTTTTATTGTTACAGCTGCTAATGATGGCATGGTGCATATTTTCAAAAAAGCAGGTAACGATAACGAGCCTTATCAAATGATATTAGATTATCTACCAGCCGCAGCAAAAAGAGGGAATAATACAACTATTTGGTCTCAATTATCGAATATTACACACCCCGGTTATGGCAAACACCAACAGCATCCTCATCAATATTTTAATAATGGTGGTATTGCCTACATGGGTACCATGAAAAAAAATTGCGATGAAGGAAAAGCTTTTACTTGTAAAAACACACCAGCACAATTATTTATGGTGGGCTCTTATGGTCAAGGAGGCCGAGGTTTATACGCATTAACTCTTGGTGGCATTGGTCATGAATCTGGTAATCCAATCGCCCTCTCAAATAGTGATCAAGCCTACTGGCAAAAAGAAGTTCCATTATGGGAAAGTGGCTCGGATAAATATGGCGCGAGTAAAAATGATAGCCAATCAAAACAAGCTCACCTAAGTTTGGGTTACATCGTAGGAACACCCGTATTAGCTAATGTAGCTATTAATCGGGAAATGAATAATGAACTTAACCAAATGAAACCTCAAAATAATGGTGAAATTCGCTATGCCGTTATTACTCATGATGGATTCTTCTCAAACGATAAAGAGCCTACTCTCTATATTTTTGATGCTTTGGGTATTACAAAAACAGAAGGAGTTGAACCGGATGGAACTAAAAGGGCTTCATCAACAGAAAATCAATCTAACCGAGGAAAATTAATTGCTAAAATAAAAACAGGAAACAAATCTAAAGCAAGTGAACGGCAAAGTCTATCCCCACCAGCTGTGGTTGATATAGATGATGATGGTATTGCTGATATTGTCTATGCTGGCGATTATGATGGTAATCTCTATCGTTTTGACTTGAGAAAAAGTAGCCCAAGTAACTGGGATGCCAAGATGATTTACAAAGCAACAAGCGCCACACAACCTATTACAACTGCTCCTATTGTCTATAAACTAGACGGAACTGGCTCAAAATATGTGGTTATGTTTGGTACCGGCAGCGATTTATTTGATGATGATTTACTCAAAAATAAATCCACTATTAATACAGAAACTCAAGCTATTTATGGAATTTATGATGATCTCGATGATACTTCTGTAAAGGCGAGTACTCGTCGTAACTTACTCAATCAAACCATGACTAAAAACATGGGAGACTTTAAAGGAGAAACCAAAACAGTAGTCACATTAAGTGATAAAAAAATGACCCCTCAATATAAAGGTTGGTATATTGATTTAACTAATGATATCGGGGAAAGGGTTACTCGCTCAGGAAAACTAACTGGCAACTCAGTCTTTTTTACCACAAGATCATATAAGAGTAAGAATTCTAGTTCTATTAATTACAGTAGTAATAGCTGTACCAATCCTATTGCCAGCAGTAGTGATGGTTACTTACTGGGCATTAACCCGAGAACAGGTGGTCGCTTAAAAAGGAATATGATGAATTTAAATCCAATAGAAGATCGCTATAAAGAAAATGTTACCTTTATTTCTGGTTTTAAATTCGATGGTGTTCCATCTGAACTTGCTTTTGCAACCCTTGGTCAAGATGGTTTAACCAACCGTTCAGGTCAATTCAATAGTGGCTGGGAAGACTCAGGCATTACCCGCATGAAACAATACGACGAGGGATCTTTGGTTGTTACAAGTACCACTGGAGAGTACTATGTTATTTCTGTTGCTGAACCAAACTACATCAGAATCAGAAAACTAAACTCTCGTGAGTTATTTTAACCAATAAAAAAAGGAAGCAGCTGCTTCCTTTTTTTATTGGTTAATCATATTTTAATTTAACCGAGAAATTTTATTCGCACTCGCATGTGATAATAAATCCAACATTTCTTCTGTTTCATCCCAGCCAATACAGCTATCAGTGATACTTTGACCGTAAGCCAACTCTTGCCCCACTACAAAATCTTGTCGCCCTTCTACCAAGTGACTTTCTATCATCACTCCCATAATGTCATCTTGGCCAGCATTAATTTGTTGTGCTACATCTTGAGCTACATTCATTTGTTTTCGATAGTCTTTTGAACTATTAGCATGACTAAAATCAACCATAATTTTATGAGGCCGCCCTGCCTTTTTAAGTTGTTCTACTGCTGCTTGTACATCTTTAGCATAATAATTAGGTTCTTTCCCACCTCTTAAAATTACATGACAGTCAGGATTGCCCGCTGTTTCAACAATTGCAGAATGGCCATTCTTAGTAACGGATAAAAAATGATGTGGATTTTCAGCAGCACCAATGGCATCAATTGCATTTTTTAAATTACCATCCGTGCCATTTTTAAACCCAACGGGGCAGGATAGACCTGATGCTAGTTGTCGGTGTACTTGGCTCTCAGTCGTTCTTGCTCCAATTGCCCCCCAACTGATTAAATCAGCGTAGTATTGAGGAGTAATCATATCTAAAAATTCTGTTGCTGCAGGAATCCCTAGCTCATTAATCTGTAAGAGTAAATCTCTAGCAATGTGTAATCCTGCATTAATATCAAATGTTTCATCTAAATTAGGATCATTAATCAACCCTTTCCATCCAACTGTTGTTCTTGGTTTTTCAAAATAAACCCTCATAACTATTAATAATTCGTCTTGATATTTTTCCTTTAACCTAACCAGTCTATTGGCATAATCAAGTGCGGATTTAGTATCATGTATCGAGCAAGGGCCCGTAATGACCAACAAACGATTATCTCGCCCATGAATGATATCTGATATTTGGGTTCTGGTAGAATGAACAACATCAGAAATTTCTTGATTTATAGGCAACTCATACAACAAAACAATAGGTGGCAACAACTCTTTTATTTGTTTAATTTTAGTATCATCAATATTTTTTATATCTACCCTACGCATAGTATCCCTTTTTAGTTTTTATTTTTAATTCTTGAATAAAAAAACAAAATTAACAATAACAAAAATAATGTAAAAATCCAATAAAAACTTCCACCCATTTTCATATAAGGAGTCTGCCCTACAAATCCTTTTACTTCTCCTATTAAAACACCAAATTTATCTCGTGGCAGATAACTAAGAATCTTACCTTTATTGTCTAAAATAGCAGAATACCCTGTATTAGTAGCTCGTACAACATATCTGCCCAACTCAACAGCTCTTGCTTGACCTTGTTGAAGTTGCAAGTCCATTGCATATGAACTTCCATACCACGCCATATTGGTTTCATTCGCAATTAAACTAGAATTTCTGGCCAAACTAATTAACTCATCCCCAAATCCTTCTTCGTAACAAATATTAATGGCAACATCTTGGTTACTTAAAGGAATGACAACTTGATTATCGGGACCTGGATCAATTTCTCCCATCGAGATATTTAAAGCATCAAAAATAAAATTAGAAATAATAGAAAAAGGTTTATACTCCCCAAAAGGAACCAAATGATGTTTTGCATAGAATGGAAAATCATTTAAATCAGTGATTTCATTTACTGGATCAATCCCAATCACTGCATTGTATAGAAGATTCGCTGCTATTATTTCCTTAAAAACACCTAATGCTAAACTTGTTTGATACTTCTGTGCGTAATCAACAAATTTCTGTTTTTCTTCTAAAGACAAATTTTCCCATGAAATGGGAATAGATGTTTCAGGAAAAAATAAAATATCAACTTCTGGATAGTCCGCAATAATTTTATAAAATTGATTAACTGAAGCCGCAATGGTTTCGTAGTTAAATTTAATATCTTGAGGTACATTAATTTGGGCAATCCCTACTTTTGTTGTATTGCCATCGTACTGAGTAAAATTAACTGATTTAAAAATTTGTCCTAACCCAATTAAGACAATAATTAAAATGCCGGCTATTATCTTTCTTCTTCTCTCTTTCTCGATGAATAAATAAAATACAAGAGCTGTTATTAAAACCACAACATACGTAACCAAAAGGATGCCACCAAGACTGGCATAACCTACCAAAGGAGAATTAGCAGCCTGAGAATAGCCCAGCGTTCCCCAACCAAACCCTGTGAATAAGCGCTCTCTAACAAACTCTAGTACAACCCAAACCATTGGTAGAATTAGTACCATTTGTAATTTTCTCGAAAAATTAAATCGTTTGGTTATCCACACAGCCAACATAGGATAAATAGCTAAATAAATAGGCAGCAGTAACGATAAAGGAATAGAAAGATATTTAGGTACTCCGAATACATTGATGGCAATGTTAATCCAATAGCAGTGTGTAATAAAAGCACCCAAGCCCCATAAATAAGCATACTTAACTGCTTTATTAGGAAAGTAATAAATTAGAAAAAATAGCACGCCCAACAAAAAAGGGATTAATAAAAAATATCGAAAAGGAGCAAATCCCAAAACAGTTAAAGCTCCTGCAAAAAAGGCAACCATTCCCCAAATAATATTAGTGTGCTTTGCAAATAATTGTGCCACTTTACTCTCGCTCTACTTCTAATCGAGTTACTTTTAAAATCAAAATTCTTCTTCTGTCCACACGCACAACTTGAAATTTAAAATCTTTATATTCAATACTCTCACCTTTGCTTGGCATATAACCAAATAAACTTAAAACCAAGCCACCTACTGTATCTACATCTTCATCGGTAAAATCTACTGAAAAATATTCATTAAACTCTTCTATTTCAGTGGTTGCATTCACTTGATATGTATTTTGAGATATTTGTACAATATTTTCCGTGGTATCTTCCACATCAAACTCATCTTCAATATCACCAAAAATCTCCTCAATAACATCTTCCAAAGTAACCAAACCAGAGACACCACCATATTCATCCACTACGATAGCAATGTGGTTTCTTTTTTCTCTGAACTCTTTAATCAAAGTAGGTAAAGATTTCCCTTCTGGCACATACACCACTTCTCTTAAGATATTATTTAAATTAAATGTCTCTTGATTAAAAAAGAAATTTAATAAATCTTTAACGTGCAAAATTCCCACTACTTCATCTTTTTCATTTGCGACTACAGGAAACCTAGAATGAGAGGTTTTGATTGAAAAATCAACTATTTTTTCAAGCGAATCATCAATATGCACGACTTGCATTTGACTGTGAGAAATCATTGCATCCCTCACTTCTAAAGTAGAAAATGCCAAGGCATTAATCATTAAATTAAAAGTATCTTGGTCAATAATTTCATTCTCTTTTGCTTGGGATATTAACCAAACCAAATCTTCTTTCGATTCTAAATTATTTTTTTTTCTTTTATTACTAACTCTATCCCAAAAACTTTGCTTCGTCGATTGTTCTTCCATTCTTTTTTATCCTCTAATAAGGGTTTTGATAACCCATTTTGTGCAATATAGAAATTTCCTTATTTTCCATGATTTCTGCTTCTTGATCTTGAATATGATCATAACCCATTAAGTGCAAAACCCCATGAACTACGAGATGAGCGTAGTGAGCTTCAAGTATCTTATCTTGTTCACGAGCTTCTTTTTCTACCACCTCAGGGCATATAATCAAATCCCCTCTAAGTCTATTCTCTTCATTCAACATCAGGGGAAAACTTAACACATTAGTAGCATAATCTTTATCCCTATAATAATGATTATAAGACTTTGCTTCTGATAAATCGCATAATAGTATTCCAACAGTGGCGTAGCTATATTCACCACTCATTGTTTCAAAAACCCAGCCAAAAAAACGTTCATATGGCGGTGTCTTAAACTGAGAAACATTATCAACCGTCAATGAAAGCCTTTTTTGCCGTGTATTATAAAATAAGTATTCTTTTGCTTTTTTCATTATAGCCACTATTTTATACAAAAAAAATAATGCCTCATAGTAAATTATGAGGCATTAGGTCATTAAAATGTTTATTTATTATATCAGTCTTTTATTTTTGAGCTGATTCTTTTTGTTTTAAGCGCCAAGCATGTAAAAGAGGTTCTGTATAACCACTAGGTTGCTCTAACCCTTTAAAAATCAAATCTGATGCCGCTAAAAAAGCGCAAGAAGTATCAAAGCGTCCTTCCATCGGTACATAGGCAGCATCGCCTTCGTTTTGCTTATCCACGACTTTTGCCATTCTTTGTAACGTTTCTTGTACTTGTTCTTTACTAACAATGTCATGCAAAAGCCAATTAGCAACATGCTGACTGGAAATACGACAAGTCGCTCTGTCTTCCATTAAACCAACATCATGGATATCTGGCACTTTAGAACAACCCACACCTTGCTCTACCCAACGAACTACATATCCTAAAATACCCTGACAGTTATTATCTAATTCTTGTTTAATTTCATCTTGTGACCAGTTAGTTTGTTTGGCTACCGGTACTGTTAATAACGCATCAGTATAATCTTTGAACGGGTGTTTTAAAATTTCTTTTTGCACTTCATATACATCTACTTGATGATAATGCAATGCATGCAATGTTGCAGCTGTTGGATTTGGAACCCATGCAGTTGTTGCTCCTGATTTTGGATGATTGATTTTTTCACGCAGCATATCCGCCATATTATCAGGGATAGCCCACATACCTTTACCAATTTGTGCTTTTCCTGTCAAACCACATTGCAAACCAACTTCTACGTTATTTAACTCATAAGCATCAAACCAAGGTTCTTTTTTCATATCTCCTTTTCGAACCATAGCACCTAAATGCATACTGGTATGAATTTCATCTCCTGTTCTATCCAAGAAGCCAGTATTAATAAATACAATTCTTTCTTTTACTTTTTCAATACATGCTTTTAAGTTTAGAGAAGTTCTTCTCTCCTCATCCATTACCCCAATTTTCAAGGTATTTCTTGGTAAATGAGTCAAATCTTCAATAGCATTAAATAAATCATTTGCAAACTCTACTTCTTCTGGTCCATGCATCTTAGGCTTAACAATATAAACCGATTTCTTTGTGCTATTTGCAGTTTCTTGATTAGCAAATGCATATGGCGCAGTTAATGCTGTCATGACCCCGTCTAAAATTCCCTCAAATATTTCTTGATTATTTTCATCTAAGATGGCAGGCGTTCTCATCAAGTGCCCAACATTTCTCACAAACAATAAAGAACGTCCTTTTAATTTTATTGTTTCTCCTTGCTTAGAGGTATATTCTCTATCTGGATTAACTTTTCTCACAAAGGTTTTACCATTTTTGGTCACCTTTTCTTCTAGAGTGCCTGTTAACAGACCCAGCCAATTATGATACAACAAGGTTTTATCTTCACCATCTACAGCCGCAGTAGAGTCTTCTAAGTCCATAATAGTAGATACCGCAGATTCAATAATTAAATCTTTCACCCCTGCTGCATCTGTTTTACCAATAGGACTTTCTTTATCAATTAACAAATCAAGGTGTAGTCCGTTGTGCTTGAATAAGATTGAACCTGGAGATTCTTTTGAGCCTTTATAACCAATAAATGAATCATCATTTTTCAAGCCTGTTTTAGTTCCATTCTCTAAAGTAACTTGCAATTGCCCATCAACCACTTGATAAGCAGTTGAATCTTTATGGCTTCCCTCTTTAAGAGAAACGGTTTGGTCTAGCAATTTTCTCGCATACTCAATTACTTTTTCTCCACGTTTGGTATTGTATTCTTTACCAGGAGCTAAATCACCAGAAGTATCGATGCCATCTTTTCCGTATAAAGCATCATACAAGCTTCCCCAACGCGCATTAATAGCATTCAAGGCATATCTTGCATTGCCAATTGGTACTACTAATTGAGGACCAGATTGCTCTGTTATTTCAGTATCTACATTCTGAGTACTCACTTTAAAGTCTTGAGGTGGGTCAACTAAATAACCTATCTCTTTTAAAAAATCTTTATAAGCAGCAATATCCTGCTCTTTACCTTGATGTTTTTTATTCCGATCATCTAGTTTTGTTTGTAATTCATCTCTCTTATCTAGTAATTGTTGATTTTTCTCACCATATTTTTTTAACAATTGAGCAAAGTTCGGCCAAAATTCATCGCTTTTAAGCGATGGATGGTTAGCTAAAATTTCTTTTTCAATAAAATCAAAAAGTGTTTTTTCAACCTGAAGATTTGCGATAGATTCCCTAGTAGACATACAACCCCCTCAAAAACAAATAAAACAACTTTATAAATTTCTTTATAAACCAATATTAACCACATAATAAGAGATTTTAACTTGTTCTTCAACCTAAAACCTTGCGATTTAAGCAATGAAGCATTCAAAGGTTCTGATAAATACTTTCTTATTTCCCCCTTGAAATTATAATTTTCACCTATACATAGATTTGGAGATATCAAGAAAGGATTTAACTATGCAACAATTTGATGGAACTACCATAATCTGTGTTAGAAAAAATGACAAGGTAACCATTGGAGGAGATGGACAAGTAACTTTAGGCAACACAGTGATGAAAGCGACAGCTAAAAAAGTAAGAAAATTGTACAACGACCAAGTTTTAGCAGGTTTTGCAGGTGGTACAGCTGATGCCTTTACTTTAATTGAATTATTCGAAGGCAAACTGCAAAAGCATCAAGGAAAATTGCTTATTGCCGCAATTGAACTTGCCAAAGAATGGAGAACTGACAGAGCATTAAGAAAGTTGGAAGCAATGCTAATTGTAGCAGACAAAGATAATACTTTGATTATCACCGGTAATGGAGATGTATTGGAACCAGAACATGGTATTGCTGCTATTGGTTCAGGTGGAGCTTTCGCCCAATCCGCAGCTAAAGCCTTGCTTGACAACACAGATTTAGATCCTAAAGATATTGTGAAAAAATCATTAGAGATTGCAGGTGATATTTGTATTTACACCAATCAAAATCACACAATTGAAACGCTTTAAAAAAAGCTTGGGGGACCCAAGCTTTTTTAGTTACAAGCTATCGGTTTTGTTCTTTTAGCAAGTCTCTAATTTCAGTTAGTAACTCTTCTTGACTAGGTGCTGTTTCTTCCTCTGCTGCATCTGTTCTTCTAATTTTATTAATCGCTTTGACCATTAAAAATATCACAAATGCCATAATGATGAAATAAATAATGTTTTGAATAAAAGTGCCGTAATTTAACACAATGGCTGCTTGCCCATCTTGGGCTTCTTTTAGCACCAACCCATAACTTGAAAAGTCCATATCTCCTAATAAGACACTAATAAAAGGCATAATAATATCTTCCGCTAAAGAAGATACTATCTTACTAAATGCACCACCAATGATAACCCCTACTGCCAAGTCTATAACACTGCCTTTCATGGCAAATTCTTTAAATTCTTTTAAAAAACTCATGTAAAAACCTCTTATCAATAGTATTAAAGATGGGGTTAATACTACCGTCAATTCACGTAATCGTAAATAAAGCGATGTAAAATCAATTATTGCAATAATTAAACTGAGATTTTTTTAATGACCTATTGAAAGATTTAAAAATAACACCACATAGTTACACATAATGTCATAAGTTTAAAAAATAGAGGAATTAATTATGTCAACATCTGTAATGACACCAAAAGAAATTGTACATGAATTAGATAAAAATATTATTGGGCAAAACCCTGCTAAAAAAGCAGTAGCGATTGCTTTGAGAAATCGCTATAGAAGAAGCCTAGTGGATGAACCGCTAAGAAGTGAAATTATGCCTAAAAACATTTTAATGATTGGTCCTACTGGTGTGGGAAAAACTGAAATTGCACGAAGATTGGCTAAATTAGCAAATGCTCCTTTTATTAAAGTAGAGGCAACTAAATTCACAGAGGTGGGCTATGTAGGTAAAGACGTTGATAGTATTATTCGTGATTTAGCTGAAATGGCGATGAAAAAAATTCGTTCAGAATCTATCAAAAAAAATCGCTTACATGCACAAAAAGCAGCTGAAGATAGAATTTTGGACGTTTTATTACCATCTGCCGATAGTGCAGGTTTTGTTGGAGAGCCTAAAACATCTGCGGAAGACAATACAACTCGACAAAAATTTAGAGAAAAATTACGCAAGGGTGAATTGGACGATAAAGAAATTACTATCACTGTTTCCACTCCAAGCGTTAAAAGCATGTCTATTATGGGCCCTCCAGGTATGGAGGACTTTACTGACCAACTACAAGATATATTTTCAGACATCGGCAATAATAAAACCCAAGAGAAGAAGTTGAAAATTTCCGATGCCATGAAAATTGTATTGGATGAAGAAGCGGCTAAATTAGTCAATGAAATGGATTTGCGAGATCAAGTTGTTCAATCAGTAGAGCAAAATGGAATTGTGTTTATTGATGAAATTGATAAAGTGGCAACGCCTACTTCTTCCTCTAGTGCTGATGTGTCTCGTCAAGGGGTGCAACGTGATTTATTGCCTTTGGTTGAGGGAACTTCTGTTTCAACTAAATATGGTATGGTTAAAACAGATCATATCTTGTTTATTGCCTCAGGTGCTTTTCATTTAAGCAAACCTTCTGATTTAATTCCTGAATTACAAGGAAGACTGCCTATTAGAGTAGAACTAGATAGCTTAAGCGTAGAAGACTTTAAAGCTATTCTAACGCAAACAGATGCTTGCTTAACTAAGCAATACACTGCACTATTGGCTACTGATGGTATTCATTTAAACTTTACGGATGATAGTATCGAAAAAATTGCCGAGATTGCCTTTCAAGTCAATGAAAAAACTGAAAATATCGGTGCTAGACGCTTACATACCGTTATGGAAAAACTATTAGAGGATATTTCCTTTGAAGTACCAAAAGAACAAGTAACTATTGATGCTGAATATGTAGCGAAACATTTGAATGATATTGCAGAGCAAGAAAACTTAGCTCGTTATATTCTGTAGTCAGTTTCACCTACTTACGAAAAAGAGAATCTCAAAGATTCTCTTTTTTTACTATTAAAATGTACTGATGATAAAATACTATACAACTGAATCAAAAATATTATTTTACTTTTTTCCGATTTTTATAGAGCGTTTCGCTCATTAGATGACCTTCCTTATCCCATTTTCGAAGCATGCCATCTCTTTTGCCATTTTTAAGATTCATTTCAATTTCTAATTGCCCATTTTCATACCACTGACGTATAGTTCCATGAAACACACCATTTTTTATATTTATTTCAGATTTTAGTTGTCCACTTTCATACCATGAATAATTTACTCCATCTTTCTTACCATTTTTAAAATATGCAAGATGACTTAGTTTTCCATTTTCATACCATGCACGATTGTATCCATCAATTTCTCCATTTTTTAAATAAGTTTTGCTTTTAATTTTTCCACTAGGATACCATTCAAACATTACGCCATTTCCTGTATCACTTTCAATATCATATTTCCATCTTAGTGCCCTATCTTCATACCAGCCTCGTGATAGGCCAAATTCTTTGCCATCTTTTACATTTACTTCCGCCTCTAATTGTCCATTTTCATACCACATACGTTTTGTAAATTTTTCTTTATCATTTTTAAAACTTCCTTCTGACTGCAATTGCCCACTTGGGTACCAATTTTTAATTTCCCACTTAACTTTCCTTGTGTTACATAATCCTCTATTTTGCTTTCAATAAGAATACATTCTTGGACTTTATTAGTTTCTAGAGAGGGTTTAAATGCAGGAGAAAGTATTAACATAGAAGCAATTTTTTTATGAGTATTGTCCGAAAAAATCTGCAGCAATAAATCATTTTTATTTGAATTGGAAATTTTAAGATAACAATTCTCTTCCTTTATTTCTGCCAAAGTAACATGAATCGCTAATCTAATAATGCTGGTATTAATACTAAAAATTTTTTAATCATGGCATGTAACATTTTTCTTTCCTTGTATTGTTATTGAATTAACAAACAGTCCCATTTTATCTCATAATCAATTTTTTTTAAAATTGCTGCTATTAAAAACTCAAATCCAAAATAAATTAGCCTTAAAAAAAGGCTAATGATAGACTAATTAATATTTTTTATAATCAATAATATATTAGATTGAGGTATTTTAAAATGACAGCTGATTTTGTGACAACTTTATTGAGTGGTTTGGACAATCCAAGTAAATTGACGATTACACTCACTATGGCCATTCAAGCATTAAATAAACAACATTCCAGCATGATTATACTAATGGCAGATGCTGTGACTTTGGCAGACCCTAAAACCTCTTTAGAAATATCTATTGGAGAGCCTTTTTCTTCTGTTGATGTCCTTATGAGCGAATACCTAAACTTAGGTGGTAAAGTAGGCGTATGTAAAGCTTGCTTGGTTAATAAAGGTATTTCCCCTGAAAATATTAGAGAACATTTTGACATTATTACATCTAACGACGTAGTCGATTTATTGATGAATGCCAAAGGTTCTTTGCAAGTGTCTTAACTCGATAAATAGGTTTTTGATATCCCTTTTTATAGGAGAGCACCGATATGTTTCGTCAATTATTATGTTATAGCGGGCTATTATTCGGATTAATGGCTTGCCAAAA
>WNLJ01000023.1 GCA_017114885.1 Neisseriaceae bacterium PsAf | reverse complement strand
GTTCTAATTCCGGCCCACCTCGGCTTAATTTCACATGTCCAATTCCCTTTCTTAATTAATTTAAAAAATTTGCTCAAATAAACTATCTTGTCTAAAAGCACCACAATTTAATTTTATCTCAAACTTATCAATTATTTCAACATAATGTTTATAGTTATTTTTTAATGACTACCAAAAAACTTATCAGTTCAGTAAACTGATAAGTTTTTAAGTTCTTTAATAAATAGACAACAAAATCTAAATCATTAAAACAAGGTATGAATATAGACTGTTATAGTATCTTACTCACGCTAAACATATACTCACACAAACGAACAATTGGTTCTGGATAAATACCAAATACCAATAAAGCCAATCCATTAATACCTAGGAGTATTTTAGCAGACATAGAAAAGTCCAAAGTTGTTTTAGCTGATTCTTTTTCTGAAGAGTCAAAATACATTACTTTTACTACACGCAGGTAATAGAAAGCACCAATTAAAGACATTAACACAGCGAATACTGCCAACCAAGTCAATTGACTTGCAATTAATGCTTCAATCACATAAAACTTAGCATAAAATCCCACTAATGGAGGAATTCCCGCCATTGAGAACATCGCTAGCAACATAACAAAAGCTAATGCTGGATGTTTATTGTTCAATCCTGATAAATCAGACAAGGTTGCACATTCTTTTTCTTTAGTAGAAACTGCCATCAATACAGCGAAAGCAACCGTAGACATACCTACATAGGCAATGGCATAGAACATTGCACTATAGAATCCTTGCCAATTAAATAAAGATTCTTCTCCAAGTTGGAAATAGTTAGCAGAAAGTCCTAAAATCACAAATCCCATATGAGAGATTGTTGAATAACCCAGCATTCTTTTCACATTAGTTTGAATAACAGCGGCCACATTGCCTAATAACAAAGAAGCTACGGCAATAATTTGTAACATCAAAGACCAATCGATGATGTTTGCACCCAAAGATTCCAATAAAATTCTATAGGCAAAAACGACGACTGCTATCTTAGGCGCTGTACCAACAAACATCGCTATAGAAGTTGGTGCTCCCTCGTACACATCAGGTACCCACATGTGAAATGGTACAGCTCCAAATTTAAAAGCAATACCAACCACTGAAAAAACAACACCCAACAACAATAATATTTGTTTAGAATCCGCTAAGTTTTGGCTCCTTTGAAAAACTTCCAACATGTCCAAAGTGCCTGTAGCACCATATATCATAGAAATACCAAACAGTAAAATACCAGAAGCAAGTGATCCTAAAACAAAATATTTTAAGCCAGCTTCACTGGAACGTATAGAATCTCGTTTTAAGGCAATCAACGCGTATAAAGCTAAAGACAGTAATTCCAAACCAATAAACATCATGACATAGTTCATAGAACTAACCATGACATTCATGCCTAATAGAGCAAATAATATCAATAAATAATATTCACCTTTATACAAATTTTGCTGTTTAAGATACTGTCTAGAATAAACCAATGAAAAGAAAGTTAAACCATACATGATTAACTTCGAAACATTAGATAGTCCATCATTAACCACCATATTGCCGAAAGATAGTATTGGTTTTCCATACATACCTTGACTAAATGTAACCGACAATTGAATCACAAATATTATGATAAGACCCAATAAGGTAAGCTTCTCAGTAATTTTACGATTATTATCCGAAACAAATAAATCAACAACCAATACTAAACCTAACAATATTAGTAGACAAACGTCTGGGAGAATAACCCAATCAGGTTGAGTGGTTATATATGAGGTGAAATTTGCTAATGCATTCATTACTGAAAATCCTTATTAAATCTTAGTTTGTGCTACTAAATTAACCAAATTTTTAGCAGACTCATGTAAAACACTACTAAACATTTCTGGATACAACCCCATTCCTAAAACAGCTAGCGCTAATACTGCCAACACAAAATATTCTCGTTTATTGATATCTTTTAATTTGGCAACTTCTGGATTGGCAATATCACCAAAAATTACTCTTTTGTACATCCATAAAGTATAAGCAGCGCCCAAAACTAAAGTAGATGCAGCAAACAGTCCCACGATAAAGTTAACTTGTACAGAACCCATAATAACCATGAATTCACCAACAAATCCTGAAGTACCAGGTAATCCAGCATTTGCCATTGCAAATAACATCATGAAAGCTGCAAATTTAGGCATTACATTGGCTACACCGCCATAGTCAGCAATATTTCTACTGTGCATGCGATCATACAAAACACCAATACACATAAACATCGCGGCTGAAACAAATCCATGAGAAACCATCTGCATCAAAGAACCTTCTAAAGCCATAATATTTAAATTATTACCAGCAAACAAAAAGGCACCTAATGTCACAAAACCCATATGGCTAATTGAAGAGTAAGCCACCAACTTTTTCATATCGGTTTGTACCAAAGCCACGAATCCAATATACACAACAGCAATTAAAGACAGTACGATAATGACAGGGGCAAAATATCTTGAAGCATCTGGCAATATAGGTAATACAAACCTTAAGAAACCATATCCCCCGATTTTCAAAGTTATCGCCGCTAACACTATAGAGCCACCTGTTGGTGCTTCCACGTGAGCATCTGGCAACCATGTATGCACAGGAAACATCGGTACCTTGACTGCAAAGGATAGGAAAAAAGCAATAAACAATAATATTTGTGTGCCCATCGCAATATGCGGAATTTTGTAAAAATCCAATATTTCAAAACTGCCATTGGCTAAGTATGAAAGATAGATTAAGGCCACCAACATTAATAAAGAACCCAATAAGGTATATAGGAAGAATTTAATCGCAGCATATACTCTTCTAGGTCCACCCCATATACCAATAATTAAGTACATAGGAATCAACATTCCCTCAAAGAACACGTAAAACAAAATTGCATTCATAGAGGCAAAGGCGCCGTTAATCAGCCCTGACATAATTAAAAACGCAGCCATATATTGTGATACGTTTTTCTTAATAACTTCCCAACCTGCAATCACAACCAAGAAGGTAATTAGACTGTTTAATAAAAGAAATAAAACAGAAATACCATCAACACCTAAGTGATAATTAAGATTTAAGGCAGGAATCCAAGAATGAAATTCTTGATACTGCATCACAGACGTTGCTTTATCAAAATTGAAATACAAAGGTAAGGTAATTAAAAACCCTAACAAACTTCCTATGAGAGCCAATACTCTTGAAATTTTCGCTCTAGAATCGCCACCTGTTATCAAGATAATGACACCAAACGCAATCGGCAGCCAAATAACTAAACTTAAAATATGATCCATGTTTCAGTACCCAACTCTTATAAGAATGTTTTAAGAATAACTGGATAAAACCAGTAAACAATCAAAATTAATAACCCTAAAATCATAGCAATAGCATAGGTATAGATAAAACCTGTTTGCAACTTTCTAAACGCCGCAGAACAAACTGCTACTACTCTTGCACTACCATTAACAATTCCTGAGTCAATCAATAGTACATCACCTACTTGCCAGAAAAATCTACCTAACTTCTGAGAACCTTTAACAAATACAAGATAGTAAAGATCATCAATATAATATTTGTTATCTAACAAGGTATAAATAGGTTTGAAAATCGTTTTTAACTTATCAGGCAACGCAGGTACCACCATATACATTACAAAAGCGGCAATCACTCCAGCCAAAGCCAACCAAAATGGCAGACCTGTAAATCCATGAACACCCATCGCCTTAGCTCCTTCAAAGTGTTCACTCATGCTCGCCATGACAGTATGTAAAGCAGCATCAATATAAATTGATTCTCCAAAAAATCCACCATATAGTAATGGTTCGATTGTATAGTAACCAATAATTACAGACGGTATGGCTAATAAAATCAATGGAAGTGTCATTGTCCAAGGACTTTCTTTAGGATTTTGATTAGGTGCTAAACCATGATGTTCACCATTAGAGTCTGCATGATGTTTGAACCCTGGTTCTTTCCAACGCTCTTTCCCATGAAAAACCAAGAAATATAATCTGAATGAATAAAAGGCGGTGACAAACACACTAATAATTAAAAACCAGTAAGCCATATTGGCAATCGGTAAATTCGAAAATTGAACAGCTTCTATAATAGAATCTTTTGAGAAAAATCCTGAGAAAAATGGCGTACCAATTAAAGACAAACTTCCTAATAACATGGTTATCCAAGTAATGGGCATGTATTTTCTTAACCCACCCATATTACGCATATCTTGATCATGGTGCATGCCGATAATAACAGAACCTGCACACAAGAATAAAAGAGCTTTAAAGAATGCGTGTGTCATTACATGGAACATACCAGCAGCATAAGCAGAAACCCCTAAAGCTACTACCATATAACCCAATTGAGACAAGGTAGAATAGGCAACCACCCTCTTAATATCATTTTGCACAATGCCAAGAAAGCCCATGAATAACGCAGTAATTGAGCCAATCACAATAATAAAGGTTAAAGCTGTTGTTGATAACTCAAACAATGGAGACATTCTAGTAACCATAAAAATACCAGCCGTAACCATGGTTGCCGCATGAATTAATGCTGATATAGGAGTTGGACCTTCCATTGAATCCGGTAACCATACATGTAATGGGAACTGTGCAGATTTACCCATTGCACCAATAAATAGCAAAATACAAGTTACCGTCATTAAATTCCATTCAACCCCTGGAATAATTGTAATCATAGTGTCTTTTAAAGCTGGAGCTGCTTCAAAGACTGCAGTGTATTCTAGTCCCGCATTAAAATACGCTAAAATTAACCCAATGCCTAATAAGAAACCAAAATCACCCACTCTATTAATTAAAAATGCTTTCAAATTAGCAAAAATTGCAGTTGGTCGTTTAAACCAAAAACCAATCAAAAGATAAGAAACCAAACCAACAGCTTCCCAACCAAAAAACAACTGTACAAAGTTGTTACTCATCAATAAAACTAACATCGAGAAAGTAAACAAAGAAATATAACTAAAGAAACGTTGATAGCCAGGGTCATCTTTCATATAACCAATAGTATAAATGTGAACCATCAACGAAACACTGGTCACAACAACCATCATTAGAGCAGTTAATTGATCCACCATAAATCCAACGGAGACTGTTAATGAATTACCAACTGTCAACCAGGTATATAAATTTTCATTAAATACAGCCTCTTCTCCAGTAATAAATCCTTTTAATATATAACAAGATAACGCAGTAGAAACCAACAAACCCAAGATGGTCACAGTATGTGTACCTATCTTGCCTATTTGCTTTCCAAAGAGCCCAGCCAGTAAGGAGCCAAATAATGGGGCTAAAACTATTATTAAATATAAACTCATCTTATCCATAATGATTACTTTCTCTCCGGCCACTAGCCTTTCAATGTATCTAAATCTCTAACATTAATACTCTTACGATTTCTATAAACCAAAACCATAATAGCCAAACCTATTGCAGATTCCGTAGCTGCTACTGTCAATATGAAAAATACAAAAATTTGTCCATGAATGTCATTCATATATCTTGAAAATGAAATAAAATTATAATTTACCGCTAGCAACATTAATTCAATGGACATCAATAAAATCAATACATTTTTACGATTCATAAAAATGCCCATGGCTGATATCCCAAACAATAGGGACGACAATACAAGATAATGGGTTAAAGTTATAGTCATTTTTACGCTTCCTTTCCATCATCAGATTCATGAGTAGGTTTTGATACTTCTTCTTTAGTTTCTTCTGTCGTTAATACAGGATCCATCTTAATAATTTCTACCCTGCCCACCTTAGGATTAACCTTAACTTGGTCTTTAGGTTGCATGCGTTTATTGTTTTTACTTTCACGATTCACTAAAGCAATCGCAGAAACCATCCCTAATAACAACATAACTGCTGCTAATTCAAAAGCAATGACATAATCTTTACTATATAAAACCTGTCCTATTTCTTTGACTGAATTATATTCTATAGGTAAATTTTTAAACTGATCAAAAGAAGCTAAATCAGTATCAGGACTGATGAAAATTAAAATCAAAGAAACTGCTACCAAAATTCCAATCGTAAATGATATCGGTAAATTTTTCCAAAAACCGGCTCTCATTGTCTCTTCATCAATATTTAACATCATCACGACGAAAAGGAATAATACCATCACAGCACCAACATAAACCAACAACAAGACAATCCCTAGAAATTCCGCTTGCATTAAAATCCATTGTAAGGCACTGATGGCAAAAGTAAGTACCAGCCATAAAGCAGCTTTAACAGGATTTTTTACAGTAACTACCTTAATGGCAGAAAACAAAAGTCCTATTGCAAATATATAAAATAAAATGGGAACCAAGTAATTCATATTATCTAACCTTTATCTATAGGGAGCATCAGCTTCTTTGCATTGTGTAATTTCTGATTCGTATCGATCACCAATAGCCAATAACATAGGTTTGGTGTAATACAAATCTCCCTTTTTTTCTCCGTGGTATTGATAAATTTGTGTTTCAACAATTGCATCCACAGGACAAGCTTCTTCACAAAAACCACAAAATATACACTTCGTCAAATCTATATCATACGTAGAAGTTCTACGTGTTCCATCATTTGCTTCCGAGACATCAATGGTAATTGCCATCGCTGGACATACAGATTCACACAGCTTACAAGCAATACATCTTTCTTCCCCATCTTCATAACGTCTTTGGGCGTGTAGTCCCCTAAATCTAACCGACTGAGGAATTCTCTCTTCTGGGAACATTACAGTATCTTTTTTCGCGAAAAAAGACTTCAATGTAACCCATAATCCATAGACCAACTCAGACAAAGCAAACGTTCTAATAAATCTTGGCATAATCTAAAAACCTTTAATTCCAAAGTGAATAGGGAGTTGTCATCCAATAAGCCACAACAATTAACCAAATCAAAGTAATAGGAATAAATACTTTCCAACCTAATCTCATAATTTGATCATAACGATATCTTGGGAATGTAGCTCTAAACCAAAAATACACAAATAATACAAATGCCATTTTCAAAAGCATCCATAAAAAATGACTCTGACCAATCCAACCCCAAGATTCAGGGAATGGAGACAACCAGCCACCTAAAAACAAAAGAGCAGTCAAAGCTGAAATAACCATCATGTTGATGTATTCACTTAAGAAAAACACCGCAAACGCAAAGCCTGAATACTCTGTATGGAAACCAGCTACTAATTCAGACTCACCTTCTGCGACATCAAACGGTGCTCTATTTGTTTCTGCTACTCCTGATATAAAATAAATAATAAACATAGGTAACAAAGGTAACCAATTCCAAGAAAACAATCCTGCAGCTCCTTGTTGTATACGAACAATATCAATAAAGTTCATACTACCTGCTACCAATACCACAGAAATAATTGCAAAACTCATTGGTAATTCATAAGAAATCATTTGTGCAGAGGCCCGCATGGCTCCCAAAAATGAATACTTAGAATTTGACGCCCAACCACCTAAAATGACTCCATAAACACCAGCCGAACTTAAAGCTAATAAATATAAAATCGCTACATTTAAATCAGCTAAAATTAAGTTTTCCGAAAAAGGAATCACTGCCCAAACAGCAAAAGCAGGCAACAAAGTAATAATAGGACCCAATATGAATAAGCCTCTATTAGCCGCACTTGGCCTGATTACTTCCTTAATTAAAAGCTTGAAGACATCTGCAAAAGGTTGAATCAATCCCAAAGGACCAGTCACATTCGGTCCTACCCTCATTTGCATGTAACCAATCACTTTACGTTCGAAATAAGTCAAATAAGCTACTGTTAAAATCAAACAGGCCATCAAAATGGCAATTTTGACCAATATCGAAATCGTTAATCCTATATCAGGACCCAGTATGCTTTGAAAAAATGCGTCCATATTATCCTCGTTTTAAAACTATCTCACTCATCAATGCGCCCAAGTATTGGTTGCTTTGATGTGCCGGTAAATGCACCACGTAATCTGGTAAAGAATCATCTAAATGAACTGATAATTCTAAACAGTCTCCATCTGCTTGAGTGGCTAATACGGTATCGTCCTCACTCAAACCCAATTCTTGTATCATCTTACTATTAATAGCCAAAGAAGGCACTTGAGCCTGTACTGTTTGTTGTAAAGAGTCTGCTCTTCTTACAATTGCATCTGTATTGTACAAACTGATTCCACCAACTCTGACAAAACCATTGGTTTTGCGTGCTGAATTTTTTAATGAATCATCAATTTTAATTTTGCTGTTTAAAGAATGCATATCTGAATGAGAAACAGCTTCAGCTAATACTTCTTGCGATGTTTGAAACTCAAAGCCATCCAAGCCTAATAAATTACCCATCACTCTTACCACTTTCCACATAGGTTTAGTGTAAGCTAAAACAGGTGAAGTACTATAGAATGACTGTAATGTACCATCCATATTCACAAAGCTGCCTGGTGTCTCTGTAAAAGTTGCAATCGGTAAAATAACATCAGCATACTCTTTAATCGCTTCACTTGCATAAGGAGTTAAAGCTATGACCGTATCTGCCTGAGACAACGCCTCTAAGGCCTTTTTATTGTGATAAGTATCCAAGTCTGGTTCAACATTCGCTAAGATTACTGCTTTTTTAGGATTGTTTATCATTTCGACAATACTCTTACTATCGTCTGCAATCAAACCTAACATATCAGCACCAACAGCATTAGCAGAGTTAGGGAAAATACCTACTTTGCCAGATACTGAACTTGCCAATTCTTGGGCTGCTTGATAAAGCAAAGCAAAATCTTGATGTAGTTGGGCTTCCTCTCCCAGCACAATACTTACCTTACCTCCCTCTTTTAATAAAGCAGATAATTCTTCATTTTCTCCAGAATTAATTTTATTTAGAAAGTCCAACCAATCATTAGGTGAGACGATTTCCTGGATTGCTTCAGGCATATGTAATTCTTCTTTTGAAGCTTGTAGAACAACAAGACGAGTACCCTTGTTAACAGCTTGTCTAATGCGGGCTGTTAATAATGGTTGATCTTGTCTTAAATAAGAACCAATAATAAAAATAACATCACTTTCTAAAAACTCATTGATGGACTGACCTAGCCACAAAGCACCTTCTTTTATTTTATTAATGGTTCTGTCTTGAACTCTTAAATGAGTGTCAATGTATTCTACGCCAAAATTCTTAGCTAATTTTTTCAATAGATAAAGTTCTTCAAGCGTATTATTATTATTCGCCCATATCCCTATAGAATCTTTACCATGCTCTTCTGTAACACCCAACAAACCTTTTTCAACGTATCTAAGAGCCGTCATCCAATCAACGGTAAACCAACGGTTATCTTGCTGAATCATAGGATGATAAACACGTTCATCATGGTTTAAGCCTTCATAAGCAAAACGATCTTTATCTGATAACCAGCATTCATTAATAGCTTCATTTTCTCTTGGCAAAACCCTACGTACTGTTTTATCTTTGACTTGAACTTCTAAATTAGAACCCAATGAATCATGTGCAGATATTGACTTACGTCTTGAAAGCTCCCAAGTACGTGCATTATATCTAAAAGGTTTACTAGTCAAAGCACCTACCGGGCATAAATCAATCACGTTACCAGAAATTTCACTGTTAACAACTTTATCAATAAAAGGAACAATTTCTGAATGTTCTCCTCTATTAATCATACCAATTTCTTGATAGCCCGCTATTTCTTCAGTAAAACGAATACAACGAGTACAATGGATACAACGAGACATTTCTATAGCAGCAACCAGTGGTCCCATATCTTTAGGTGGTACTACATTCTTTTCTTCTTTAAATCTACTATGAGAACGACCATAGCCTACTGCTAAATCTTGCAGTTGACATTCTCCACCTTGGTCACAAATAGGACAATCCAAAGGATGATTCAGCAATAAAAATTCCATAACACCCTTTTGAGCTGATTTTGTCAACTCTGATTCAGTATGAACTTTCATCCCATCAGCTGCTGGTGTTGCGCATGCTGGTACTGGTTTAGGATTCTTCTCAACTTCAACCAAACACATACGACAATTAGCGGCTATAGATAATTTTTTGTGATAACAGAAATGAGGAATAAATGTTCCAGCCTGAGCGGCAGCCTCAATTACTGAAGTTCCTTTCTCTACTGAAATTTCCTTACCATCTATCTCAATTTGTATCATATTCAATATTCCTTCAATATTCCTAATATATGTTAAGCAGAAAATTTAAAACCAACGATGATTTGCTGGCGCTTGTTGATTTTCAATACACTCAACAAACTCATTTCTAAAATGCTTTAAAAACCCTCTTACAGGGAAGACAGCAGCATCACCTAGAGCACAAATGGTTCTTCCTGATATGTTGCCACAAATAGATTCTAACAAATCCAAATCTTCCATTCTTCCTTGACCGGAAGCAATTCTATTCACAATACGGTATAACCAACCAGTACCTTCTCGGCATGGAGTACATTGACCACAAGACTCTTCATAGAAAAAATAAGATAATCTTTCTAAGGCCTTGACCATGCTAACGCCTTCATCCATGACAATAACAGCACCTGAACCCAACATCGAGCCTGCTTTTTGTATTGCATCATAGTCTAAAGTAATGTTCATAATAATATCTGCAGGTAAAACCGGAGCAGATGCACCTCCAGGTATCACTGCTTTTAATTGATGTCCTTTACGAACACCACCTGCCATTTCTAAAACTTCTTTAAACGGTGTTCCTAAAGGAATTTCATAATTTCCTGGTATCTCAACATGACCTGAAACTGAAAATATTTTAGTTCCTTTGGCATTTTCTACGCCATACTGACCAAACTTATCAGCACCATCTCTTATGATAAACGGTACAGAAGTAAAAGTTTCAGTATTGTTAATAGTAGTCGGTTGTCCAAACAAGCCAACAGCTGCTGGGAATGGTGGTTTAAATCGAGGTTGACCTTTTTTTCCCTCTAAAGATTCCAATAAAGCTGTTTCTTCACCACAAATATAAGCACCATAACCATGATGAGCATATACCTCATAACTAAAGTCAGAACCTAGAATATTCTTGCCTAAATAACCCGCTTTTCTCGCTTGCTCTAAGCATTTTTCAAACAATTGATATTCTTCAAAAATTTCACCATGAATATAATTGTATCCAGCAGTACAACCCATTGCATAACCTGCAATAATCATTCCTTCAACCAAGGCGTGTGGATTAAACCGTAAGATATCTCTATCTTTAAATGTTCCTGGTTCTCCCTCATCCGTATTACAAACAACATATTTGTCGCCCTTGTGGTCTTTAGGCATAAAGCTCCACTTTAACCCTGTTGGAAAGCCTGCACCTCCTCTACCACGCAAACCAGAATCTTTAACAATTGCAATCACATCTTCTGGACTTATTTTTTCATCGATGATTTTTTTAAGCCCTTGGTAACCACCACGAGCTTCATACTCTTCTAAAGTCCAACAATTTGGATTACTGGTATCTACTTGGTTAAAAATTATGCCTTGGTTAAATACAGCCATCAGTTCAACTCCGCTAACATTTTATCGATTGCTCCTTCCGTCATAAAACTACACATCTTATGATTGTTCAACAACAATACAGGTGCATCGCCACAAGCACCTAAGCATTCTCCCTCTATAAGGGTAAATTTTCCATCAGAAGTTGTTTCACCCAGCTCAATTCCTAGTTTTTTCTTTAGATATTCAGCTGTATTGACCCCACCTTGCAACGCACAAGGAAGATTAGTACAAACTTGAAGCTTGTACTTACCTACAGGTTTCAAATCATACATATTATAGAATGTTGCTACTTCATAAGCTTGTACCGGAGGTATTCCTATATAATCAGCCACAAATTCTATTACATCTGGAGACAACCATTTCTTCTCTTGCTGTGCAATGGTTAAAGCAGACATAATCGCAGATCGAAAGCTTTCTTCTGGATATTTGGTTAGTTCTTTATCAATTTTCTTTAGAGATTCTTCAGATAACATCATCTATCTACCTCCCCAAACACTAGGTCCAACGTTCCCATCAATGCCACTACATCGGCTAACATATAGCCTCTGGCCAACTCATCCATTCCTTGCATATGAGCAAATCCTGGTGCTCTAATTTTTAAGCGATAAGGTTTGTTTGCGCCGTCTGAAACAATATAGACACCAAACTCACCTTTAGGATGTTCAATAGCTTGATAAACTTCACCTTCAGGTACATGCATGCCTTCGCTAAATAATTTAAAATGATGAATTAACTCTTCCATCCCTGTTTTAATTTTTTCTCTTTTAGGGGGAGCTATTTTCAAATCATCAATCATCACAGGACCAGGATTTTTTCTTAACCAATCCACACACTGAGCAATAATTTTATTGGATTCTCTCATTTCTATAATTCGGCACAAATAACGATCATAGCAATCACCATTCTTACCAATAGGTACATCGAAATCAACATGCTCATAAGCTTCATAAGGCTGTTTCTTACGCAAATCCCAAGCAATGCCTGAACCTCTTAACATTGGTCCACTAAAACCCATTTGCAAAGCTCTTTCAGGAGAAATCACGCCAATTCCAACCGTACGTTGTTTCCAAACACGATTCTCGGTCAATAGGTTTTCATAGCGATCAACACAAGAAGGAAATCTTTTAGTAAAATCTTCAATAAAATCAAGCAAACTACCTTCTCGGTTACTATTTAATTTTTTTAACTTACTTTTACTTCTAAATTTGCTCTCTTCATATTTAGGCATAGTATCAGGTAAATCTCGATATACACCACCTGGTCTAAAATAAGCTGCATGCAAACGAGCACCTGAAACCGCTTCGTACATATCCATTAAGTCTTCACGCTCACGTGCCGCATACAAAAATACAGTCATGGCACCTATATCTAAGGCATGAGAACCAACGCCCATTAAGTGATTCAAAATTCTGGATATTTCGGCAAACATAGTACGAATATATTTTGCCCTGACTGGAATATCAATGCCTAATAAACGCTCTACTGCCAGACAGTAGGCTTCCTCATTAGACATGGCAGAAACATAATCCAAACGGTCCATATAAGGCAAAGTTTGCAGATATGTTCTTGATTCTGCTAATTTTTCAGTTCCTCTATGCAATAAACCAATGTGAGGATCTGCTCTTAATATTGTTTCACCTTCCAACTCAAGAATTAATCTCAATACACCATGAGCAGCAGGATGTTGTGGTCCAAAATTGACAGTATAATTATTGATTCTAGGCACCGTAATCCTCCTCTCTTACCACTCTTGGGACATTATTTCTCGGTTCTATAGTTATAGGTTGATAAATAACTCGATTTTCTTTTTCATCAAAAATCATTTCAACTAGACCTGACACAGGAAAATCCTTTCTTAAAGGATGGCCTATAAAACCATAGTCGGTCAGTATTCTTCTTAAATCAGGATGTTTATTAAATATAATACCGTACATATCAAATGCTTCTCTCTCATACCAATTAGCTGAGCTATATAATTCAACAACAGAATCAATACGAGGAACTGCATTATCATCGATAAATACTTTAACTCTAACGCGATGATTTTTAGAGATCGAAAGTAAATGCACTACAACTGCATATATTCTCTCTTCATGAATTTCATTTTTATATTCCGAATAGTCAATACCACACAAATCCATTAGTTGGTCAAATGCCAATTCAGCATTATCACGCAATGTTTTCATTAACTCAAAATACTGTTTGGTATTGCATTCGATAGTAATTTCATTGTGACTAATCTTGATGTCTTCATAAAGCCCATCAACATTTTTTGAAATTAGTTCTTTTAAATCAGATAGTTTAGACATAGTAATTAATCTCGAGCAACAGTACATTCACGATTAATCTTCAACTGTAATTGAATTAATCCATAAATTAAAGCTTCCGCAGTAGGAGGACATCCTGGTACATATACATCAACTGGCACAATCCGGTCACAACCACGCACTACAGAATATGAATAATGATAATAACCACCCCCATTAGCGCAAGATCCCATAGACAAAACCCATTTAGGATCAGACATTTGATCATAAACGCGACGGAGTGCTGGTGCCATTTTATTGGTTAAGGTTCCTGCTACAATCATCAAGTCAGACTGCCTAGGACTTGGTCTAAAAATAACACCAAATCTATCTAAGTCATATCTAGAAAATCCTGCATGCATCATCTCAACGGCACAACATGCCAAACCAAAAGTAACAGGCCAGATAGAACCAGACCGCATATAGTTCACTACTTTATCAACACTAGTAGCTACAAATCCTTCGTTGAAGGCACCATCTATTCCCATTCAAGTGCTCCCTTTTTCCATTCGTAAATAAACCCTAAGGTTAGTATTGCTAAGAAGATAAACATAACCCAAAAGGCCCATATTCCCATTTCTTTAAAAACCAAAGCCCAAGGAAATATAAAAGCAACTTCTAGATCAAATAATATAAACAGGATAGCAACAAGATAATATTGGACGTCAAACTCCATACGTGCATCTTCAAACGCCTCAAAACCACACTCGAAAGCCTCTTCTTTAATTTTAGTAGGCTCTTGAGGACCTAAGATATAACCTAGAGTGACAAATAAGATACCCGTTAAGAAACTGACGAGCAAGAAAATAAATGCAGGATAAAAACTTGATAGCATAATTCATTATTCCTTTTACGATTTTGCCCAAAATAAAATAGACAAACCATTTTTGTTGCGAAACGCGCATAACAATGATTATATGTTTATGTTCCACTTTAGTAATAAGTTATGAAAATATTAATTAAACAACACAAATACTTAATAAAAAATCAATATATTCACTCTTATTTTTTTATATTTTTTTTACTACAACCAGAGCATTATACCCCAGAAACTCATTTAATTAAACATCGCCCAGTAAAAACTTACCAATATTTTCCAATATTTTTTATTGGTGCCGACAGCGAGAGTTGAACTCGCACGACCTAGGGTCACCACCCCCTCAAGATGGCGTGTCTACCAATTCCACCATGTCGGCTAAGTATTTTTTTTAACCTCAATATCAAGGTAACTCATACTTTATTTTGAGGTATTTTTAGCAGGCGCAGAACTACTTTCTTTTGCAGATGTTTTAGCGGGCTCTTTCTTTGTAGTTGCTGTTGCTTCGCTTGTAGCTTCTTGTTTTGTAGATACAGATTGGTCTTCTGTTGTTGTTGTCTTTTGTTCAGAACTTTCAGAAACTGCACTCTTATCTGCCTTCGATTCTGAAGTTGGTGTCTTAGTGCTATTTTCAGCAGGAAGCGTAGAATCCGGTAAAGCATTTTCATTGGGTTTAACTGGAGTTGTTTGCTCAACCGCTGCCGATGAATCTGCTTTAACATCAATTGCTGAACGCTGTGCTGCTGAGTAAGCAAGCATTAAACAGGTCACAAAGAAAATAATAGCAGCCACCGCTGTACTCCGACTTAAAAAATTAGCCGAACCTGCTGCCCCAAAAACTCCTTGAGAACTTCCACCTCCAAATGCAGCACCAGCATCTGCTCCTTTTCCGTGTTGCATTAATACTAAAAATATAATGCTTAACCCAGAAAAAATATTAATAATCCATAAAAGAACACTTAATGTATTTGACATATTTTATTCGCTTTTTTTACTATACTGATTGAACAATTTTGATAAAATCATGAGGTTTTAAAGAAGCACCTCCTATCAATAACCCATCTACATGTTCTATTGATATTATTTCCTTGGCATTATCACCGCTTACACTACCACCATAAAGAAGGGGGATTTTATCAGCTTCAGAATGTCTTGACAATATTTGAGAGCGAATATACTTCAAACTTGTGTATATCTCTTCTTGGGTTGGTATTTTCCCCGTTCCTATTGCCCACACTGGCTCATAGGCAATCACTATATTCTTAGTGTCTATTTCATTATCCAGAGCATTTAACTGTTCATTTAACACTTGTTCAGTGTGTTGTGATTCTTTTTCTTCTAGTATTTCCCCTACACAAAATATAGGTATGATATTCCCTGATAATAAATTTTTTATTTTGCGTGTCAATAAGGCATTACTTTCTTTGAAATATTGTCTTCTTTCTGAGTGACCAACTAGAGCAAATTGAGTATTGAAATCTTTCAACATTTCCACACTAACTTCTCCTGTATATGCCCCCTGCTCCATAAATTGGCTTACATCTTGTGCACCCAGCATCCAACTAGATTGTTTTAGATACTTTTGAAATAATGATAGGTAAGGAAATGGAACAGCCAGGCCTACAGTATGTTTTTTTACAGATAAGGACTCTGATTTTAATTCAGAAAAATAATTTTCAATCATCTTCAATGAGCCATTCATCTTCCAATTACCTAGAATAATTTTATCCATCCAATTCACTTAATATTCCCCTTTGTGGTGAGCACTCATTTAAAATCTAACATATTAAAAAAATTAACAATTAATACAATCTACAATAATTAGCCATAATTTGCATAATATTATAATCCTTTATTATTTTAAAACCAGTTACATTTGGGTTAAAATGAAGCCGAATGATATTATGTGAAAGTTAAAAATTATTTATGTCTTTCGATTTTTCTAATGTTCTTGCTTTAAAAAGTGAGATTTTACAATCTTTCTTAGATACCGTTACCATGGTAGGTCTTTCCGCTTTTTTTTCCATTATATTAGGTGGCTTACTTGGCGTGTTTTTGTTTATCACTAGTGATAATCAAATTCAAGAAAATAAATACATTCATCAATTATTATCTCAAATTGTTAATTTTATGAGGTCTTTCCCCTTTGTTATATTAATGGTCGCATTACTAGGTGTGACACGCTTGGTTATAGGTACTTCTTTCGGTCCTATTGCTGCTGCTTTCGTATTGAGTATTGCTGGCTTATTTTATTTTTCACGCTTGGTTGAACAAAATTTACAAGAAATCCCAAAAGATACCATTGAGGCTGCACAAATATTGGGCGCTAGCCATCCTAAAATCATATTTTCTATATTGTTGAAAGAAGCACTACCAAGTCTTATTCTAAGTGCTACCATTTTAATCATAGCCTTACTTTCATCTAGCGCTGCCGCTGGCATGATAGGTGGAGGCGGTTTAGGTGATTTAGCCATTCGTTATGGCTATCAACGCTATCAATCTGATGTGATTATTTTTATCGTAATATTACTATCTATTATGGTCGTCGTTATTCAATCTGTGGGCAACTTTCTTGCCGCAAAACTTAATCGAAAATAAAAGGAATTTTATATGTTTAAATCATTATACACCTTTGCCGGTATGGTATTTTTTGCACTTGGTTTATTATCTGCTTGCTCATCGCAGCCTGAACAATCAATTGATGAAAGTAAGAAAATTGTCTTTGGTACTACCATTGGTGATTTTGGCGATATGGTTAAAGAATCAATTATTCCTCAATTAGAAAAAAAAGGTTACCAAGTAACACTTAAAGAATTTTCTGATTATGTATTACTTAACAAAAGCTTAGCTGAAAAAAATATTGATATTAATGTTTTTCAACACCGACCTTATTTTTATTATTTTATCAAACAACAAAACTTGGATTTAGTAGAGGCATTTGAAGCTCCTACCGCTGCTTTAGGTATTTATTCTGGTAAATCCACTGATTTGAATACCGATAAAGCTGAATTAACCATCGGCATCCCTAATGATCCAACTAATCTAGCCAGAGCTCTATTACTACTAGATGATATTGGCTATATTAAAATAAATCCCGAAGCAGATAAAACCTTAGTCACAACCAAAGATATTCAAACCTATAATCGCCCAATAAAATTGGTTGAAATAGAAGCAGCACAATTACCAAGATCGAGAGATGATTTAGATTTTGCTGTCATTAATGGTAATTATGCCAAAAGCTCAGGTATTGATTTGACTACAGCTTTAGCCCAAGAAAAAGGCAAAGAATATATTAATATCGCAGCTATTCGGACACAAGATAAAGATTCTAAATGGATTAAAGATGTTCAAGACGCTTATAATTCTGATGAATTTAAAGCCTATGCTAAAGAAAAATTCAAAGGATATAATTACCCAGAAAACTGGTAGTTATGAACTTATAACTACTTATTTTAACTAGATATTAATAAAGAGGTTACAATCATTATTCAACACTACTAACTAAGTATTTTTTATCATCTCAATGAGTAAAAATAAGTCGTATATCTTTTCTCAGATGATTTTTTGTTAGCTTTTATTTTTTAGTTAACACCACCTACAAATAACATCCTTTTGCGTGTTATTGGCTTTTTTAACAGCTGTCTATAAACGGGGGTTAACTATATGTTGAAACGATTTTTTCTCTTTATTATTCCAATAACTTTTTTTGTACTATTTTTTGCCTGCTCTTCTGAAACTAAAAAACCAATCGATGAAAGTCGAAAAATCGTTTTTGGTACCACCATCGGTGATTTTGGAGATATGGTAAAAGATTCTATTGGTCCTCAATTAGAAAAAAAGGGCTATCAAGTATCCCTAACCGAATATTCAGAATATACCATCATTAATAAAAGTCTTGCTGAAGGTAGTATTGACATTAATGTATTTCAACACCGACCTTATTTTTATTATTTCATTGCTGGTCATCATTTAGATTTAGTAGAAGTATTCGAGGTTCCAACTGACCCTTTAGGTATTTATGCTGGTCAATTATCTCACTTAAACACTGATAAAAAAGAAATTACTATCGGTATTCCTAACGATCCAACAAATATTGCAAGATCTTTATTGGCACTACAGGACGTAGTTTTTATTGAACTAGATCCAAGTCCTAATAGGACATTTTTAAATTTAAAAGATATTACATATTATAACCGCCCAATCAAATTCATAGAGTTAGATGCAGCTCAACTCACAAGATCAAGAAAAGAACTTGATTTTACAGTAATTAACGGTAATTATGCTATTTCTTCTGGCATTGACTTAAATAGTGCTTTATTTCAAGAAAAAGGTCAGGATTATATTAATATTGCGGCAGTCCGTGCAGAAGATAAAGATACTCAATGGGTAAAAGATGTTAAAGAAGCTTATTATTCTGATGAATTTAAAACTTACATCAAAAGAAAATTCAAAGGCTATATTTATCCAGAAGATTGGTAGAAAAAGAGCTATATTTTTCCTAATAACATTACCCAAACATAAATAATCTCCAACTAAAAATAAATGCCATTATGTAACACTTACTTTAAATTGACTAAATTGAACGCTTTTATCTATGACTTTTTATTAGACAATATTTGTTCTAATTTTCGCACTTTGGGATTAATCACATAAGTACAATACGGTACATTCTTATGCGTATCAAAGTAATCTTGATGATATTCTTCCGCAGGATAGAATGTTTGCTTTGCCACTACTTCTGTCACAATTTTATCAGGAAAAATATTTTGTTCCTTTAAACTCTGTATTTCCTCTTGTGCTGCAATTTTCTGTTCTTCATTGACATAAAAAATGACACTTCGATACTGAGTTCCTACATCATTACCCTGTCTATTTAAAGTGGTGGGATCATGAAAACTAAAAAACAAATTTAATATATCGTTATAATCGATTTGTTCAGAATTAAAAGTTACTTGCACAATCTCTGCATGACCTGTATTTCCTTCACATACTTCTTCATAACTAGGGTTTTCAATCTTTCCACCCATATACCCAGAAATTACCTCCACTACTCCTGGTATTCTTTTAAACAAAGCCTCTAAACACCAAAAACATCCGCCTCCTAAATAAGCTATTTCCTGTTGATTTTTATCCATAATCTCTCCTTCTGTTAATGAGCTGTCTCCCAATTATCTCCCTCTCCTACATCCACTACTAAAGGAACTTTTAACGTTGCAATGGACGTCATTAATTCAGGAATCTGTGCATGAATGATTTTTAGCTCTTGTTCTGGTACTTCAAAAACCAATTCATCATGTACTTGCATAATCATTTTTGTTTGAAGTTTTTCTTTATCTAACCAGTTTTTTACATTAATCATGGCTAACTTAATTAAATCGGATGCGGTTCCTTGCATGGGCGCATTAATGGCTGCTCTTTCAGCACCACTTCTTAATCGTCCATTACTGGCATTGATATTATTCAAATACAATTTTCTGCCAAAAATGGTTTCTACGTATCCCATATCATGAGCTTTTAGTTTCGTTTCCTGCATATAGTTTAAGACACCTGGATACTGATTAAAATACTGATCAATAAAAGATTTCGCCTCATATTGATCAATATTTAATGCCTTAGCCAATCCATACTGACTCATCCCATAAATTAAACCAAAATTAATGGTCTTAGCATAACGTCTTTGCTTTGATTCCACTTCATCCAATGGTATATGAAAGATTTTAGAAGCAGTACTGCGATGAATATCTTCATTATTTTGAAACGCCTGAATCAAATGCTCGTCACCTGACAAATGTGCCATAATACGCAATTCAATTTGCGAATAATCCGCTGAAATGATTTTATGCCCTGGTGGTGCAATAAATGCTTGACGTATTTTACGCCCTTCTTCTGTTCTTACAGGAATGTTTTGTAAATTAGGATTATTACTTGCCAAACGCCCTGTATTCGCTACTGCTTGCGCATAAGTAGTATGTACCCTACTCTTATCATCTAACAGCAAAGGCAACTTATCTGTGTAAGTTGATTTTAATTTGGCTAAAGAACGATATTCTAATATCAATCTAGGCACTCGATAATCTTGTGCTAATTTTTCTAGCACTTCTTCACTGGTAGAAATATCACCTTTAGGTGTTTTTTTGAGTCCTTGAGTAGGTATTTTTAAAATATTAAACAAAACTTCTTGCATTTGTTTAGGAGAATTCAAATTAAATTCTTGCCCTACTGCTTGATAAACTTCTTGTTCAATTTCTAAAATCCTAACCGCTAATTCGTGACTTTGTCTTTGTAGTTCTTGTTTGTCTATTAAAACACCATACCGCTCCATGCGACTCAAGATTTGCAATATAGGCATTTCCATCTCATGGTACAATTTTTTTTGTGCCTCATTCATTAAGGACACTAAATATTTTTCTAAACGAAAACTTAAATCAGCATCTTGACAAGCATATTCTGTTGCTTCTTTTAAGGGAACTTCGGCAAAACTGATTTGCTTGACTCCTTTACCACATAAATCTTCGTATTTAGTCGTTGTAATACCTAAATGACGTTCTGCCAACTCATCTAAGCCATGTCCTAAATGGCTCTCAACAATATACGAGGCCAACATACTGTCTCCTGTTATTCCTTTAAGGAAAATACCGTGATTTTCCAAAACGTGTTGATCATACTTTAAATTTTGACCAATTTTTTTAATTTTTGAATTTTCTAAATAAGGCTTTAATCTAGCCAACAGCTTATCCATATCTAAAGAACTTTTAGAGGATAACCAATCATGAGCTAATGGAATATAAAATCCTTCTCCTGCTTGAAAAGAAAAACTCATACCAATCAACTTTGCTTGCATTTCATCTAATGAGGTTGTTTCAGTGTCAAAACCAACGCGTTCTGTTTTTTCTAATCGAACGATAAAGGTGTTTAACTCTTCTTCGGACTGTATAGTATTATATTCAATATTAAGAGGTTTTTCGGGTTGAGAAATAGTTGCACTTTGGGCATTAATATCACTTTTGATTTGAGTATTTTTATTATTGGATTGCACCCCCCTTTCCTCTGCTTCTCTAATCCATTTTTTAAATCCAAATCGATGTAGTTGGGGCAATAATAAATCCCAATTCTCTGGTTTCTTAACCAAATCCCTGATGCCATTAGGTAAATATTCGGATAAGGATACATCGTCTTTTAAGGTAATTAACTCATGGGATAAAGGCAACCATTCTTCTGCTTCTCTTAAATTTTCCCCTACTTTCCCTTTAATTTCCTCAGAATGAGCTAATAAATTTTCTAAATTTTGATATTCATCTAGCCATTTGACTGCAGTTTTGGGTCCACACTTATCTACTCCTTTGACATTATCCGAGGTATCGCCCACCAAAGTTAAATAGTCAACTATTTGTTCTGGATAAACACCAAATTTATTTTTAACACCTTCGATATCTAAAACTTCATCTGTCATGGTATTAATAATAGTGGTTGATTCATCCACCAATTGAGCAATATCTTTATCTCCTGTTGAGATAATGATTCGCATATCATTTCCTTTTGCTTCTTTGGTTAAGGTTGCAATCACATCATCGGCTTCCACTCCCTCCACAACTAAAACATTCCAACCCATTAAATCCACTAATTCTTTAATCCATTCTACTTGGGGCCTTAAATCATCCGGCATCGGTTTTCTAGTAGCCTTATAGTCGGCATACATTTCATGACGAAAATTTTTACCTTTAGCATCACAAATAAAACAGCAATAATCAAAAGAATATTCACTTTCAATTTTTTTAAGCATGTTCAGCACACCAAATAAAGCATTTGTTGGCTCTCCTGCTGCATTAGATAATGCCCGAATAGCATGAAAGGCTCTATATATATAGGACGAACCATCAATGAGTAATAAGGTTTTGTTTTGTAAAGCCATACGAACTGATTCCTAACTTTTTGTTGTCTGTAGGTGTGCTTGAAATTAATCAAATATTTATCTAGTATAATATATAATACACTCATCAAAATCACAAAGAGAGTTTTTAACATGGCAAAATTTGAAGGCACACAAGAGTATGTCGCAACCGAAGAGTTACAAATGGCAGTCAATGCTGCAGTATTATTACAAAGACCACTACTAATAAAGGGAGAGCCGGGTACTGGTAAAACATTACTGGCAGAGGAAGTCGCCAAATCTTTTGATACCGATTTAATTCAGTGGCATATTAAAAGTACAACCAAAGCACAGCAAGGTCTATACGAGTATGATGCTGTTTCACGCCTAAGAGATTCTCAGCTAGGGGTAGAGGGTGTTTCCAATATCAAAAACTATATTGTCAAAGGCAAACTATGGCAAGCATTTGAAGCAGACAAACCCGTGGTATTACTCATTGATGAAATTGATAAAGCCGATATTGAATTCCCCAATGATTTGTTAGTTGAATTAGATCGTATGCAGTTTTCTTGTTATGAAACTCAAGAAGTGATTACGGCCAAACATCGTCCAATCATTATTATTACCAGCAATAATGAAAAAGAATTACCTGATGCCTTTTTGAGAAGATGTTTTTTCCATTATATAGAATTCCCTGATAAAGAAACCATGCGTCAGATTATTGATGTACACTACCCTAATATTCAAGAAAAACTCATCAATGAAGCGTTAGCTTATTTTTATGATTTAAGAAGTATTGACGGATTAAAGAAAAAACCATCTACTTCAGAATTAATCGATTGGTTAAAACTATTATCAGCAGATGATTTATCCGAAAAAACCTTAGCGGAATCAAGAAAGCAAAAAGATATTCCTCCTCATATTGGTGCTTTATTAAAAAATGAGCAAGACATCTCTCTACTCAACCATTTCTCACAAATTCTAAAAAATAGATAATTCATTATGACCAAAAAAATCGTGATTCTAATTTCTGGTAATGGCAGCAATATGCAAGCAATTGTTAATGCTAATATCAAAAATGCCACTATTGCTGCCATTATTAGTAATAATGAAAATGCACCTGGTATATTATGGGCCGAACAACAGGGATTAAATGCGATTTCTCTTAATCATAAATCCTTTACTTCTCGCGAAGCCTATGATTCAGCTTTGGTTAAATTAATTGATCAGTTCGAACCTGATTTGGTTGTTTTGGCTGGTTTTATGCGAATTTTAAGTCAATCTTTTTGTCAGCATTATCAAGATAGATTAATGAATATTCATCCTTCATTATTACCGGCTTTCCCTGGTCTTAATACGCATCAAAACGCTATAGATTCAGGCTGTAAAATCGCAGGTTGTACTGTGCATTTTGTTACGCCTGAATTAGATAACGGTCCTATTATTGCACAAGCTGCTGTGTCCATTAATTCTCAAGATACCAGCGAAACACTTGCTAAAAAAGTATTGGACTGTGAACATATTATCTATCCCATGGCCATTCAAGATTTCGTTTTCAATCACTTGTCAATCAAAGGAAATAAGGTGATTAATCAGAGAAAACATGATAATAATCACCAAGAAAAAATACTTAATTTCTAAAAATTAGTGAATTTTATTGTCAATTAATACTCTAACTGTTTTAAGTTAATCTAGGCAGTCTTATGTTGAATGATATTAAATGGCCGATATTATTATTGGCAGTTACTCCTGTATTTAGTTTCGCTGACAATAGTCCCATCCCCAATAAAGTAAGCATAGATTTTGCAGGACCTGGGGGCAGTGTCAGCAAGATGAATTTTAAAAAAACAGGAAATCAATATAACATTAGTTATAGTTTTGATGTCCCTTTTTATAAAATAGTTTATCAATCAAATGGAACCGTTAGTAATCATCATTTAAGTACAAATAAATTTACAGACTCAAGAAATGGTAGCGTGGTCTCATCAGCTACTTTTAATCACGCAAACAATACCGTACGTTATGGAAAAATTGGCAAGCAACAAACCACTCAGATAAACGGTCATAGTTACGATACTATTTCTTTGCCTTGGGAGATGAGCTTTAATCCTGATTTAGTCTTAAATACATTCCAAATTACCACTGGTAAAAAAGTATATCTTATGCAAGCTGGAAACACTCCTATTAGCTCTATTAAAAAAATTAGAAAAATATCCACGCCAAAAGGGACTATAAAAACTGATATCTATGATTTAGAATTAATTAAAGGCAGTCAGACTGCTATTCAATTTGGCTATTCTAAACAATATCAAAACCTCCCTGTGTATATCAAATTTAAAAATAGCATTTATGATGTTGAATTCGTCGCAACCAGTATTGTGGTTGATGGAAAGAAAATTTTATAATTCTACTTCAAAAACAATCCACCATAAAAAATAGGGTTTTAGGAAAAATACCTATATAATCTGTACCAATACAGACTATTGAAGAAATCATGCCAAATTTGACGCTCTATCAACATTTATTAGAAATTACTCAAGAAATATTGCATTTTGAAGACACTACAGAATGGTTATTGGGCAATTATTTTAAAAGATATAAAAATTTAGGCAAACAAGACAGACATTTCATCAGTGAAACTGTGTATACCCTACTCAGAAATAAAGAAACCACAGATGGATATTTAACAAAAACACAAAGTTTGTCCCTTGAAAGTGAAATTAATATTGCTGTCGGTTTAGCCTTCCCTGATAAAAAAAATTTATACGACTCCACGTTATTTAAATCTTTTTTAGAGTATCAACAAAATAGTACGGCTCTTAATGAACAAGCAGAATTACCTACTTGGATAATAGATCTACTAACCACTAGACTAAGCCATGAAAAAATCATTGCCTTAGGAAAATCTTTAAAAAATACAGCTCCTGTTGATATTCGAACCAATACTGTGAAGATTAAACGCAGTGAACTGATTGAAAAATTAAAGCAAAATGATATTTTAGGCATAGAGACACCTTATTCACCTTGGGGCATTCGCCTACAAGGAAATTATCCTAATCTCAATAAACACCCTTTTTACCAAGAAGGGTTGTTTGAAATTCAAGATGAAGGCAGTCAATTAATTGCCTACTTATCTCAAGCCAAAAAAAATCAAATCATTATTGATTTCTGCGCTGGTGCTGGCGGTAAAGCATTAGCCATGGGTTCCATGTTAAATAATCGTGGAAGTATTTATGCTTTAGATGTAGAAGCTTCTCGTTTAAATCAAATAAAACCACGCTTACAAAAATCAGGCCTAAGCAATATATACCCAGTACTCATTGAGAGCGAACAAGATGATAAATTAAAAAAATTTCAACAAAAAGCCGATCTTGTTTTAGTAGATGCTCCTTGCTCTGGATTGGGTACAATCAGACGTCAACCTGATTTAAAGTATAGAAATAATCCAACCTCATTAGCAAAGATCAATGAACGACAATTATCTATCCTGAACGAAGCAGAAAAATTATGCCGTTCGAAAGGTAAACTTATTTACGCTACTTGTAGTATTCTGCCACCAGAAAATGAAATTATCATGCAAAAATTTTTAGAATCTCATACTAATTATAAGCTGATTGATTGCCAGAAAAGCCTTTCTGGCATTACAATAACCGAGAAAGATTTGGGTGCTTATTTTAACCCAATATCAACACAAACCGATGGTTTTTATATGGCCATCATGAAAAAAAATTAAAGGAATCAATATAATGCAAGAAGAAATTAGCAAAATTGTTAAAGAACATCCTGTGGTTTTATTTATGAAAGGAACCAAACAATTTCCTCAATGTGGCTTTTCCTCACGTGCAGTTGAAATTTTATATGCTTGTGGCTGTCGAGATTTCTATACTGTGAATGTACTTGAAAACGATCAAATTAGAGAAGGTATTAAAATCTATTCAGATTGGCCAACTATTCCTCAATTATATGTTAATGGTGAATTTATCGGTGGATCTGACATTATGATGGAAATGTATCAGGAAAATGAACTACAACCCTTACTAGAAAATATCTAACTCATGAATATACATATTATTAATCATCCTTTAGTGGCACACAAATTAACCTTATTAAGAGCTAAAAAGTGTGATACTTGTAAATTTCGCATGATCACAAGAGAACTTGCTAGTTTAATGGCCTATGAAGCCACACAAGACTTTGAATTGGAAAGTTTTCCTTTAGAGGCATGGTGTGGACCAATAGAAGGACAACGTATTAAAGGGAAAAAAGTAACTTTAGTACCTATTTTAAGAGCTGGGTTAGGAATGTTGGATGGTTGTTTAGACTTATTGCCTAACGCCAAAATAAGCGTTGTTGGTTTATATCGAAATGAGGAAACATTAGAACCTGTACCCTATTTTGAAAAGTTTGTCAGTGATATTGAACACCGTACTGCTTTGATTATAGATCCAATGTTGGCTACTGGGGGCTCCATTGTTGCTACTATTGATTTATTAAAGGAAAAAGGTTGTAAAAATATCAAAGTCATTGTATTAGTTGCGGCACCTGAAGGTGTAAAAAAAGTCTATGAGCATCATCCGGAAGTTCCTATATATACCGCTTCTTTAGATAGCCATTTAAATCAAGATTTTTATATTATTCCTGGATTAGGAGATGCAGGAGATAGAATTTTTGGGACCAAAGTATCTGAATAATGAACTTTACTTTTAATAACGAACAAGATTTAATCAATTTTTTTCATTTCTGTACTTTACCGCATTGGAATATGCGCTATTGGGTTCGAAATTCCTTGTTATATTTTTCTTTAAACAATCCTATTGAAGCAGGTGTGCTAGTAGGATTTTATTTTAGAAAATCAACCCAAGAGTATGAGATTGTTTTCACACAACGTTCCGCTCAACTCAAGCATCATTCTAATCAAATTTCATTCCCAGGTGGAAAGCGTGAGTTAGAAGATCAAACAATTTTACAAACAGCCACTCGAGAGACCGAAGAGGAAATCGGTATTTGCCGAGAACACATCAGAACCTATGGTGTATTAAAAAAAATCAAATCGCCAGCCAATTACGAAGTTTACCCTGTGCTTGGCATTATCGATGAATGCCCAAAAGATCAAAATAAAAACACTGACGAAGTTAAAGAAACTTTCACTGTCCCCTGCCAAATACTACTAGACCCTAAACACTATTCTTTTAAGACCTATTCCACCAGTAAAGTCCCCATTAAAATGGTGTACATCGATTACCATGATAAACACATATGGGGACTAACTGCAGAAATTTTATATTTCTTAGCTAAAAGCTATCTTAAATATAGAAGGTAGTTTGATATAAACCACAACTATTTAACTACAGTATGCTCTACGCCACCTTGTATCTGTCCATACATTTCTGAATTTCCAGAACTACTTCCTGTATTGGCACAAGCGGCTAAACATAACACTGCTACAAACGATACAATAATTTTACGCATTTCTTTTTTCCCTATAGATTAAAACAAAAGACTCAATCATCAGCACGACACTAAGCAATCTTCAGAACAGTGATAATGAACTCGAGACCTGTTTGCATTCTACCTTAATTTTAGAACAACAGACAATGCTTTAATTATGTCATATATTGACCATTATTATCTAAATGAGTTAGTATAAAACAGATGACTGATAAGTTAATTATTTGGTCGGTTACTAATAAATACAAAGACATTGACTAAAATAATTAAAAAATTAGCTAGTTTATTATTGGTAAGTGGATTATTAATATCTGCAAATGTGGCTCAAGCAGAAGGCATAGGTTTTAAACCAAATCCTGCAATACCTATAGGAATAGGTTCTTCCGCAACTGGTATTATAGGAGAATCAGCTGCAACCTCTTCCCTACCAACGGGTTCTGGCACTATATCAGCTATTCCGCTTATACCAATATTTGGAATAACTACCTTTGTAGGAGCCGTTACAACAATAGTTGGTGTCGTGCTTGGTTTTGTAGATGGCAATGCACCTGAACCTGCACCCAATGGCAATGTACCTCAATGAAAAAATAAATTTCAATTAATTCTCAGTTATTTAGTTGGGAATTAGTCGAACTTAAACTGATAAAATAAAGCCTTGATGTCAATCAAGGCTTTATTTTATCTAATTATCAATATTGTCATTATCAAATTGAATCTCACGTTTTTTTAACACATATTTATCCTTGTTACCATCATAATAAACTAAGTAAACGATCACTTCTTATTTCCATATCATTATCCCATTTTTTGATAAAAATAATTACTAATCAAAATTAATACCACCAGTAATATACCGTCCATCAAAACAAGAAGTATCTAAATCATTAATCTGAGGATTTAAGTTTTTAATGACACCGACCAAATCATCTAAATTTTGAAATACTAAACCATCTACTCCAATTTCTTCTGCAATTTCGGATACAGTACGATTATTGGCAATTAACTCCTCTTTAGATGGCATATCAATACCATATACATTAGGATAGCGTACCTCTGGGGCTGCTGAAGCCATAAATACTTTTTTAGCACCCGACATTCTGGCCATATCTACAATCTCTCGACTGGTCGTACCTCTGACAATAGAATCATCTACTAATAAAACATTTTTATCTTTAAACTCCACCTCAACTGGACTTAATTTATGTTTGACCGAGCGCTTGCGTACTGCTTGACCCGGCATAATAAAAGTACGACCAATATACCGATTTTTAATTAAACCTTCTCGATAAGGTATGTTCAAATGTTGAGCCAGCTGTAAAGCAATCGGTCGGCTAGTATCTGGCACAGGCATAACGACATCAATCGGTTCTGTAATTTCTTGTTGAATTTTTTCAGCTAAAATCGTTCCCATATCTAATCGTGCTTGATAAACCGACACGCCATTCACTACCGAATCAGGCCTAGAAAAATACACATATTCAAATAAACAAGGAACTAACTGCGTACTCTTTTTACAATCGTATGCATGAAAATTACCATCAAAATCAATAAAAATAGCTTCTCCTGGTTTTAAATCCCTTACAATTTGAAAGTCTAGGTGTGTTAATGCCAATGATTCTGAAGCCACACAGTAGTCGATTGTTCCATCCTGATTTTTTCTTTCTCCCAAAATTAAAGGGCGAATACCGAAAGGATCTCTAAAGGCCACCATGCCATAGCCTGCAATCATCGCTACCACAGCATAAGCACCACGCACTCGATTATGCACACAGCTAACCGCATTAAAGATATTTTCTTTCGTTAGAATCACTCCAAATACTTGATTTTCTAATTCATGTGCAAAAACATTTAAGAGCAATTCGGAATCTGAGCTGGTATTAATATGCCTTAAATCATTATTCACAATATTTTGCATCAGGCTATCAACATTAATTAAATTACCATTATGCGCTAGCGAAATACCAAAAGGAGAATTCACATAAAAAGGCTGAGCTTCTTCTGTAATTTCAGAATTTTTATGACCTGCTGTTGGATAGCGAACATGCGCAATGCCAAAGTTACCTAACAAATCCCTCATATTGCGTGTTCTAAACACATCTCTGACTAAGCCCTGCCCTTTATGACTATGAAAAACAGAGCCATCAGTCGTTAAGATACCAGCAGCATCCTGCCCTCTATGCTGTAACATTTGTAAGCCATCATATAATTCTTGATTAACTGCACCATGACTCATTATTCCCAAGACACCACACATAACTTATCCTCAGCTAGTTTGAAATAAAATCTGATTGATATCTGATATGTTGCTTTTACTCTCTAACATATCTTGTACAAAAGGTGAAATTGTCACAATTAGTTCATTAAAAAAAGGTAATAATACTGAATCTTGCCATATTTCTGTTTTTATAACATTCGTGTAGCTACATACAAAAACTAAGGCCATAACCACAATAACACCTTTTAATGTACCAAAAATAATTCCTAAAAAATGATTTACCCCACCCAAACCAAAAAATCGTACTATTCGGGTCAATCCTCGACCAAAATAATTTAAAACAATATAAAAAATTAAAAAGAAAAGCCCAAATCCTAAAGTTTGCTTTAGCCATAGTGGTTCAATAGAGCCAAATATCAGTTCAGAAAAAGGACCATACATCACACGAGCCCCTACTATGGAAAATACCCATTTCAAAATAAAGACGACCTCTGCAATAATACCTCGGCTAAACGACAGTAAAGCAAAAAACACAATCAAAAAAACAATGGCGTAATCAATCGTGGTCATTATCTAGAAATAGCAGCAGAATAACCTGATGATTGGAGCTTCGATACTACTTTAGAGGCCTCATCCCTGTTGTTATAAACACCCACTCTCACACGATAAAGTGTTTGATTTCCATTCTTATAACGCTCTACTCGAGCAGGATAACCTTTGCCAGCTAATTCACTTTTTAAGGCCTGTGCTTGAATAGGATCACTTAAAGAAGCAACTTGCACGGTCATAATTTTTTCTCTGCCCTTCGCTTGAGAAGTTGCTTGCGGTGTGGACTTATATTCTGTTTTTTTATTGTTCTGAGAGTTAGTCGTTGTACTATTAGTCGTTTTACTCTTGTTATTGGTATTTTTGCTTTGATTATCCGTTTTAACACTTGCTGTCGTTACTGGCTTTGTAGTCGTTTTTTCAACAGTTGTTGACTTAGGTTTAATATTTGATGAGGTAGTAACCTCTGGTTTACTATTATTACTATTACTGTTATTTGTTTGAGTTTGCTTGATAGTAGTTGTCGTCTTATCTGATTTTTCTTTGGATAAATCGGTAGCCACTGTATTGGTTTTATTATTTCCCTTATCAACCGCCGTCACTTGCTCCTTATTCACTGCAGTCACTTGATTGATTTTTGTTTCTTGTTTAACTGGTTGAGTGCTATTTTTAGTATTAATTTCCTGTTGTTTAACAGGTTTTACAATATCAGCTGTTTTTTTTTCAGTAGCTGCTTGATTTTCATCACCCTGTTCGCTAACTTGAGAATCATCAACTGCATTCACTGGCACTAGAGGAACTAAGTGATTAATAGAATTATAACCACCATTGATACTATCATTAGAAGCATTAGAAGGAGATGCTTCTCCAGCAATCGATTCTTCTTTTTCACTTGTTTCTAATTCATCACTTTTATCAATCACACCCCCCGCCAATTTTTTGCCTTCCTCAACCGCATTTTGAAAAATAGCTAATTTAAAGGCATCCTCATCGGATAAATCGTTAGGTTCATTAGATAAATTGGATTCTGAAACAGTTTTCTTATCATCAGGTTTAGTTGTGGTATCATTTTGCCCAGCAATTGTCACCGTAGCTTCATTACCGGCATTTTCAGCTAGTTTTTGTTTTTCCTTAGGTTTTAAAACTAAATAGGAAAATAAAATAATAATAATAGAAGCAACAATTGCTACTACTAGTCGAGCTCTATTTCTTCTTTTAATCTCTAAATATTCTTCTCGTCTAGAATTCATATTTCTCCTCAATTTCTCTGTGTATTGAATGATGCCATTACTTCTGCTACTGTAAAAAACGAGCCAAACACCACTATTCTATCATCTTCTGAAATCTCTTTTAAAGCAGAATGATACGCTTTTGCAATCGAATTAAAAGTTTTTATCTTCTGAACACCATGTTGCAATAATTTTTCTTCAATTTTAGCACAAGATAAAGCACGATTTGTATTTAAAGTAGCAATATACCAGGCATCAAATTCGTCTTTTAAAATATCCAAAACTGTATCAATATCTTTATCTGCTAACATACTAAAAATTGCAATCTTTTTCTTGGCAAAAGGCAAATGCAAGAAATTATTTTTAAGCTCTCTGGCCGCGTGTGGATTATGCCCCACATCCAAAACCACAATCGGCCGACCAGGTAAAATTTGAAAGCGTGCCGGATGAGAAACCAATAATAAACCTTTTTTAATCGAACCTGTATCTACAGGCATTTTAGAATGCAGGCATTCAATCGCACATAAAGCTGAACTGGCATTATCTAATTGGTAGCTTCCTCTTAATGCCGGAATCGGTAAAGCAAATCGACGATGTTCTTTTGCATGTTGTTGATGAGAAGGCTTAAAATGAAAATTCCATTGATGCCCTAAGCGTTCGTATGAATAATCAACGCCTAAACGCAACCCAATTGCATTGATTTCAGTAATATATTCTAGTAATGCATTAGCGGGGTCTATTTCACCCACAATCGCAGGTTTTTCAGGGCGATAAATTCCCGCCTTTTCATACGCAATTTTTTCTCGAGTATCGCCTAAATATTCTTGGTGGTCTAAATCCACATTAGTCAATACAGCAACGTCAGCATCGAAAATATTAACTGCATCCAATCGACCACCTAAACCTACTTCTAAAATAATAATATCAACTTTTTCTTGTAGAAAAACATCCACTGCGGCCAACACGTTGACTTCAAAATAGGTTAAAGAAATCGTTGCTCTTTTATTTTCTATCCGTTCAAAAGCTCTGATAATTTTTTCATCAGTGACTGGCTCTCCATTAATAGCAATTCGCTCGTTGTAACGCAAGAGATGAGGACTGGTTAAAGTGCCAACTCGATAACCTGCTTGGGTATAAATAGCCGTTAAAAAAGCACAAACTGACCCTTTCCCGTTCGTACCACCTACGGTAATAATAGGTCGATCAATTTGCCAATCCATTTGGTTTTTTACTTGGTTAACCCGATCCAAACCAAGTTCTATTTCGTTATCACCATGAGCTGTTAACCAATAATCCAACCACTCTTGTAATGAATTTTTTTTCATTTATTTCTCTTCTTTAATAGATTCTGGGATTAACCAATTCAGACATAAAAAAAGTTGGTGATATTCTTCTTTTCGGCACATATCTCTAGAAATTAACTGTATCATTATTTTGTTTTTATTTTGCCAATGAACAATCATGCAATATCTATTTTTAAGCGATATTCTTCGCAAATTAACAGGAATAAAATTAAAATCTTTGTCTTGTAATAAAGTACTGTTATCCGGTCTTATTTCTAAGGCCCTAAACCTTTTTTGGCGGTAGATATATAGTGTATAAGCATAACTTAACAATATCAGTACTAGCAACAACCATTTAACAACGCCTTCATAATAGGACATAAAAATTATCATTGCTAAAAAATGCAAAGCACCCACAATGCTAAGATATAGCCAAGGTGTTTTAAACATCACTTTCAAATGCATCGATTTTATCAATCCACCAATGGATTATTCATTAAATCCTCATCTACTAAATCCACTACTTCGTCTTGTACTTCAACTTGGAAAAATTCTGTAAATGTTGGCAAATCCATTGTTGGCCAATATTCTTGATTATCAAACCAACTGGCCACCTCTAACTCAAATAGTTTTTTTATAGTTCTCACCAATATAGGCAACCACCTCTTCTGGTGTTTCTTGTTGTGGAACCAAAAAAACTCGACAATTGGCTTGTATCTGTTCCAAAGTCAATTCTATATCGCTTCCTTCTTTTACTATTGTTACATTTAACCAATCCAAAAATTTTTGTGTCGGTCTTAAAATAACTGCTGAGCGATCAACTGCATATAACATTACTTTTCCTTAATTTAATAAAAATTACATACGTTTCAAGACATTAATCCCTAGTAAATCCAAACCTTGTTTGAGTGTTCTTCCTGTTAAATCCGATAAGCCCAAACGTGCTAATTTAGTTTCATCAGGCGCTTTTAAAACATCATAAGCTTCATAAAAACGACTGAATAAAGTTGCTAACTGATAAAGATAATTCGCTAGATAATGAGGATTATTGCTATCGATAACTTGCAATAAAACTTCTTCAAACTGCAGTAATAAGACAGCTAATTGTTGTTCTAATGGTTCTTGATAAGCAAACTCAACAATAAATTCTTTAGGTTCTAATTCTGATCGCGCCAATAAGCTATTAATTCGAGCATAGGCATATTGTAGATAAGGTGCCGTATTTCCCTCAAAAGATAGCATACGATCCCAATTAAAAATATAATCACTCAAACGATTCTTAGATAAATCTGCATACTTAATCGCACCTATGCCAACAACTTCAGCAATTTGATTCACTTCTTCTGTTGTCAAGTCTGGGTTTTTATCTTGAATTAATTCAGTCGCTCTATGCACTGCTTCATCTAGCAGGTCTATTAACTTAACTGTGCCACCAGTACGTGTTTTAAATGGCTTGCCATCTTGGCCCATCATGGTACCAAAAGCCACATGCTCTGCTAAAACACTATCAGGTAACCAACCTGCTCGTTCTGAAATATCAAATAATGATTTAAAATGAAGTGATTGTCTGGAGTCAACTACATAAATAAAATGTGTTGCATGATGGTCTTGGATATTGGTCTTTAAACAAGCAAAATCAGTAGTCGCATATAAATACCCCCCATCTTTTTTTTGAACAATAAAAACCCCAGGTTGATCATTTTCATCTCGCAAATTTTCTAAATAGACCAGCTTGGTGCCATTATCATCTACTGCAACTCCCTTTTCTAGTAGAGAATTAACAATTTTAGGTAATTCATCGTTATATTCGGATTCACCGAAAATATCATCTCTAGTAAGCAACACTCCTAGACGCTCATAGACTGCTTGGATATGCTCAATAGACGTTTCTACAAATTTTCTCCAGTATTTTAATATTTCAGGATCATTATGCTGCAAACGAACTACATTTTCGCGCGCTCTGTTGGCAAACGCCTCATCTTCATCGAATTTTTGTTTTGCTTGACGATAAAATCCTTCTAAATCCGATAAAATAAATTCAGATTCACTTTTTTGTTCTTGCTCAATTAAATAGGTCACCAACATACCAAATTGGGTTCCCCAATCTCCTACATGATTTTGAGGAACAACATCTGCACCCATAAATTGATAAATTCGATTCAAACTATCCCCTATAATCGTAGAACGCAAATGACCAACATGCATTTCTTTAGCTAAGTTCGGTGAAGAATAATCAATCACTACTTTCTCGCCTTTCAAACTTGGCTTAATGCTTAATCGACTATCTTGTAAGGCTAAATTTACTTGCTGATTCAAATATTGATTATCAAGTCTAATATTAATAAATCCTGGACCTGCTACCTCTAACGATTGAATAATATTTTTTTTATCTAAAAATTGAATTACTTTTTCTGCCAATTCTCTTGGATTTTGTTGTGTTTTTTTAGCAGCGGGCATGACCCCATTAATTTGATAATCACCAAATTGAGGATTTTTAGCCGCTTGTAATATAACGGGATATTCCCCCACCCCTGCTTTTTCAAATGCTTCTTTTGCTAAATCTGTTAGCAAAGAACTTGTGTTCATAAATATCGTTCCTTGAATACTTTATATATTCTAATAAAAATTGGCTTACATTATAGTATAATTAAGCAATTAACTTAATTTTTTTTAAAAAAAGATTTTTCTTCAAATAATTGCTAGAATGAGAGATATTGTAAGTAAATATACAGGTTATGAAAAATAAAAGACTAATCGTTGGCTTTCATGCTACTAATGCTCGTTTATGGCAAAATCCCAAGAGTTTGTACGAAATTTACATTCTTGACTCAAAAGATGACCAAAGAACACGAGAAGTTATTCAAAAAGCACAACAAGAAAATGTCCATGTTTATTTCGTAGATGAGCAAAGGATTCAATCTCTCGCAGGCCAGTATACGAAACATCAAGGCATTGTGGCTTTTATTGATGCCTCACGCCCTTTCACTCATATTGATGATATCCTGGATAACCTTCAAGAACCTCCTTTTTTATTGATTTTAGACGGTATTACAGATCCTCATAACTTAGGTGCTGCCCTAAGAGTTGCTGATGCAATGGGCTTGCATGCGGTGATTGCACCCAAAGATAAAAGTGTCGGTTTGAATACGACTGTTAGTAAAGTGGCTTGTGGCGCTGCTGAAACCGTCCCCTATATTACTGTTACGAACTTATCTCGCACCATGAAAGAATTAAAAAAGAGACAAATTTGGATTTATGGTACTGAAATGGATGCCAAAGCCAATTTATATGATGTAGATTTACCATTAGGCATTGCTTGGGTCATGGGTTCTGAGGGTACTGGCATGCGACGGCTCACAAAAGAAAACTGCGACGTCTTGGTCTCAATTCCTATGTATGGTACGGTCGAAAGTTTAAATGTAAGTGTGAGTACGGGAATTGTTTTATCAGAAACAAAAAGGCAGCATATTTTAAAATTGAAAGGAGTGTGATGATTTGGTTTTGGTTTGCCCTAGCAATTATTACTTTGATTTTTGAATTAGCAACTGGAATTTTTTACTTTTTAGTTCTTTCGATTGCATTTTTTATTACTGGTTTTTATACTTACTTTTTTGAAGCAAGCCCTGCTCTTAGCACTACTTTCGCTTCTTTACTTGCATTAATAGGTTTAGTTATTGTTGCTACAATCAATAAAAAGAAAAAAAAAGATCCAAAGAATTATACTCCTCAAGATTTGGATATAGGCCAATTAGTTGTAATAGAAGAACATCTTCCCAATGGCCTATACTACGTACATTATAGGGGGACTTTATGGGAAGCTGCACTTGATGACAACACAAAAATAGCAGCTGTAGGAGATAAAGCAAGTATTATTGGCAAAGATGCCAATACATTAATTATTCAATTAACTTAATTTTTAGAAAGGTCTAACTATGTACGATGTAATGACAGTTGCATTACTACTAATAATCGTTGTTGGTATAATTGGTTGGCAATCCATAAAAGTAGTTCCACAACAAGAAGCCTATGTTATTGAGCGCCTAGGAAAATACAATAAAACTTTATATGCTGGACTAAGTATAATTATACCTTTTTTAGATAGAGTTGCTTATAAACATACTCTAAAAGAAATTCCTTTAGATGTGCCCAGTCAAGTATGTATCACTCGAGATAATACTCAATTAACCGTAGATGGTATTATCTATTTTCAAGTAACAGATCCTAAACTAGCCTCCTACGGAACCAGTAATTATGTAGTGGCTATTACCCAACTTGCTCAAACCACTTTACGTTCTGTAATCGGGCGCATGGAATTAGATAAAACTTTCGAAGAGAGAGAAGAAATTAATAAGGCAGTTGTTTCTGCACTTGACGAAGCTGCACCTTCATGGGGTGTAAAAGTACTGCGTTATGAAATTAAGGATTTAGTCCCTCCCAGAGAAATCTTGCAAGCCATGCAAGCACAAATCACAGCCGAACGAGAAAAACGTGCCAGAATAGCCACTTCAGAAGGTCTAAAAATAGAACAAATTAATCTTGCATCAGGTAAAAGAGAAGCTGCTATTCAAGAATCTGAAGGTGATCAGCAAGCACAAATTAACCATGCTACAGGTGAAGCGGAATCCTTACGTCTGGTAGCCAATGCAACAGCTGATGCTCTTCGCACTGTTGCTGAATCAATCAATAACCCCGGTGGCTTTGAAGCTGTGAATTATAAAGTAGCAGAACAATATGTAGAGGCATTTAAAAATTTAGCTAAAACTAATAATACTTTAATTTTACCAGCCAATGTAGCTGATATTGGTAGTTTGGTTTCTGCAGGATTACAAATTGTAAAAGGCCAAAAAAATCAGTAAGTAATTTTTAAATGACGTTTTAAAGTGGTTTATTTTATTGCTATAATGATGGTGATTTAATAGAATTAAATCATCATTGTTTTTTACCAATTACTAGGAACCCTATGAACTTATTAGAATTATTAAATATTAGTAGTGATGAACAAAAAGGCTTTGGCAATTTTCGAGAGTATTTAAGACTTAATAAAGCAATCCACTACTTTGTTTATTCTATGAATAAACAAGCAGAGGAGCTTGATGCTTTACCCAATGATCCCGCCTTTAGACTTTCGCGTTTAATGACAACTTTAACTTTTTTGAAAAATTGTATTGAAAATAGAGACATCGCCGAAATTAAATCGGTGCAGGAATTTTGTCAAGATATTCTATCTATCACTAATTTTAATCAACTAGCTAACCTGCTTAATTATATTTTAAAAACAGAAGTGTCTTATATTGATGAGAAATTGATGGCTTCTATCGAGAAAATTATCATAGAAACTGTTAGCCGCACTGCTGTTGGCGCTCATTACAATAGTGAAAACAATGAATTCACTTTTGATGATATCTCGTGCAATGCCTCAGACACTCAACATTTATTCGATAAGAACACAGAGCTTTATCAGTTTTATAAAAAATACAATTTTGGCCCAAAAGAATCTTAGTATTATGGTTGGTAAATTTTAATACAGTATACGATTTCTCTTACTTGTATTAGTAGAAAACGTGCTCAACTGACTCATTAGTTAAAATTTACCAATTTATATATCGGTCTCATGTTTTCCATATAAACGAATTAGATAAATAAATTATTGTGTTTTTTAGTAACTGAAAACCTATCCTTATGTTCATCAAAATCAATATATTGTCATTGGGTTTTCGTACCAATACCTTGGTATTTACTAAAAATTTGTAAGTGAATTTTCAAAAAGGTCTGTTGGGCTCAATGTTAGAATCCAATTAATTTTATGTTACAATCGACCTATATTTAAATCTATGAATAATCACATGCCATTAAAATTAACCATTCCTAATATTTTAACAACAATACGCGTTGCCTTAATTCCTATTTTTATTATTATTTGCTATTTACCAGTTATTTTACCTGAAGGTTCCATTGACCAAGCTCAAGTGAACTTGGCTGCCGCCTTAACCTTTGCTATCGCAGGAGCTACGGATTGGTTAGATGGTATGATTGCCAGAAAATGGGATCAAACTACTGAGCTGGGAGCTTTTTTGGATCCTGTTGCTGATAAATTACTAGTTGCTTGTGCTCTTGTTTTATTAGTCAGATGGGATAGAACTTATGCTTTTTTAGCAATCATCATCATAAGTCGAGAAATTTGTGTAACTTCATTAAGAGAGTTAATGGCTCGCAAAAATCGTAGTGATGTAGTTGCAGTAGCCAAAATAGGCAAATGGAAAACAGCAGCTCAAATGACAGCCATTATAATGTTATTGCTAGGTTCTTTCCCTTACTTTGGTTGGGATTTACACGACTTAGGGAATGTTTTTCTATTTATCGCCGTAATTTTAACCATTATTTCCTTTGTATACTATGTAAAAGAAATTTATTTAGACTTAAGCAAAAAATCATAAATCTTAACTATTATATTCCTTTGAGTTATCACATCTTCTGCAAAAATAAAATCCAGAACTCATAATAGAATTTCACTATGTGATAATAGTTGGTAAACCATTTAAATTCTAGCGCATGATATCCTGGATTTATAAATCCAACCCTATCGTACAGATTTATTTCGGATTTAATACTTTAAGCAAAACTCAGTAATTATTTAATTTCAAAAATTTCAAAGTTAAAACAATACGGGTATCTAATCTCATTCGAGATAATCTTCAATCGGAGGACAAGAACACATTAAGTTCTTATCTCCATAAACATCATTGACTCGACTGACACTTGGCCAATATTTATTTTCTTTCACAAATGGCAGTGGGTAAATCGCCTCTTCTCTGGAATAAGCATGTTTCCATTCTGAAATTAAGCTATCTGCTGTATGTGGGGCATTTACTAATGGATTATCTTCTAAAGCCCATTCTTTATTTTTAACTTTATCCGCCTCTTTTTTCATTTGTAACATGGCGTCAATGAATCTATCTAACTCTTTCTTACTTTCGCTTTCAGTAGGTTCAATCATCAGTGTACCTGGAACTGGAAATGACATAGTCGGTGCATGAAAACCAAAGTCTACCAATCGTTTAGCAAAATCTACTTCAGTTAAACCTGTTTCTGCTTTAATCGGTCTTAAATCAACAATACATTCATGAGCGACAAACCCATTTTTACCTGTATACAAAATAGAATAATGATTCTTCAACCGATTAGCAATATAATTTGCATTCAATAAGGCATGCTTGGTCGCCTCAGGCAACCCCTCTTTACCCATCATACTTAAGTACATCCAAGTAATTGCTAAAACGCCTGCAGAACCATAAGGTGCAGCTGCCACTGCACCCATATTAGGCTTTGCACCCATCACATGAGTTATCACATGATTAGGCATGAATGGTGCTAAATGTTTTTTAAACCCTATAGGTCCAACACCAGGACCACCACCACCATGAGGAATACAAAATGTTTTATGCAAATTCATGTGTAAAACATCGGCACCAATATCAGCAGGTCTCATTAAGCCCACTTGCGCATTCATATTGGCACCATCCATATACACTTGCCCACCATGTTCATGGATAATATTACAAATTTCAACGATTCCTTCTTCATAGACACCATGCGTGGAAGGATAAGTAATCATCAATGCAGCCAATTCATTTTCATATTGCTTGGCTTTTTGTTTTAAATCATCAACATCAACATTACCCGCTTCATCACAAGAAACCACAACGACTTTTAAACCTGCCATTTGAGCACTTGCAGGATTAGTACCATGTGCTGAACGAGGAATCAAGCAAACATTCCGACTTTTTTCACCAATAGATTCTAGATATCTTCTAATAAGAACAAGACCCGTATATTCACCTTGTGCTCCCGAGTTAGGTTGTACAGAAATGCCATCAAATCCAGTAATGGCTTTTAACTTATCTTGTAAATCTTCAATGAGTTCTAAATACCCTTCTGTTTGTTCTTTAGGTGCAAAAGGATGAATTTCTGTCAACTCTGGCCAAGTAATAGGAATCATTTCATTAGTAGCATTCAATTTCATAGTACAACTACCTAATGAAATCATACTTCTGGTTAAAGAAATATCTTTATTTTCTAATTTTTTTAGATACCGCAACATTTCATGTTCGGTATGATAGGAATTAAAAACAGGATGCGTTAAAATTTCATCTGTACGCAACAATGAATCATCCAAACGACTTTTAAGAGAATCGCACTCCAATTGCCCTTTTTGATGAGTAAATAGTTCACACAATAATTCAAAATCTTCTTTACTGGAAAGCTCATGAAACGCAACTAAAACTTTTTGACCATCTAAAATACCTAAATTAATATGATTTTCTTGTGCTTTAGCAATAATTTCGGAAAATTGATCTTTACAGTCAATACATACGGTATCAAAAAAAACTTCGTGTTCTAATTCAAGTTGGGTATTTTGACTAATCCGATCAGCAAAAGCACTGGCCAATAAATGAATACGTTCAGCAATTTGCTTTAGACGTTTTGGTCCATGGTAAACTGCATACATCCCCGCAATATTAGCCAACAAAGCCTGTGCTGTACATATATTAGAGGTCGCTTTTTCTCGACGAATATGCTGCTCTCTTGTTTGCAAAGCCATTCTCAAAGCAGGTTTTCCATCCGCATCAATGGATACGCCTATTAATCGACCTGGTGCCATTCTTTTATATTCATCTTTAAATGCAAAAAATGCAGCATGTGGGCCCCCAAAGCTCATTGGCACACCAAATCGTTGACTGTTCCCCAGTACTATATCTGCACCTAAAGCTCCTGGTGCTTTCAGTAAAATCAAACTCATAATATCAGCAATTACCGATACGACAATACCCTTATCCTTAAATTTTGAAATGATAGGCTCAATATCAAGAACATCACCTTCTAGCCCTGTATATTGAATAATCGCTCCGAAAAAATCACCCTCAATTTCTTTAGTAATATCTCCTACAACGACTTCAAAATTAAAATATTTTGCTCTTGTTTTAATCACATCTAATGTTTGAGGAAAAATACGTTCATCAACAAAAAAACGCTCTGATTTATTTTTACCTATCCGCTTTGACATTGACATCACTTCAGCTGCAGCGGTCGCCTCATCTAATAAAGATGCTCCCGCAACCGGCAGACCTGTTAAATCAATGCAAACTTGTTGAAAGTTTAATAAGGCCTCCAATCGCCCTTGGGATACCTCTGCTTGATAAGGTGTGTATGAAGTATACCAACCTGGGTTTTCTAATAAATTTCTCAAAATCACTGTAGGTAAAAAAGTAGGGTAATAACCTTGTCCAATATAATTTTTAAATATCTTATTCTTGGAAACTATTTTTTTAATATCCGCTAAAGCTTCTATCTCTGTCTTCGCTGAATCAACAGCTAACTCTTCTTGAAATCTAATAGAATTAGGCACTACTTGATTAATAAAATCCTCTAGGTCATTAAACCCCAGAGTATCTAACATTTCTTTTTGTTCCTCTAGACTCGTACCCACATGTCGGGCAATAAAATCCTGTTTTTGAAATAATTCTACTAAATTCATTCATATTCCTTTAGAAGTTAAGTATTACTGATTTAAAGCACGCATTTTTTTCTCAAAAAAGGTCTCATAAAGCCAAAAAATAGTAAAAGTTGGAACCAAATCAGTTGCTGGTAATAACTCTTCAAAAAAACCAATAATAGCAGCCACTTTACCTTTTATTCCAGCACCAAACATCTTTAACAATAATCCGGCTGATATAGGTACCCAAACAACTTTAACAAATGGAATTACCATTGTTATCATCCCAACGACATCTAATACTATACAAGATAGTAATTTTTTATAGTCTTTGTGATTACTCACTTTGATATTCATTTAAAACTCCTCTTAAATCTTCTTCTGTTATGGAAGGATTAACAATTGCACGCCCAAATGATTCCAAAGTTATAAACCGAACAACACCCTCTTTGACTTTTTTGTCATGTTTAAAACCTTTTAACCAATCTTCAATCGGAATCACTGGTGGTTTTATAGGTAAGTTAAAGGCATTTAGCAAATTTTCAAGCCTTAAAATATCAGTCGAATTTACATTTGCATAATTTTGGGATAATTTACTTGCTAATATTAAACCAACTGCAACAGCTTCTCCGTGCAACCAATGCCCGAATCCCATTTCAACTTCAATAACATGTCCAAAAGTATGACCCAGGTTAAATAAGGCTCTAATTCCGCCTTCTTTTTCATCTTGAGCAACAATTTCCGCTTTCATTTGACAACATGTATACAAAATATGTCGTATTGCTTTATTATCCAATGCATTAATCAAGTCTATGTTATTTTCTAGCCATTCAAAAAAATCATAATTACCCAACAGGGCATATTTGACCACTTCTGCCATACCTGCAGAAAATTCTTTTTTTGGCAAAGTTTGTAAAACATCTTGCCCAATAAACACTGCTTGCGGTTGATAAAAAGCACCTATCATATTTTTACCCAAAGGATGATTAATCGCTGTTTTACCACCCACAGATGAATCGACTTGACTTAATAAAGTTGTCGGGATTTGAATAAAAGGTACTCCTCTTTGATAAGTAGCTGCCGCAAAGCCAACAGTATCTCCAATCACGCCACCACCTAGAGAAATTAAAGTTGCATTCCGTTCAATATTATTGCTTAATAAAGCATCATAAATAATATTGAGTGTTTCTTGATTCTTATATTCTTCACCATCTGGCAAAATAACTACAAAAGGATTAACTCCTTGATGAGCTAAGACTTTTTTTACCATATCCAAATATAATAATTCGACTGTCGTGTTAGTGATTATTACTACTTGGGAAGTTAAAAAAGAATCCAGTTGCTCCATTAATAATTCTTCTAAAGAATCCGCAAAAAAAATAGGATATTGCCTTGATGATGCATCAACAATTAATTTATCTTTATCTGACATCATCATCTCCACTTTTTTGTTTAATAATTTCTGACAACTCTTCTACACAACGATGAAAAGCAGGTGTCTCATCATTGATAGGATAAACAATATCCGATACTTCGTTATAAAAAGAAACTCTTTCTTCATAAAGATTAGTTAATTTTTGTAAAGGATCAACTCCCTGTAATAAAGGTCTAGAAGTATCTTTTTCCATACGCTTAAATAAAAAATCTGGTTTTGCCTTTAGATAAATCACAAAACCAGTTTTTTTTAAAAGTATTCGGTTATCTCTATCTAAAACAGAACCCCCTCCGGTCGCCAGCACAATATCACTTTTAGCAGTAATTTCTTGTATGGCTTTTTTTTCTCTTTTCCGAAACCCTTGCTCTCCCTCGAGGTCAAAAATGGTTTTAATAGATACACCAGTTCTTTTGATTAAGAAATGATCCGAATCAAAAAAATCTTTATTTAATTTCTTAGCTAACGCCTTCCCAATAGTGGTCTTACCCGAACCTGGCAAACCAACTAAGTATATGTTTAACTCTTTTCCCATGATAAAGCATTTTATACCATCGTCTCTTATTAGTACATATTAATAAGATAAGGAACCTTCAGAAGCCTTAACCACTTTCGGTGTTAGGAAAATCAAAACTTCTCTGCGTTCTGAATTTCTATTTTTAGTTTCAAAGGCATTGCCTACTACCGGGAGATCACCTAAAAATGGAACTTTATTCACGCCATCACTAGAAGATTCATCATAAATTCCGCCCAAAATTAAAGTTCCTCCATCCTCAATCATAGCTCTTGTATTTAATTTCTTAACACTAATCGCACCATTTTCTTGAAATGGTGTATCTTTAGAAACCTCTACATTTAGCATAACATTGCCATCTGGTGTAATTTGTGGAGTTACTTTTAAGGAAGTAACCGCTCGTTTGAATTCGGTTGTAAATCCCTCATTATCTCCTTGCATAATTCGATAAGGAACCTCCATACCATCTTCTAGTAGGGCTTCTTCTCCATTTAAAGTTAATACTCTAGGTGAAGAAATAATCTTAGCATTCCCTTCTTCTTGCATTGCAGATATCTCTAAATTAACAATCGCAGAATTGGTACTTCTAATTAAAGAAAATCCAGTATAAGAACCATTAGCACCCGGCACAATCGGCAAATTAATATTTGGTGTTAATAAACTCGAACTGCTTGACGAAGAATTATTGGAATCTTCCATACCTGTAGGGCCTGAATATTGGTTGTTCCCGTTATTTCTATTCACAATCGTACCAAGTTTCATCCCTAAACTTCTTGCGTAAGAGTCTTTAACCTCTACAATACGTGCCGAAATCATCACTTGATCTCTGGGTATATCTATCTGTTGCAGCATTCTTTCAAATTTATTAATATTGGCAGGAATATCGGTAACAACAACCGTATTCGTTCCTTCATCTATCATGATAGAACCACGTTTAGAGAGAATAGAATTACCAGAACCACTATTATTAGAACCCTCTACCATGGTTTTCAAATCTTCTACAGATTTGTATTTAACTTGAAAAGAGCGAGATTGCAATCCGCCCAATTCTATTTGGTCTTTTTCAATCATTAATTCTTGTCGATCTTGAGCCTCAAACTCAGACTTAGGTGCAATATTGATAATTGAGCCTACTTTACGCATTCCTAAGTTTTTTGATTGTAAGATTAAATCCAATGCCTCATCCCATCTCACATTATTTAATTTTAAAGTTAATTTACCTTTAACCGAGTCACTTGCAATAATATTAACTCCAGCTTCTTTAGCTAAAATCTGCAATACTGTCCTCACATCTACATTTTGGAAATCTAGGGAAACTCTACCTCCCTTGTATTGTACAGCTGGGGATTTACCAGAGTAATCATCAGAAAGAATATTTTGATCACTATAAACGTCCAATACTATTTGAGATCCATTATCATTTAACTTATAATCCCAATTGCCATCATTAGTATAAACAGTAATGATGGCGTCATTACCTTGCTTCGTAATATCTACTTTTCTAACAATTGTGTTAAATTCTGTTACATCATAAATATTTTGCGCTTCAGAAACAGGTCTGTAATTCTTCAACGTTACTTGGACACGGTTGTTGAATTTTTTTACTTGTGGTGTCGTATGTTCACTATTTACCATCAAGACAACCGAGCCATTACCTCCGTTTGTTCTCCTAAAGTCTAAACTAATAGGATTTTGATTTCCTCTAGGAGTACCATAAGTAGGTGTTTTATCGGAGGATTGAGTCGTTACTTTTTGGTTGTTTTGTTGATTATTGGCTGCTTTTCGAGAAGAAGGATCAATATATAACCAGATTTCATTTCCTTTTTGGGTTAACTTATAATTAGCAAACTGTTTCATTTGAATAGTTACTTGAGTAGTATCTCCTAACTCAGATAAGCTAATATAAGATAAAACAGGATCATTATATTCCAATATATTACGATCGATTAAAGATTTAGCGCCTTGAAAATTCAACGATACCTGAGAATCACTTTTTTTAGAAATAGCTTTAGGTGTAACAACATCTCCGTTAAACTTAATTTTGACAATACGACTATTATCAATGCCTGTTAGCTCAACCTTAGAAATGTCTCCAGCCCATAACAGTTGAGCCAATAATGATGAAATTAAAATTGGTGTTACTTTTTTTGAAAAATTGATCATTCTTTAAACCTTTTTTATCTTAATTAATTATCTTTAGACATCAAAATCTCTGTATCGGTACTTATCCAAAGACCTTCAAAGTTTTCTACATTCTCTCTAATAACTATCTTTTGCGGTGTTATTTCAATTACTCTACCGTAATTTTTCCCAATGGGCGTACCATTAGAAATAGTATAAACTTGCCCATCTACATTAATAAATCCCTTAGCCCTTGATGTGTTTTTCAAATAGCCTACGTATTGCATCTCACTTAAATCAAAACTCTCTAGTATTCCTCTTACCCCATCAGCTCCCGGAAAGTAAGATAATCTTAATTTTAAAGGACTAAATGGCTGCACTGGGGTTGGTTCCTCCAAATTATAATTATGCTCCAACTGGCTTGAGGAATAATCCACTATTCTATGGTTTCTCTGATAATTTTGTTGTGCTTTTTCTTTTTCTGCTTGCATCCACCGATCCAAATCACTATGGGCACTACAACCTGAGATAGATAAAAGTACAGCAAAGATAATAGTTTTATTTTTCATAATGCATAACCTAATATAAAAATCTCTTAGTGCTACTCTTTAGTCTGATAAGTGTTAGCAATAACTTTTAAACGCAATATTTCCTTAGCAGGATTAGTAATTTTTTGATTCCCAGTGGAGGATAGTCTAAAATCGGTCAAAACAACTAACGTTTTTAATTTCCCTGCGTCTAAACAAAACTTTTCCAATTGGGCATAAGTACCCGAGGTTTCTAGTTCATATGGTCTAATAATCAAAGCTTCATTTTCCTTAATTTCTAAATGTTTATTAACATTAATTCTCAAACCATTTTTAGCACCAGCCTCATAAAGTTCTTGGACAATATTGGCCGCAGAAAAATCACTGGGTAATTGACTTAAAAGATTAACAGAAGATTTTTTAATAGATTCAAGTTCATTTTCTAATATTGGCATGCTCGCTAATTTATTAACATTGCTTGAATAAGTCTGTTTTAATTCAACTTCCTTATTTTTTTCTATTGATAAAGTATTAACTACTGGAGACAAAACAATCCAATATAGTATCAAGAAAAGTAATATGCCTAAAAAAGTAGCTATCATAACTTGATACTTATACTCCAACAAATACATATTATTTAATGTCGCATCTTTTATACCAATGCTAACCGCGTCCATATCTTTCTTAGGGTAACTCATAAAAAATCTCTCAATATACAAATAATTATTATTTACCTAAATCTCTTTGACCTGGCACTACCACCCTGTCAGTCAAGGTAACTGTGATTTTAAATTCTTGTGCACCATTTTGTGTTTTTATTTCATTCATGACAGGATTGCTTTCAAATAAGTCTGTAGCACTAATTTCTTTCAAAAACATCGCCACTCGATTATCACTTAATGCCCTACCATAAATAATATATTGTTCACCACCTTGAACAGGTTCTATTTTAGTTAACTGAATGCCTTTAGGAGTAATATGATCTAAATCATTCATCATTTTGGCAACTAAAAACCGTTCCACTTGCAAACTCTCTAAACTTTTCTTCTGAGATAATAATTTAGATTTTTCTCCTTCCATTTGGCTAATATTTTTAAGATATCCGCTCATTTTTTGGATATTAGATTGTAAATAAGCATTTCTATCTTGCTGTGTTTCAATTCTTGAATTTAACAAGTAATAAAGCATAATAGTAGAGGCAATTACTACAAACATACTTACCAGCAAAATATTCCTAAATTGTTTCTTTTTAGCTTCCCTAGCAAACTCTCTGTAAGGTAATAGGTTAAGTCTAATATAGTTAATCATAATAACCCTCTTAAAGCTAAGCCGAAGGCTACTGTCAGATAAAATGAGTCTGAATGTAATCTTTCTCTATTTAAGGAATGAGAAACATATTCAACTGGATTAATTACTTGAACCTCAATATTAGTCATCTCTTGTAAAATATTATTTAGTGCAAAATTTTTAGCACCAATACCAGTCAAAAAAATCCCTGCCACATCGTCATCCGTTACATTCATTTGAGAGTAAAATACTCGGATAGAACGATAAATCTCTTGAGCCAACCGTTTTCTTATATCACTGGTTTCTGTCTCAAATTCATGAACATCAAATTCATCACGAGATACTGTTAAAATCTGTGCATTGTCTAAATGAGAATATTCTGGAATTTGATTGAGTAGGTGATGAGAACCAATAGGTATTTCACTGTTATAAAGAATTCTGCCTTTCTTAGCAAAAGTAACTTGTGTGTTATTAAGCCCAATTTCATAGATAGCAATTAGTTTTTCTTCCAAATGACCATTTTCTTGATTAATCCAGAAAGAATAGGCATTAACTCGAGCCACACTTTCCACATCAAGGTATCGTAAATTTAAATCTGATATCTCTGTTAGATACATCCTACTGTCTATATCTTCATTTTTAGCTACCGTCAAAATAACATTATTGTGAACTGAAGAAATGTCCTCTTCTTCATTTTCAAATAAATAATAATCAAAGTTAATTTCATCTAAATCAGAAATTTTACTTGCTCTAAATTCGGCTTCAGACTCCAAACTTTCATCTGATTCTGGGTTATAATTAAAGTATTCCATAGTTACAAAAGATTGTGGCAAAGATACAACGACCTCATCTGTATAAAAATAAAAATCCGAAGATAATTGCTTCAAGCTAACCGACAAAGCGTCCATTTCAATAATTTTTGAATTGACTAAAATCTCTCTTTCTAAGGGTATTGTCTTATAAGATTCTAGGGATAATTTCCCATTCGACAGTTTTAATAAGACATAGCTCATTCTAGTATCATTAAAATATAGACCCACAGAATATGAAGAAACAATGGATAAAGCGTTCCCAGAGCCCTTTTTAAAAAATCTTTTCAACATTAACGTTCCCTTTATTACATAGCTACTTTATCCACAATTACATAAAGAAACCAAAATGACTTCTTAATATCATTATCAATAAATCATTGAGGATAACAATATAATTTATCAACAATATGATTTTTACAAAACATTTTTTTGAAAAATAACCAATTTAATTGATTATCATTTACGTAATTATATGAATGATTCATAAATTATTTTATTGATTGATAAATTTTGTGTATAATCACGCGTCTAACCATTATAAAATAACTTCATAGAATAAAACTAATCAGTATGAATTCAACGACGCATAAAAAAATAATCCTTTCAACCGTTCTATTAATAACAAGTTTATTCTTACTATTGGTTGGAATCGTTTTGGTTGCTATCGTCTTTACTTTTCCTAAATTACCAGACCTGGATAAAATTACGGACTATAAACCCAGCATGCCTATGAAGATATATTCTCAGGATAATGTACTAATAGGTCAATACGGGATAGAAAAAAGAACCTTTACCAAAATTGGAGACTTCCCTGATGTTTTAAAATATGCAGTATTAGCAGCAGAGGATAAACGTTTTTATAAACATAAAGGTGTTGATACAACTGGCATGTTAAGAGCTTTTATTAGTAATTTTGTTTCTGGAGAAATCGGTCAAGGCGCGAGCACAATCACTCAACAAGTTGCTAAAAACTTTTTTTTAACAAATGAAAGAACCTATAAAAGAAAGTTTTATGAAATGCTACTGGCTTTTAAAATTGAAATGACTCTAACTAAAGATCAAATTTTAGAGCTCTATTTTAATCAAATTTACTTAGGACAAAAAGCTTATGGTTTTACCGCTGCTGCGGAAGCTTACTTTGATAAACCTGTCCAAAATTTGACCATCGCTGAATCTGCTATGCTGGCAGGCCTGCCTAAAGCACCTTCTGCTTTTAATCCTATTGTGAATCCACAACGTGCCAGACAACGTCAATTATATGTTTTAGGAAATATGCTCAGTGAGGGTTGGATTACTCAAGAGAAATACAATGAGGCTATCAATCAACAATTAACTTACAAAGAAGGTGGTAGCGATGAAAAAGTTAACGAAGATTCCTTATATGTAGCAGAAATGGTAAGACGACAACTGCATGATAGATATGGTGATGACATTTATCGTTCTGGTTACCGCGTATATACAACCATTACCATTAAAAATCAAAAAGCAGCTACTCAGGCTTTGAGAAGGTCTTTACTCAGTAACAGTCCAAAAGGGAATTTTAGAGGCGCTGAAGCTTACTATAACCTATCGAATATAAACCCTGAAAATCTTGAAACCACTGCATTAAATTATCTTTCTGCACACCATACTGTACAAGGACAAATTCCAGCTATTGTTATTGAAGCTAACCCTAAAAAAATAAAATTATTAACTGAGAATCACAAAGATCCTATCGTTCTAACGGGTGCTTCACTTAATTTTATTTCTAAGGCTATTAACAATAAAAAGATGGGTAATAAACAAGTAACCGTGGGGTCTGTTATCCGTTTATATCGAACCAAAAATGGCTGGAGTATCACTCAACCTCCAGAATTAGAAGGAAGTATTATTTCTCTTGATACTAGAACTGGTGCCGTATTAGCTGTTGTTGGTGGTTTTGACTTTTTTGCTAAACAATTTAACCGTGCTATTCAAGCCTATCGCCAACCCGGTTCAACTTTTAAACCATTTGTATATTCTGCTGCTATTAATAAAGGCTATACCACAGGAACGATTGTAAACGATTCACCTACAAGTTTTGGTCGTTACTCTCCTAGAAATGCTGGAGGGGGTTATTCTGGTCCTATAACTATTAGAGAAGCCCTATATCGGTCTAAAAATGTAGTAGCTGTCAAAGTGTTAAATTCCATTGGTATTGGTTATGCTCATAAGTATGTACAACGTTTTGGTTTCAAAGAAAAAAACATATCAAAAGATTTAACGATGGTATTGGGTTCAGGTCAAGCAACACCGTTAGAAATGGCGAGAGGTTATGCTGTATTTGCCAATGGAGGGTTCCTTGTTGAACCATATGTTATTGACAGAATCTATGATTCAAGAGGACAACTCATTGCTCAGACCAAACCTCTTATTGCAGGTGTGAATGCGCCAAGGACCATAGATCCTAAAAATGCTTTTATCATGTATAAGATGTTACAAGATGTGATTCAATATGGTACAGCTAGAGCAGCTCAAGCAATTGGCCGTAATGATGTAGGTGGGAAAACAGGAACAACCAATGACCAAAAAGATGCTTGGTTTGTTGGCTTTAATACAAGAGTAGTTACTGCAGTGTATATTGGATATGACAGACCTAAGAGTATGGGACGTATGGGATACGGAGGTCGAATTGCTCTTCCTATTTGGGTAGAGTATATGAGAACAGCCTTAAGAGGCATGCCTGTCGAGCAACCAAAACAACCTAAGAATATCAATGTTCAAAATGGTTCATATTCAATCAATGGTAAAACTATGGAGGGTGTTAAATTGGATAGTCAGACACCAGCTCCTACTAATAATGATAATAATCAACCCAGCACCAATTTAGACAATCTGTTTTAAATTAATTATTTTAACCAAACACATTAATTATATTAATGTGTTTGGCTTTTGTTTGAACATATCCTACTGAACGACTATACTTTAATCTTTTTAGCAAAAGCTGACTAAGGAATATACCAATGAGTTCTTTAACCGATACTCAAAATTCAATTGATACTAGAAATATTGACATTACTAGAGTTGGAATCAAGGATTTTACCCTCCCTATCCAATTATCTTCCAAAAATAACATACAACATACGATTGCCAAAGTTAATATGTATATTCAATTGGAAGGGAAATATCGTGGAACCCATATGTCACGCTTTATTGCCTTAATATCAGAAAATAAAAAACCTATTAACTCCAACACCATGCGGGAACTGACTATTGATATGTGTCAAAAATTAGGTGCCAAAAATGGAGAAATTATCCTACAAACACCTTTGTTTATTGAAAAAAAAGCACCAATCACCAAAATAACAGGCCTAATGAACTATGAATTAACATATCATACACGGATTCAAGGTAAAAAAACGGAACAGTTTTTAGAAGTAAAAATACCCACCACTTCGCTATGTCCTTGCTCTAAAGAAATATCTGATTATGGTGCTCATAATCAACGTTCTATTATTAATATTTCTGCCCAATACAACCAAAACATCGAGCCCGAAACACTGATTAAAATAGCAGAAGAGAGTTCTTCTTGTGGGTTATATAGTATCCTAAAACGTCCTGATGAAAAAAAAGTGACTGAATCTGCTTACGAAAACCCAAAATTTGTAGAAGATATTGTACGAGACATATATCAAGCTTTGAAGCAACAGCCTGAAATTATTAATTTTAAAGTTTCTAGTGAAAATTTCGAATCGATTCATAACCATTCGGCTTACGCAGAAATTATTTCATAACTCTTTTTTTGACTATGCATTCAAGAATAATTCGCTTTATTACTTTTTTTATTTTAGTATTTTCCTTCTCTTCTTTTGCCTATACCAATATTAATAGTCGGAATATTCTTCCTCCAGAAAAAGCATTCAAAGTTATTATCAATGTCGATGAGCAAAATCAGCAAAATCTAACAATTGATATTGCTATTGAACCTGGTTACTATTTATATCAATCTAAATTTTTATTTAATACACAACCTTCTCATATATTAGGCAAAGCCACATATAGCGATTCAATCTCTCACTCCGATGAATTTTTTGGAAAACAACAAATCTTTAGAGATTTCGTTAATATATCTATTCCTATTGAAAATAAACAAGGAAGATTATTTCAACTTGATATTTCCTTACAAGGCTGTGCTGATGTTGGAATTTGTTATCCCCCCCTAGAAAAGCATTACAAAATCGATAATGGTTTAGTTATTCCATTGAATGAAGAAAAAACATCAAAAACAAGAGACAATCAATCATTAGTCCAAAAATTAACACAACAAACCATAATAGAAAATACTTCTATAAACAGCAACAATCCAAACGAAAAATTTATTTTAGTCCCTGCTAAAGAAAGTCTCTCTACTGAGAACACGAATATTTCTTGGACAAATATTCTGCAAACATTGTTGTTATTTTTCTTAGCAGGAATCGCTATGAGTTTAACTGCGTGCATGTATCCGCTCATACCAATTGTTTCATCTATAATTGTGAATCAGCAACAAGATCATGGTAAAAGTTTTTTCCCTACTTTCATTTATACTCAAGGCATCGCTTTTACCTATACTCTCTTAGGAATTATTGCTGGATTAAGTGGTGTTCTCTTAAATGCTTATATGCAACAGGCTATCTTTATTATTCCTGCAAGTTTATTAATTATATTGTTAGGCTTATCTATGTTAGAGGTCTTTCAATTACAATTGCCTAGCAAATGGCAAAATATGCTTAACAATGCTCAAATTAATACTAAAAATAGATATCTCGCTTTATTTTTAATGGGTTGTGTATCTGCTTTGATTATAGGTCCTTGTATTGCCCCTCCTCTTGCCTTCGCACTTGGTTATATTGGTAGTACTCATGACGTTATATTAGGGGGGTTAGCACTCTACATGATGGGTTTAGGTATGGGCCTACCTCTATTAATTTTTAGCTTGTTAGGTGATAAATTTCTTCCTAAAACTGGTAATTGGATGAATGTGGTCAAATACCTATTAGGTGTCCTACTTTTATTTATCGGTATATATTTGATGGCTCCTTTCCTGCCAAATTGGTTAAGCATACTTTTTTACAGTATTGTTTTTCTACTGCCCATAATTATTTTTTATAAAAATCCGGCTAAATCTTTTCTTGGGAAAATATTTTATATCATTACTTCTTTATTAGGCGTTTTTCTAACTGCTTATCTGATTTCTAGTTCTTATTTAGGAAAAAGCAATGCTTTTAATATATTTTTATCTGCTGCACCAAGCCATACTACTTTAGAAATGCCCACTAACAAGAAGTATACCAATGTAGAAGAACTAATGAATGACATACAGATTGCTTTACAAAACAACCCTGAAGAGCCTATTTATCTTGATTTTTATGCTGATTGGTGTGCAACTTGTAAAGAAATGAAAAAATATACTTTTTCAGATGCTAGAGTAAAAAACATTCTCAACCAAAATAATTTTTTTCAAATTGACATTACTAATAACACCAAAGAACATCGTGAATTGATGGAAATGTTCAATTTGTATGCTCCTCCTGGATTTTTTATCATAAAATCCCCTAATGTTTATAGCAAACCTTTACTAGGTTTTGAAAAACCAGAAGCTTTTATCAAGTGGATAGAAAAAACCAAACAAGAATTTTAAATCATATAATCCACTAAATTATCTAAAGCAAAAACAAACGTTTTTTCTGGTTTAAAATAAACTTTTTCTTGAATCAAAAAAGGGCTTTCATCAAAGACTTGTTTGGTAAGTACCACTTCTATTTTTTTATCTGACACAAAACTATCTAAAAAAATACGTACAACAGGACCTATTTCTTGAATATCTTGAATCTCTGCTTGAGCAATAGAATTATCATCAGCTGTGTGTGAGATAGTAATGTCTTGAGGTCGTGCATAGGCTATAACATTTTCTTCTCTCCCTAAAAAATTCTCAGGGGCTGATTCTGTATAACCACCAATCATAAGCTGGTTATTTTCCACTCTAGCACGGTTAAAAATATTCACTTCTCCCAAAAATTCAACTGTAAATCCAGTACTAGGATTATTGTATAACTCTGGACCAGTTCCTGTCTGCTCTATTTTTCCTTTATTCATGACCACAATTTTATCCGCCATGCTGAGTGCCTCTTCTTGATCATGAGTCACCAAAATACAAGTGATATTCAGTTCATGTTGTATGTCTCTCAAAGATAATCTCAAGTCTTTCCTAACTTTAGCATCTAAAGCACCAAAAGGTTCATCAAGCAATAATACCTTAGGTGTTACTGCAAGCGCTCTAGCCAATGCGACTCTTTGTTTCTGTCCTCCCGATAATCTAGATGGGTAAGCATTTTCCAACCAATCTAATTGAATCATACTCAACAGTTCTCGAACTCTTTTGGTAATTTTCTCATCAGATAATCGTTCTTTTCTTGGTTTCACCCTTAAACCAAAAGCAACATTATCAAAAACTGTCATATGCCTAAATAAAGCATAATTCTGAAAAACAAAACCAATGCCCCTATTACGCACATCAACATTAGTCATATCCCTATCATCAAAAAATATTTGTCCAGAATCTGCCGTTTCTAAACCAGCAATAATTCTTAGCAAAGTTGTTTTTCCACATCCTGAAGGCCCTAACAAGGCATAGAACTTTCCTGATTCGACATCCAGATTAATATTTTTTAACGCTTGATAATCATCAAAGCTTTTTTCTAAGTTTTTAATTGAAATACTCATATATGACCTATTTATACTATTAATTTTTTATTTTTATGTTCCAATCGTTTTTGATTCCAAGTAATTACATTCTGTAATAATAAGGTAAAAATAGCCATCAAGGCCAATAAACTTGCCAAAGTAAAAGCAGCCGTATAATTATACTCACTATACAACACTTCTACTTGTAAAGGCACTGTATTCGTTTCACCTCTAATATGACCAGAAACAATACTTACCGCACCAAATTCTCCCAATGCTCTAGCATTTACCAGTATAATTCCATAGATTAATCCCCATTTAATATTAGGTAGAGTGACTTTAAAAAATATGTCCCATGAACGTGCGCCCAATATTAAAGCAGCTTGTTCTTCCTCACTTCCTTGTGATTCCATTAAGGGAATTAATTCTCTTGCAACAAAAGGAAAAGTAACGAACAAGGTCGCTAATATAATTCCTGGCACAGCAAAGATAATCTGCATGCCATGGCTTTCTAACCAAGAGCCTAAGAAGCTGGCAGAGCCCAATAATAACACCAACATTAAACCAGCAACTACTGGTGAAACAGCAAATGGTAAATCAATTAAACTATTAAGAAACGCTTTACCTTTAAAATCAAATCTAGCAATCAACCAAGCCATGCTGACACCAATAATTACATTAACTGGCACCACAATTAAGACTGTTAATAAGCTTAATTGAATTGCTTTTAATGCTTCTTTATCAAAAATAGAAGAAACATATAAGTCCCAACCTCTGTATAAAGCCTCATAAAAAATACTGATTAATGGAATAATCAAGAAAATAAATAAAATAAAAAAAGCACTAAAAATTAAAACACAACGCACCCATTTAGGCTCTGTTACACTATTATTCTTATCCTTCAAAGTGCCAATCCTTTCCCTAGTTTACGTTGATACCAATTTAAAAATAACAGAACAGAAAAAGAAATAATTAACATCAAAATTGCTACTGCTGATGCGCCTGTTAAATCGAATTGTTCAAATTTTGAAGCAATAACCAAAGGCAATATCTCTGACTCCTTAGGAATATTGCCTGCAATAAAAATAACCGATCCGTATTCCCCTGTACATCTTGCAAATGCGATAGCTATACCACCAATCAAGGCAGGTTTTAATTCTGGCAATATTATCTTGGTAAAGACTTGTAAACGATTAATATTTAAGGTAGCTGCAGCTTCCTCTTGTTCTATATTTAAGTCTTCTAATACAGGTTGTATGGTTCTTACGATAAAAGGTAAGCTAACAACAACCAAAGCAATCCAAATACCTATATTTGTAAAAGCAATCCGTATGCCAAATGGTGCGAATAAAGAACCCAACCAGCCATTGGTGGCATATAATGTAGCTAAGGTAATTCCTGTAACTGAAGTTGGTAAAGCAAATGGCAAATCAACAATAGAATTTAATAAACCTTTGCCAAAAAAATCATACCGGACCAAAACCCATGCAATAATTAAGCCAAATAAAATATTTGTTGCTACTGCCAAAAATGATAAAAATAATGTTAAAAAAAGTGCATATAATACATTTTCAGAAAAAACAACCGAAAAAAAATAGTCCCAACCTGCACCAGAAACACTATAAAATAACGCAAATAAAGGTAAAATAATAAATATAGATAAACTAAATAAAGTAACAGCGAAACTAAGTTTAAATCCTGGCAAAATTGGTTTGGTCTGAAACATGGACATAAAACTAGCTACCCTATTTTTATAAATAGGATATAGTCTATATTCTATTGGTAATAACCGAAAATACTAATCCCTTTTAACCAAATAACTTAAAATTATATACATGAGATGGCTATTGTTTTCTTATCGAATAGTGAGCTATAATGAAAAACCATAATTGATTGAATTATAATTTATATAGTTCATCAAAAAATTTATTTAAAATCTTTATATTAGAACAGGAAATTACTCATGAGCAACGAAATAACATTACCAGTATTAACTGGACATGGTAGCTTGGCTCAATACATCAATACTGTGAATTCCATTCCTTTATTAACAGCTGAAGAAGAACATGATTTAGCGGAAAAATTAGCTAATGAGGGAGACCTAGAAGCTGCAAAAAGATTAATTTTATCTCATTTAAGATTAGTAGTATCAATTGCTAGAGACTATGATGGTTATGGACTTAATCAAGCCGATTTAATTCAAGAAGGTAATATTGGACTAATGAAAGCCGTTAAAAAGTTTGACCCCAATAGAGGAGTTCGCTTGGTTTCATTTGCAATACACTGGATTAAAGCGGAGATTCACGAATTTGTACTCAGAAATTGGCGCTTGGTTAGAGTGGCAACAACAAAACCTCAACGTAAGTTATTTTTTAATTTACGTAGTATGAAAAAAAATATGAATGCCCTATCTGAAATCGAAGCCAAGGAAATAGCAGAAGACTTAGGCGTTAAGTTAAAAGATGTTTATGAGATGGAACAAAGAATGACAGGCCATGATATTGCCTTAATTCGAGACAGTGATGATGAAGATAGTTTTGCACCTATTGACTGGTTAGCAGATTATGATAACGAACCAGAAATCCAATTAGGTAAAAAAGATGACCAAATTCTACAAACTGAAAGTTTAACGCATGCGCTGACACAATTAGATGATAGAAGTCGAGATATTGTTGAAAGCCGTTGGTTGGCTGATAATAATTCCACTTTGCATGATTTAGCAGTTAAATACGGAGTTTCTCCTGAACGAATTCGTCAAATTGAATCCAAAGCTATTGAAAAAATGCGTGGCTATCTTATTGAAGACAAAAGTTAATTATCAATAAAAAACCTCAGAATATCTGAGGTTTTTTATAATAGAATAAATTACATTCTTTTAATCATTTCTTCACCAAATTCTGAAGTAGAAACTTCAGTAGCACCGTCTAAATCACGGGCAAAATCATAAGTAACCATTTTATCGCTAATAGTTTTTTCCATTGAAGAAATCACTAAATCAGCCGCTTCTTTCCAGCCTAAGAATCTTAACATCATCTCAGCAGAAAGGATTAATGAGCCTGGATTGACTTTATCTAACCCTGCATACTTCGGTGCAGTTCCGTGTGTTGCCTCAAAAACAGCATACTTATCTGAAATGTTAGCACCTGGAGCAATACCAATTCCACCCACCTGAGCAGCTAAAGCATCTGATATATAATCACCATTTAAATTCATAGTTGCAATCACATCATATTCGCCAGGACTCAATAAAATTTGTTGTAAGAAATTATCCGCAATTGCATCTTTAACAACAATTTCTTTACCTGTATTTGGATTTTTAAATGAACACCATGGACCAGCACCAATTAATTCTGCACCAAATTCACGTTTTACCAATTCATATGACCAATCTCTAAAAGCACCTTCGGTAAATTTCATAATATTACCTTTATGTACAATAGTCACACTATTACGATCGTTTTGAATAGCATAATTAACTGCTGCTCTAAATAATCTTTCTGTACCCTCTTTAGAAATAGGTTTAATACCGATACCAGAAGTTTTAGGGAATCTAATTTGGGTTACTTTAAATTCATCTTCAAGGAAATTGATAAGTTTGACTGCTTGTTCACTACCTGCTTCCCATTCAATTCCTGCATAAATATCTTCTGTATTTTCACGGAAAATAACCATATCAGTTTGACTTGGATCTTTTAGTGGTGAAGGAACTCCTTGAAAATAACGCACTGGACGCACACATTGATACAAATCTAGTTTTTGTCTTAAGGCAACATTAAGCGAACGAATACCACCTCCAATAGGTGTAGTCATTGGTCCTTTAATGGAAACAGGATATTCTTTTAAATACTCAACTGTTTCATCTGGCAACCATACATTATCACCATATACTCTAGTTGCTTTTTCTCCTGCATACACTTCCATCCAGTGAATTTTTTTCTCACCAGAATACGCTTTTTTGACTGCTGCATCAATAACAGAAATCATAACAGGAGTAATATCAGTTCCAATTCCATCACCTTCAATAAAAGGAATAATAGGATTGTTAGGAATAGTCTCTCCCAACACAATTTTTGCGCCACCTTCTGGAATAATTACTTTATCACTCATACAAACTCTCCTAATTTTAAATATTATTAATTCGCTCAGAAAATATTTCTAGTTCATTATACTATACTATTGAAATCTATTTTTAATTTCGAGAAATAGTCATTGCAATGCCCATTCCACCACCAATACATAATGACGCTAGACCTTTTTTGGCATTCCTACGCTGCATTTCATAAATTAGAGAAACAAGAATTCGACAACCTGAAGCACCAATAGGATGTCCTAAAGCAATTGCTCCCCCATTCACATTCACGATAGAAGGATTAAATTTTAGCTCATTCATTACCGCCAACGCTTGCGATGCAAAAGCTTCGTTCGCCTCGACTAGATCTAAATCTTTCACATCCCAATTCGTTCTTCTCAGTACTTTTCTAACTGCTTCAACGGGTCCTATGCCCATAATTTTTGGTTCACAACCAGCTGTAGCACAACTCTCAATGCTCGCTAAAATTTCTAAACCTAATTCTTTAGCTTTTTCTTCTGTCATTAGCATTACAGCAGCTGCACCATCGTTAATACCAGAGGCATTGGCAGCAGTTACTGTGCCATTATCAATAAAAGCAGGTCTTGCTTTAGAAACAGACTCATAAGTAGATCCTGGTCTTATAAATTCATCTTCTTCAAAAACAGAAACACTACCTTTTCTTCCTGATATTTCTATCGGAACAATCTCGTCTTTAAATTTACCCTCTTTTTGTGCTGCTTCTGCTTTATTTTGAGATGCTAAAGAAAATCGATCTTGATCTTCACGACTGATATTGTATTCTTTGGCAACATTTTCTGCGGTCACTCCCATATGATAGTGATTATACGCATCTAACAAACCATCATTAATCATGCTATCAATTATTGAAGTATTGCCCATCCTTTTACCATTTCTCATCTCTGGGACCAAGAAAGGTGCTCTCGTCATTGACTCTTGCCCACCAGCAATCACAATTTCTGCATTACCACTTATAATAGATTGTGCTGCCAAATCAACAGATTTTAAACCAGAACCACAGACTAAATTAACACCAAAACACGATACTTCTATAGGTAGACCAGCCAATAGTGCTGCTTGTCTGGCTGTATTTTGTCCCAAGCCTGCTGTCAAAACATGCCCCATAATCACTTCATCAATTGCATGAACATCAAGTTGCGTCTCTTCTAATAAAGCACGTATTACCGTAGCACCCATTTGCATAGCCGACACACTAGATAAAGCACCACCAAATTTACCAATTGATGTGCGTTTAGCCGATACAATCACTACTTTTTTATTCATAATTATCTCTTTTATTCAGTTCTCAATTAATTTAAAACCCATTAAGATTGGGGCAATTAAAATCATGACAATTCCACTTAAGATCATTGCTAAACTAGCAATTACTCCATCTTTTTGACCTATTTCCATCGCTTTTGCTGTACCCACGACAGACGAGGTTGTCCCATACATCATTCCTCTAACAATAGAATCCTTAATATGCATTACTAACAATACCACTTCGCCTATTAACATCCCAAAAATACCCGTTAAAATAGAAAACACTGCTGCCAGATTTTCTCCGCCGTTAATATAAGGAGCAACCGCAATAGCGAATGGCGAACTAATTGCATGAGGAATCATACTTCCTTCAACTAATGGATCTACAGGAAATATTCTGCACAGCAATATAGTCGCAACTATCGTGACAATAATTCCAACAATAACACCCGCGGATAAAACAATACCATTTTCGACAATGATTCTTCTTTGCTCATAAATAGGTATGGCAAATGCTGATACAGCAGGCCCCAAAAACCAGATAAGAGGTTGAACTGCTTTATCATAAGTTTCCAGTGGTATGGAAATTAAATATAGAATCAATAAAATAACCAATGGCGAAACAACCACTGGTAATAACCATACTTTAGGATATTTAAAAAATATTTTTTTACTGATTATATAAACAATTACTGTTAAAGCAATTAACAGTATCGACATAACAATAGGATTATCCATAATATTAATTTTCAGAAATGTGTTTTCTACTATTTAGATAATTATTTAAATAATGTACTACTGCTGCCACAACAACCATACCAATGATAGTTGACAAGCACATTACCAATAAAATATTAATACCTTCTTTTAAAAAAAGCTCTTTATACTCTGCCGTTAACACTGTAATTGGAATAAATAACAATGTTATATGCAAAATAAGAAAATAAGCGCCTTTATCAAACAAGACAATCGTCTTTTCAAATAATGATACTACTACCAAAATGAAAATGAGACCTAAGATATTAGAAGGAATCATCGTTATCCAATTTTGATGTAACCAATCTGCAAACAGCCAAACCAGTGAAATCAAAACTACTTGCAGTAGTATCACTATTCCTAATTCAAATTTAGTTGCCATAAGCTAAATTACTCTTCCAATGTGATAGAAAGTGCAGAATTACGGTAGCCACAATCTACATAAGTAATTTCTCCGGTAATCCCCGAAGCCAAATCTGACAATAAAAAAGCCACCACATTTCCCACTTCTTCAATTGTAACATTACGTTTTAAGAAACTTTCTTCGCTGGTTCTTTTAAGTGATTTACTAAAACCTGAAACACCAGACGCAGCCAAAGTTTTAATAGGACCTGCTGAAACGCCATTACATCTAATCCCTTCTGGACCTAATGCTTGTGCTGTATATCGAATAGCCGCTTCTAAACTAGCTTTGGCCAAGCCCATTGTATTGTAGTTTTGAACAGCCCTAATAGAACCTAGATACGTTAATGCAACTAAAGCAGCCTGCCTATCTTGCATCAATGGTCTTGCTCTTTTCGCTAAAGCAGCCAAGCTATAGGCAGAAACTTCTTGAGAAACCAAAAAAGCTTTTCTGCTAATGCCTTCTAAAAAATCACCCTCTAAGGCTTCTTTAGGAGCAAATGCGACTGCGTGTAACAAACCGTCTAATCCACCCCACTCCTGCTCTAAATTCTTAAAAACAGCATCAATTTCGTCATCATTTTGTACATCACAACGATAAACCAATTCAGAACCAAAACTATTGGCCATATCTCGTACTCTATCTTCTACCTTATCCAACATATAGGTAAAGGCCAATTCTGCCCCCTGTTCCTTACATGCTTTAGCAACCCCATAAGCAATAGAACGAGACGAAATCAAACCTGTAATTAATATTTTTTTTCCTTGTAAAAAGCCCATAACCCCTCCGCAGAGTAATCAATAAAAAGAATTCAATAACATTCTTTAAAATCCAATGTTAGCATAAAATTATAACAACTTAGCACTTGAATGGAAATACAGAATACTCACGATTATTCATAATAATTTTATTGTGATTACACTTCAATAAAATGAGTATTCTAATTTTAAATAAAGTATTCATTCATAATAAACCCAAGCATGTTAAAATAACACTTTATTTTTTAGTTATTAAAAAACCATGCAAAATCCAATTACTATTGCTTTATCTAAAGGAAGAATTTTTGAGGAAACAGTGCCACTTTTACAAAAAGCAGGTATCGAAATTTTAGATAATCCAGAAACCTCAAGGAAATTAATTTTAAATACTAACAATAAAAATACTAGGGTCATTATTTTAAGACCAACTGATGTCCCAACTTATGTTCAATATGGTGCTGCAGACTTTGGTATTGCTGGTAAAGATGTTTTGATGCAACATGGCGAAATGGGCCTATATCAACCTCTAGATTTAGAAATAGCGCAATGCAAGATGATGGTAGCTGTAAAAAAGGGTGTTGATTATCAAAAAGTTTCAAGTATTGGTTCCCGTTTAAGAGTTGCCACCAAGTATCCAGACATTGCAAAAAAACATTTTGCTAAAAAAGGGGTTCATGTGGATATCATAAAACTATATGGATCTATGGAGTTAGCCCCATTAGTCGGTCTTTCTGATGCTATTGTGGATATTGTTTCTACTGGAAACACACTGCAAGCCAACAACCTTGTTCCCGTCGAATTTATTATGGACATTTCTAGTCGTCTTATTGTAAATAAGGCATCTCTTCGTTTAAAATACCAGACCATACAACCTATCATCGATGCCTTTTCTTCTCTCTAAAAGAAATGGCTAACATATTATTGAGGATACAATGAAATATCTAAATAGCGCAGATTCAAATTTTATAAAAACACTTTCTCAAGCCCTATTCTTCGAACAATCTCAAGATAATAGTATAGAAAGTGTGGTAGCGGAAATCTGCAATGATGTCAAAATTATGGGTGATCTTGCTGTTTTAAAATACACTAAACGATTCGACCATTTAGAAGTAGCTTCAGTCAATGACCTCACGTTAGAAAGTGAAGAATTAAAGCAAGCTTTCGAATCATTGCCAGAAAAAGTTCAAAAAGCATTAGTATTGGCCCGAGACCGAATTCAAAACTTTCATGAGCATCAAGTACAAAAATCTTGGCAATATAAAGATGAGTTTGGTCATATTTTAGGCCAAAAAATCACTCCGATTGATCGGGTAGGTATTTATGTTCCAGGAGGGAAAGCAGCCTATCCTAGTTCTGTGTTAATGAATGCTATACCCGCTAAGGTAGCTGGTGTTAAAGATATTTTAATGGTTGTTCCCACACCTTTTGGAGAAAAAAATCTAGTCGTACTAGGTGCTGCTTATATTGCAGGGGTTACTAAAGTAATCACCATAGGAGGAGTACAGGCAATAGCAGCTTTAGCCTATGGTACTGAAAGCATCCCTGCTGTTAACAAAATCACAGGACCAGGTAATGCATACGTAGCAACTGCTAAAAAATATGTCTTTGGCCAGGTTGGTATTGATATGATTGCAGGGCCTTCTGAAATATTAGTCATTGCAGATGGCTCAACTGACCCTAATTGGGTGGTTATGGATTTATTTAGTCAGGCGGAACACGATGAGATGGCTCAATCTATTCTCATCTCTGATAATGAAGATTATATTCAAACAATTCAAAAGACTATTGATAAATTGATTGCTTTACAGCCTAGAAAAGATATTATTCAGCAATCACTTAATAATCGAGGCATTATTATAAAAGCTAAAGATTTGACAGATGCTTGTGAAATAGCCAACTATATTGCTCCTGAACATTTGGAGCTTTCAGTTGAAAATCCAGATTTATTATTAGAAAAAATTCATAATGCAGGTGCTATTTTCTTAGGAGCTCATAGCTCTGAAAGTATTGGAGATTATTGTGCAGGACCCAATCACGTATTACCTACAGCTAGGACAGCACGTTTTGCCTCTCCTCTAGGTGTGTATGATTTTCAAAAAAAATCTAATATTATAAAAATTAATCCTAACTCAGATTATCAATTAGAAAAGACAGCCAATATTCTAGCTACTGAAGAAGGTCTAATAGCACACGCTCTTGCGGCCGAAATCAGAATTCCAAAATAAAATAATACATATCATTATAGTATAATGACCAAGAAAAAGAGCCCTGTTACCCAATAGAGCTCTTTATTTTTTAGTATGCGTGATGTGCATCTTTAACATGATGCGCATCTTTAATAAATTGTTTACTTACAATTTGTAGGTAGGTAACGAGTAAAATAGCACAGAAGGTAATGCCCAGAGCCATACCTACCCAGAAACCTTCTAAGCGATAATCTAAAACAATACCTAAATAATACCCAAGACCAAAACCAACAATCCAGTAAGAAATAAAATTCACATACATTGGAATTTTGGTAATCTTATACCCTCTTAGGCAACCTGCTGCAGTAATTTGTATCGCATCCGATAATTGGAAAAATGCCATCATCACCAACACAGATCCGACCAGAGCAATGACTTCTGCATCATTAGAAAAAATTTGGGCAATGTGTTGATTAAAAATAATTAAAAAAGAAGCTGTTAGAATCGAGCCGAATATTGCCAAACAAAGACTTACTCCTGATACATAACGAGCACGTACCAATCTACGCTCTCCTATTGAATAGCCAACTCTCACACTAGAAGCCAAACCAATAGATTGAGGCAACATATACAAGAAATTCGATACCTGACTGACAATTTCTTGCGATGCAACATACACTTTACCAAATGGGACAATTACCAAAATAATCGTTAAAAACACCCCTATTTCCAAAAAGAAAGAAACAGAAATAGGCAATCCTATTCTTGTAATTTCTTTAAATATCTCTAAGTCTGGTTTACTCCATTTATTAAACAGTTGAAATTGTTTAAAAAAGTCATCTTTAATAACAAAAACAGCTAATATGGCAAACATCAACCAAAAAGTGATGCATAAAGCAATAGCACAACCTAATCCTCCCATTCCTTCAAAACCAAACCCACCTACTACTAAGAAATAAGCAAAAGGGATATAAAGAATAAAACAAGCCATCGCTGTCAACATAATCGGTTTGGTTTTATTCACACAAGTTAGATACACTTGTAAAGTTCTTTGTAGGAAAGACGCAGGAAATGCTACTGTGACGATAATTAAATAATATTTAACCGTATCCTGAATATACACATCATAGTTTTCATGAGCTAAATACAAGGTAATGGGATAAATCAATAGTAACCAGAAAATAGTACCCAATATACTCACTAAAAATGAAAATAAAAGTCCTTGCCGGCACAACTCACCCATCTCTTGTATTTTCCCTGCCCCTAAAAGTTGAGACAACATCGGATTTAAAGCCACAATCAAAGAAGAAATGGTCAAGTATGACGTGAAGTATAAAAGATTGGCTAAGGAAACTGCTGTCAAATCGTCAGTGTTATATTGACCGGTAATGATTGTACCCGCCAAACCCATACCAGATAAAAATACCATCGCAATATACATAGGAAAGCCAATACCCAACAATCGTCTCACTTCATCTATAAAAGATTTAGGCCCATATTTACTTAATTCAAAAAACATAATTATTCTATCTCTCCATTTGAATTAATATTTATTGTCATTAAAAATGTCGCATCCAAAGTACAAATGAAAATGTTATTCACAATAGGCAACTGAAATATATATCTTTAATTCTCATTTATTTTGACAGGTCAGCAAAGTTAAAGACTACTTTCAAACTGACTACAGCCTTTTAAAAAGGCCATCCGCCATTATAAAATATACTAAAAATTAGAGCAAAAATATTATTGGTTTAAAAAAAACGACTCAAGTGACAATGGCAACATCCACCTCAAAAAAGTTTAATTTTTTTAGTTCTTGATGTTTAATTTTGACCAACATTCCCCTCTTACCACCGTTAATGCACATTAAAGGTAAATCATAAATACTCGATTGAATATAGACAGGAATTTGTTTGCGGGTACCAAAAGGACTACATCCTCCCACTTGGTAACCAGTTAACTGTGTGACTTCTTTTTCTGAAACTGGTTCAATATGTTTAACACCTATGAAACGAGCCAATTCTTTTGTTGAAATTTCTCTATCGCCATGCATTAAGACAATTAAGGCTTGATTTTTATCTGTTTTAAAAACAATGGTCTTAATCACCATATGCTCGTCAACTTTTAATACTTGAGCAGAATGATGTGTTCCTCCATGAGCTTCATATGCATACAACATGGGCTCAAAAGCGATATCATGTGCTCTCAAAAATCGAATTGCTGATGTGGTAGGGTAATTTATTTTAGACATAACAAGATATACATCAATTATATTTGATTGTTTTAAAAAATTAAAGTATTTATTTATAAAAATAAAATAATATATTTAATAAATTAAATTTATGATAAAAGGTTTATTTATTGATTTTTTAAAATAAGTCACCATATATGGTACATACAATTGATTCATTAATTCCAATCAGAAAGGGACTTGATATGTCTAAAATCAAAAAAATATTACCTGCAACCTTACCCTTACCTGTATCGGATCCTTTCATTTTTACCATGCATCACGAAGATTTTTATCCCAGAGGAGATGGTCATATGGGCCCAGTATCTCGCAGCGATGAGGGTTCCAAATGGCGGATGTATTATGGAGAGACAGTTCCTGGATTTCCTGTCCACCCACATAGAGGGTTTGAAACCATTACAGTAGTTGATACTGGATTTGTCGATCATACTGATGGTTTAGGCTCTATGGGAAGATATGGCGATGGTGATGTGCAATGGATGACTGCTGGTAAAGGATTGCAACATGCTGAAATGTTTCCTTTAGTTCATGATGATAAAGAAAACACCTTGAACCTATTTCAAATTTGGTTAAATCTACCACAAAAAAATAAAATGGTAGACGCTAATTATAAGATGGTTTGGAATGAACAAATACCAGTTATTGAGCAGGAAAATAAAGAAGGAGCTAAAACATTAATTCGGGTGATTAGTGGTTCTTTTGAGGGCACACAAGCACCTTCACCAACCAGTGATTCTTGGGCTAACAATCCTGACAATCATGTTGGGATTTTCATGATCACTTTAGAATCTAACGCAAGTGTTACTATTCCTAAAATAAGTGAAAGCCTAACCAGAATGGTATATATTTTTAAGGGCAAAGAGCTAAATATTGAGGGTGAAATTATTACTTCGCAAGATTTTGTGTATTTAGATGGCAACCAAGAAATTAATTTATTAAATACTGGTGATGAAACGATTAGATTCATTTTAATTGAAGGAGAGCCTATTAATGAACCTATTGCAGCTTATGGTCCTTTTGTCATGAATACAAGAGAAGAAATTATGCAGGCTTATAATGATTTTAGCCTAACCCAGTTTGGTGGCTGGCCTCATCCTGTGCCTGATCCTGTGAGCGAGAAAGATAGCGGACGCTATGCTCGGTATCCTGATGGAAGCATAGAGTATCCTCCTCAATTATCATAATAAGTAATTTTAAAAAGCTTATCCAATTATGGATAAGCTTTTTTATTATTAATCATTATTAATGATTTTCAATTAAATGTTTAATGCCTGAATATTCTACTGAATGAATATTATTTAGGTGACAATCATATTTTAATTCAAGAAGACTACCTTTTTCCACCTTGTATATAAATCACATCAGCTGTAAACGAGCCATCATCACCGAACTGAAAATAGTCTTTCACTTCTTCACTGGCAGTTTGTTGTAAACTTTTTATTGCCTCAATAAAAACCTGAGGAGTTTTCATACGAGTAACCCAAGCGTTAAATTCTAAACGAATATTATAAAAATTTATTTGATTGACAGCTAAGTTTACATTTCCAAAAAACTGTGTACATTCCATAAGACTATAATCTCTAATGTGACTTGGATCTCTTAAAATTTCCATGCTTTGTAAAAAAGTGTCACACAAAGAACGGCTCGGAGCGCACACATCAATTAAGATAAATTGCCCTTGTGGTTTTAATATTCGATTAATTTCTCGCACCACCTTGAACATCAGACCAGTGATGCGCTGAATATCTAGAAACAATCACATCAAAAGTACCATCTGCAAAAGGTAGCTCACTAACACTACCCTGTTTGGTTTCAATATTCTCAAGTTTTCTTTGCTTGGCTTCATTGGCAACCACTCCTAACATATCATCTGATAAATCATAAGCAATCACTTTTTTTACCAATGTGCTACTGTAAAGCTTACATGCCCTGCCCTGCTCCAGAACCCAAATCTAAAACCAAGCTATCTTTAGCGTTAGCTAATAATTGTCTCAGATATTCAAGATCTTCTCCCCTTGCATGCACACTACTTCCTAAATAAGCATGAGCATTTTCCCCAAATTGTTTCAATGCTAATTGATATTGTTGCATAATTTTATCCTTGTATCTTTATCTATATTTTCCATTTAATTTATTTAAGAATAAATCTTAAATCACTTTAGCATAAATATCGAGCACCCATAAAAAAACCCACACAAAATTGTGTGGGTTTTTTTATCTTGGCTCCCCGACCAGGGCTCGAACCTGGGACCTGCGGATTAACAGTCCGTCGCTCTACCGACTGAGCTATCAGGGAATAGGAAGAGGATTATAAATTGAGCGGTGTATCCTGTCAACCCTTATTCCTGAAAAAACTAATTTCCTTGCTTCGTTTCCACTTGTTGCAATTCATGCACAGAAATTTCATTTTCATCAGAAGTTGTTTCAACATCGTTTCTTCTTAGCTCATTTCCCTGCGATACTTGCACTTTTTCATGTGCTCGTCGCACCAATAAATCTTGTTTAGTTTCAACTAAAACCAAACCACTATCAGAAAAATCATTCATAGGCTTAGATTGTTCTTTTGAATTAGGCTCTTCAAAACTAATAACGATATTGGTATCAACCTCATTTTCTATTGGATTTTGTTCTAACACAACATCTAAAACTTTTTCTTTTTCAGCTACATTCTCTTTTTCTATTGAATTTCCAACTGTTTGCTTTGTTGTAGTGTTCGAAGCAAGCAATCCTTCTTCTTGTAAAACATTATTGGTTTTCTTTTGAATGTAGCGAGTCAATCTACCATAATTAATTTTATTTTCTAAATAAGAAGCTGTCGGAATACGATAACGACTATTCTTTCGATTACTATTGCGGGTATTTTTTGAATCTCTAGAATTTGCTTTTTTATTGTTATTGGTGTTTTTATCATTTTGATTAGATTCAGATAAATTAACAACTAAAGGTTTATCCTGAGAGTTATCATTTTTTTGATTGTTTTTTTCTTGATTATTGTCTTCAGTGGCCTTTCTAGCATTACTTTGTTGATTACTATTCGATTTATTATTATTTTGTTTGTTATTATTCTGCTTATTATTTACTTGGTTATTTTGCTTTTTACCGTCATTATCTTTTTTCACTTCATTGTTATTAGAAGTGTTTTTTTCTGCTGCCTGATTATTTTGGTTATTTTTCTGCTGACGGTTATTATTACGTCTGTTTCCATTATTACCATTATTATCATTTTTGCCATTATTAGATGACTTCTCTACTTTTTTGTTATTACCATTGTGATTATTTTTTGCCGCTGAATTCTGATTATTATCACCTTTAGTATTACTATTACCATTATTATTATTATTATTATTGTTGTTGTTATTATTATTTCGATTCTTATTTTGCGTTGGTCTACGACGGCGATTATTATTAGAGTTACGATTATTATTATTGCGTTGATTACCGTTATTTTTCTTGACTTCAGTTTTCTCTTTATCTTTACCTTTTTCTTCTTTTTCGGAATCAAAAAGACGGAATAACCAACTAGTAAATCCTGTGAATAAAGATTTTTTAGCTTTCACAATGTGTTCTGGAGCTGGAGCAGAAGGAGTAATTCCTTGTACTGCCGCTTGCATTTGTTCTGTTTCTTTACTCTTTTGAGCATTTGATTCGTAAGATTCTTGCTCCACTTCCTCAACCATAGTATAACTAGGAGTCCCCTCAATAACATCATCTGTACGCACTCTCTCAATACTATAATGTGGGATTTCTAAATTTTTATTTGGAATAATAATAATAGGAACCCCTAAGCGTTCTTCCAATCCAAAAATCTGTTCTCTTTTCTCATTTAACAAGAAAGTAGCTACATCGATAGGTAATTGTGCCTGTACTTCACCCGTATTTTCTTTCATGGCTTTTTCTTGAATGACTCTGAGAATATGAATTGCTGAAGATTGCACTCCTCTAATAACACCCGTTCCATAACAGCGTGGGCAAGTCATATGAGTGCTCTCGCCCAATGAAACTTGTAAGCGTTGTCTTGATATTTCCATTAACCCAAAGCGGGATAGTTTAGTGGTCTGAACACGTGCTCTATCTTCTTTCAGAAAATCACGTATTGCTGTTTCCACTTCTCTTTGGTGCCTAGGGTCTTCCATATCGATAAAATCAATGACGACCAAACCACCAATATCTCTTAACCGCATTTGCCTAGAAATTTCTTCTGCGGCTTCCAAATTGGTTTGCAAGGCCGTTTCTTCAACATCTGAACCTCTGGTGGCCTTCGCCGAATTAACATCAATAGAAACCAGTGCTTCTGTGTGGTCAATAACAATCTCTCCACCAGATGGCAAAGATACTTGTCTTGCGTAAACTGAATCAATTTGATTTTCTATTTGAAAACGGCTAAATAAAGGAATGTGATCTTGATAAAGTTTTACCTTAGGTAGGTTTTGCGGCATCACAAAACTGATAAATTGATAAACTTTGTCATAGACTTCTTGGTTATCAATTAATATTTCACCAATATCTGGTTGGAAATGATCTCGAATAGCCCTGATAACCAAAGCACTTTCTTGTAAAATTAACGGTTGAATATTCTTTTGACGACTGGCTTCTAATACAGCTTCCCAAAGTTTTAATTGATAATCTAAGTCCCATTGTAACTCTTCTGCTGTTCTACCAATTCCGGCAGTTCTTGCAATCACACTCATCCCTTTGGGTATGTTTAATTGGCTCAGAACATTTTTAATTTCAATTCTTTCTTCACCCTCAATACGGCGAGAAACGCCACCACCTCTTGGGTTATTAGGCATCACTACTAAATAGCGACCAGCCAAACTAATATAGGTTGTTAAAGCTGCCCCCTTATTCCCTCTTTCATCTTTTTCAACTTGAACCAGTACTTCGTCACCTTCGTTAATGACTTCTTGAATTTTAGCTCGTCCACCTTCATAATTTTTATAATATGAACGATGAATCTCTTTAAAGGGCAAAAATCCATGTCTATCTGTCCCATAATCAACAAAACATGCCTCAAGAGAAGGTTCAACTTTGGTAATTATCCCTTTGTAAATATTGCCTTTTCTTTGCTCTTTACCAAACGTTTCTATGTCTAAATTAATTAGTTTTTGACCATCGACAATCGCTACGCGAGATTCTTCTGCTTGCGTAGCATTAAATAGCATTCTTTTCATTTTTAAATGACCTCTCAGTTTAACTGCACATAGAGGCAAGAATACACATCAAGACAACCTAAAAGATGACTCTCTTAGGCTATTGAGAATAGCGATTAAGCACACTTACATTTTCTTCAGTGAGAAAACTTTTTGAATTAAAAAATACTAACAATATATTCTTTATTATCATCTTCTACTCAATATTTAATGGACTCAGCCATTAAACAACAATTATTCTGTAATTGACTATTCTTAATTTAAAATTAGATTTTCTGCTTATGGATACCACTTTAAGTCTTACAACTAAATCTAATCTATATTCTTAACATGCATAATGGCTTATTATTTTTATACATAACAAGCGGCACTCACCTGTGCATCAAATTAATTATTATTCTTCTTACTATCCATATTCATTGAAAACATTTATTTGATAATACTTTCGAATAAGCCTTATCTTTTTTATTAATTCGTTTTACAATAAAATTACTCAAATAGTAATAAATTATACGCATTATGACCCAAATAAGTAAAGATAAAATTAATTTTTTAAGCATCAATTCAGAGGAAACTGGTCAAAGAATTGATAATTATTTACACAAAAAATTAAAAGGTGTTCCCAAGAGTCATCTACATAAAATCATCCGCTCAGGAGAAGTAAGAGTTAACAAACAAAGAGTTAAATCTGATTATAAAATTCAAAACAATGACAACATTCGAATTCCCCCTATCAGAGTAAGTGAAAATACTCTCAAAAACTCAATCCCTTTAGTAAGACTCCCCGTTATTTACGAGGATGATGCTTTACTAGTGATTAATAAACCATCAGGAGTTGCATCCCATGGTGGAAGTGGTTTAAGCTACGGAGTAATTGAACAATTAAGGAAACAAAGACCAGAAAATAAATACTTAGAATTAGTACACCGTTTAGATAAAGATACTTCTGGGTTGCTTATGATTGCCAAAAAAAGAAAAGCACTCGTTAATATTCATGAGCAACTAAGACAGAACCATCCGCAAAAAATTTATTTAGCTTTATCTACTAAACCCTGGAATCAAAAAACAAGAAATATTAAATTGCCACTTATTAAATACCAAGGTAAATCTGGAGAAAAAATGGTTCGGATTGATGAGAATGGTCAGTATGCTCACAGTCAATTCGAGATTGTCGAAAATTTTCCCAATCATTCACTTTTAAAAGTCACGCTAAAAACAGGAAGAACCCACCAAATTAGAGTTCATATGCAATCTCAAAATGCCCCCATTGCTGGAGATGAGCGATATGGAGATTATGCATTAAATAAACAACTAAAAAAACAAGGCTTAAAAAGAATGTTTTTACATGCCTTTCAACTTAAAATAAAATATCCTGACGAAACAAATCAGCTCCTTTTAGAAGCACCTTTACCTGATGAATTAAGTGATTTTTTAAGTATATTGAGAAATGAATAAATATGAATCAACACAAAGCAATTATTTTTGATTGGGATGGCACCCTTGCAGACTCAACCAAACAAATACTGAGCGCTACCTTATTTGCCTTAAAAAAATTAAACAAACCTATTCCACCTATAGAGCACATAAAAAAAACCATAGGTTTGCCCCATACAGAGGCTTGTGACATTCTATTTTCCGATGTAACGCCAGAACTTTTAGAAGAGTTTATTAAGTATTATCGTAGGGATTATTTTAAAGCAGATAATCCAGCAGTCCTATTTCCTGATGTTAAGGAGCTTTTACCAAACCTTGCTCAAAAAACTTTATTAGCCATTGCCACAGGCAAGAGTAGAGTTGGCTTGGATAAAGGCTTAGAGGATACTGGAGTTAAAAGTTTATTTGCCACAACCAGAACAGTCAATGAGTGCCACTCGAAGCCCAACCCTGATATGATTTTGAGTATTTGTGATGAATTAGGTATCTACCCTAATGAGATAATAATGGTTGGAGATACCATTATGGATTTATTAACTGCTCAAAATGCTCATTCAGATGCTGTAGGTCTAACCACAGGAGCTCATTCAATAGAATTATTGCAAACTGTTCCCTCTAAAGCTATTTTCCTTAATTTTTTAGAATTTTATGATTGGATTTCAGATAAAATCATTTAATTCGGTTATAATCAAACAATAATTAAATTATGTAGGATTTAAAATTATGGCAAACGAAAACAGTAAACAAACTGAAGATGAATTAGTTTGGCAAAGAGAAGTTATCGAAAAGTTGCTTTTAGACAAACAATCCAAAAAATCTAAAAAATGGCTGTGGATTATTTTGGCAATCATTCTAATCTTATTCATTTTTATTTTTATTATGCCTTTATTCTCGCTCATCAGCATCGATGATAGTCGATTTAGCAAACACATCGCAACTTTAGATTTAACAGAGGAAATATCCGACACTAATGAAACACTTGATAAATTGACAGATGGCTTAAAAGATATTTATTCTAATCGAGAATATGTTCAAGCAATTATTATTAAAGCAAATAGCCCTGGTGGCTCTCCTGTTATTTCAGATATTGCCTATCAAGAAATTAGTCACTACAAAAAGAAATATCCTAACATTCCCATTTATACAGTAGTCAGTGATATGTGTGCTTCTGGTTGTTACTATATTGTGTCTGCTACTGATAAAATATATGCCAATCCTTCTAGTGTCGTTGGGAGTATTGGTGTCATTATGCCTGGATATGACTTAAGAGGACTGGCCAACAAACTTGGGGTTAAGGATAGAACTAAAACAGCGGGTCGAAATAAAGCTCTTGGTAGCCCATTTCAAGAAGAAACACCAGAACAAACTCAAATATTAAATTCAATATTAGATGAAATTCACGGCGAATTCATCAATGCGGTTAAAAAAGGTAGAGGAGATCGACTAAAATGGGAAGAAACTTCTGATATATTCACAGGAAGAATCTTTACTGGTATAGAAGGAAAAAATATAGGTCTAATTGATGATTTTGGCAGTATCTATTCAGTTTCTAGAAATATCATGCCAAACCCTGTGTTAGTTGATTATACTCCTGAAGATGATTGGGTAAAATATGTCAAAAAAACAATGCGTGTTAGTTTGGAGTCTGTACTTTGGAATGCGATTGGGGCAAACTCCTCTTTGAAATAATGATGATTGGATTTAGTTATGTTTTATAATTTAATTAGACGATTTTTATTTTCAATAAATGAAGAAAAATCTCATATCTATTCATTAGAATTATTAAAACTATTTTATCGTTTTAATCTTTTAAAGCCTTTTTTTATAGCTCAATACCCTTCTACTTTAATGGGACTTGAAATTCCCAATCCTATTGGTTTGGCAGCAGGACTCGATAAAAATGGAGAATATATTGATGCATTGGCTTCTTTAGGATTTGGGTTTATTGAAATAGGTACAGTTACGCCAAGAGCTCAACCTGGAAATCCAAAGCCAAGATTATTTAGGATTCCTGAAAAAAATGCCATTATTAATCGCATGGGCTTCAATAATAAAGGCATTGATTACATGATAGAGCGAATTAAAGAGTCTCATTATAAAGGTGTGTTAGGAGTTAATATTGGTAAAAATGCGGACACACCTATCGAAAATGCAGTTGAAGACTACTTAACTTGTCTTACTAAAATTTATCCTTATGCTTCATATGTTGTGGTGAATATCAGCTCCCCTAACACTAAAGATTTAAGAGATTTGCAAAACAAAGACAATATCGAGTATCTGCTTTCTAGTTTAAAATCTGCTCAAAAAGATCTTGAAATTCAACACCAAAAATATGTTCCTTTATTGGTAAAAATTGCTCCTGATTTAACCTCAGAACAAATCAAAGATATTGCAAAGGTGGCTATTAATGTTTCTTTAGATGGAATTGTTTGCTCAAATACAACTGTTGATAAATCAACAATCGAGGATAGTCCACTTGCTAAGGAAAGTGGCGGACTTTCTGGTGCCCCACTATTTGATAAATCAAATGAAGTATTAACCGCTTTACTAAAAGAATTAGATGATAGTATTCCTGTTATTGGTGTTGGCGGCATTAACTCCAATAAGGATGCCTTACATAAATTAAGATTAGGTGCTAGTGCCGTACAACTTTATACTGGATTAATCTATCAAGGTCCTAGTTTAGTCACCAAATGTATTAAGATATGTAACGAACCTATTATCTATAATTAATTAACTTTCGGAGAGGTGGATGAGTGGTTGAAGTCGCACGCCTGGAAAGCGTGTATACGTGAATAGCGTATCGAGGGTTCGAATCCCTTCCTCTCCGCCATTTTTAAAAAAACTATATAAAAAAACTATATATGATTATAGTTCCATGTTTTTAGTATATTTCTTTTCAATGATCTCTCCTTGTTGATGAATAATTAATATAAATTAATGAATTATTTAATAATAAAGTCTATGCTCAAAAACATAAAATAACTATTTTTTAGAAATAGTAGCGAATAATATTGATATGCGACCCTTATAATGTCACTTCTCAGATTAATTATCTCATGGCTAATAGTTATCTCTACTACTTTTTTTAATTTTAGGTGTTTTCTTAGGTGTTTTCGTTGAATTTTCCCTGAAAAACAAAATATAAATTTGAGTTATTTTCGAAATCATTATAAATATTTTTTATATTATATACCAATCAGTTGTTAACCATTTAAAAATTTTAATCACATGAAAGATAAAAAACTACATATTTATTATTGTATCCTGGAAAATAATTTAAATAATTTTTACAAAATTATAATATTATTATAAGGATGATCATTTACAAAATAAGCGAATAAGTTCAATGTTTTCATTGACAAAAAAGTCAATTAAAACTAAAATGCCACGTTTAAGTTTTGTTTAAGGATTTTTATCATGAAACGCACATTTCAACCGTCTGTTACTAAAAGAAAACGCACTCATGGGTTTTTGGTTCGTTCTAAAACTCGTGGTGGTAGAGCTGTATTAGCAGCGAGAAGAGCAAAAGGCAGAAAAAGTTTATCTGTATAATAGATATAATAGATTTCTGTGGATCAAAATTTTTTATTAAAAAAATCAGATAAATTATTAAATAAAAAAGATTTTTCTGAAGTTTTTAAACATAAAAAAGTATTTAATACTGGGAGAAATCTGAGAATCTTTTATTATATAAGCAATCAAAATCAGCAAAGATTTGGGCTAATTGTAAGTAAAAAAATTTCCAAAAAAGCAGTAGATAGAAACTATATGAAACGAATCATAAGGGAATGGTTCCGACATAACAAGTTATCATTACCTAAGGGTGACTATATTTTTTTTGTTAAAAAAAAATTTAATCATGATGATTTTTTAGAAATTAATCAAGAGCTAAATAGTTTTAAAGAGCGTATACAGAAAAAGTTTTTATGAATTACATACTCATTAAATTAATTCGTTTCTACCAAATTGCAATTAGCCCTTTATTCCCACCTACTTGCCGTTATTCCCCAACTTGTTCGCAATATGCCATTGAGTCTTTACGCCGTTTTGGATTTATTCAAGGTGGTTGGCTTTCAATTAAGAGAATTATGCGCTGTCACCCATGGGGTGGTCATGGTTATGATCCGGTACCAAACAAAAATGGAGAGAATTAATGAGTCCTGACAATAATAAAGACTACACTAAAAATTCGATTATATTTTTAGTATTAACCTTAATGCTCATTTTGGGCTGGAACATGCTGTTCCCTCCTGAAAAAAAGACCGTTGAAAATAATGAAACTCCCACTGCTGAGGTTACAGATCAAAATACACCCCAAAACGCAAATGTACCTGTCACATCAGCTGATAGTACATTTACGAACTCAAAAGAAATCACCGTCACAACAGATAACTATATTGCAAAGATAGACGAAGCAACGGGTGATATTCGTTATTTAGAGTTGTTAAAGCATCAATCTAACGATGACCCAAACACTAATATGGTATTACTTGATGAAACAGTTCATTACTCAGCACAAAGCCGCTTGATTGGAGCTGATAATAATTTCTTTTTAGAAAATATTCCCTTTACAGCATCTGCGGACAACTATCAGCTGGGTGGACAAGATCAAGTTGAAGTGGTGTTAAATAAAAACGCAGATGGAATAGATATTCAAAAATCGCTTATCTTTAAAAAAGATAATTATGTTATTGATTTTAAATATACTATTACCAACAATCAAGATAATCCATTATACTTAACTGCAATGTACCGTTTGTTACACGATGGGACACCTGCTGGTGGACGTACTTTTTTTACTAAATTTTATACGGGTCCTGTAGTTTATACTGATGAAGATAAATTTAAAAAGATTTCATTTGAAAGTATCGACAAAGGAGAAGCAGAATTTCCCAAAGCAACGGATAATGGTTGGTTAGGAATTATACAACATTACTTCACTTCCACCTTTTTACTAAAACAAAAAAGGATGGATACTGTTTGTCAAGTAAATAATTGTCAATTAATTTTTAATCATCGTCAAAGTGATAATTTATATGAGGTAGCCTTTACAACTCAGTTACCAACAATTCAAAACAATGACACTAAAGCTTTAACCGTTGGTTTATTTTCAGGACCAGAAGAGTACAAAGCACTTAAAGCTGCTGCTGATAATTTACCATTAGTAAAAGACTATGGAATGTCGCATATTTTTGCCAATCCTCTTTTCATAGCACTTCAATATATTGAATCATTTGTACACAATTGGGGCTGGGCAATTATCATATTGGTTATTTTATTAAAAATAATTCTCTATCCGCTTAACTCTGCCTCAGGTAAAAGCATGGCAAAAATGCGTCAAGTAGCCCCTAAGATGCAAGCAATTAAAGAAAACAGTGGCGACGACAAAGTTAAAATGCAACAACAAATGATGGAATTGTATAAAACAGAGAAAATAAATCCTCTCGGTGGATGCTTACCAATGCTAATACAATTCCCAATCTTTATTGGTTTGTATTGGGCTTTATTTAACTCAGTCGAGTTAAGAGGTGCACCTTGGATTGGCTGGATTACAGATCTTTCAAAACCTGATCCATATTACATTTTGCCAATTTTAATGGCTGTAACTATGTTCCTACAAACAAAATTAAATCCTCCACCTTCAGATCCTATGCAGGCAAAAATGATGAAGATAATACCTCTAGTATTTTCTATTATGTTCTTCTTCTTTCCTTCCGGATTGGTACTTTACTGGTTAGTAAATAATATATTAACTATATTGCAACAGTGGCGTATTAATAAATCAATTGAGAATAATTCGGGTATGGTTAATAAATCTAAATAAATTTTACTCCCAACAAAGGCTAATAACTTTACTAGCCTTTTAAAATAAAAATTTTATTTTAAAAACTATCAAAACCATTTAAATTGGAAAATTAAAAACTGGATAAATTATTTACTAAAAATAAATTTTCCACTACATATTAAGTAAGAACGTAAGGTTATTCAAAATTAGCCTTTATAGTTATAATATAGTAAAATTTCAAAATTTTAGTAAAGGTTTTTTTTAATTATGGATTTCATCGCCACCGGAGACTTAGGATCTAATAGTTTTCGTCTCACCATCAGTAAAAATATCGATGGACAATACCAAACTGTCGATTCAATTAAAGATATGATTCATTTTGCTACTGGGTTGGATGAAAACGATTTTTTAGATGATAAGTCTCAAGAAAGAGCCTTACAATGTTTACAAAAATTCGGTGAGCGCCTACGTGGTTTTAAAGAAAACCAAGTGCGTGTCGTCGCAACTAATACTTTTAGAGTTGCTAAAAATATTAATTCTTTTATGCCAAGAGCAGAAGAAGCCTTAGGTTTTCCAATTGAAATTGTTGGTGGACATGAAGAGGCGCGATTAATTTATACTGGCATCGTGCACATGACTCCTTTTAATGGGAAAAGAGCTTTAATTGTAGATATTGGAGGAGGATCAACTGAATTTATCGTTGGTCTTGATTTGCAACTAGAGATTACTGAAAGCTTAAATATTGGTTGCGTAACTTATAGCAAACATTTTTTTGATACAGACAATATTACTGACAAAAATTTTGATAATGCCATCAAGTCAGCTCGTTCGGAAATACAAAGGATTCGAAGAAAAATCAATGAATCAAAATGGGATTTTGCTATTGGCTCATCAGGAACAGCTAAAGCAATAGGGGCTTTATACCATGCTTATAATCCCAATAAAGAAGCTTTTGATTATGATTTTCTTGTTTCTTTAAAAAATCAAATTATTAAATATGGTAGTGTTGAAAAAGCTAAATTTAAAGAAATAAAATCTACTCGCGTAGAGGTATTTGCTGGTGGTGTTGCACTCATGATTGCCATTTTTGAAGAACTTAAAATTAAAGAAATGCAGGTCACAGATGCTGGTTTAAGAGATGGTGTGTTGTATGACTTTATAGGACGGCAACTCGATCAGGACTTACGAGATGAAACAGTGGAAAATTTTCAAAGCAGATATTTTGCTAATAAAAAACAAGCTGATAATGTTAGTCGTTTAGCATTGGAGTTTTTTGATCGTTTAAACAGAAGCGACCCTATTGAACAATCAATTTCCCAATGGCAACATTTCATCACTTGGGCCAGTAAGTTACATGAAATAGGTTTATTTATTTCATATTCTGGTTACCACAGACACTCATCTTATATTATAGAAAATGCCGATATGTCCGGTTTTTCTAGTAAAGATCAATACATTACTGGGCTAATTATTCTTGGTCATAAAGGCAATTTAAAAAAAGTTCAAGGATATTTAACCTCCAAAGAACTTTGGTATGCAACTATTTCTTTGAGGCTGGCTACTATATTCTGTCGTGCTAGAAATGGTATTTCTATCCCTGATAGCACTTCCATTAAACTGGACGAAAAAAATAAAAATATTATTTTGAAAATAGAAAAATCTTGGATGGATGACAACCCTTTAACCGCTAGTGTATTAGAAAAAGAAGCAAGTTATTGGAAATTTATTAGTTATGACTTTGTCATTAAATTAATCTAATTATAATAAGATGCGAATTTTAATCACAGGAGCTCATGGACAATTAGCAAAAAGTGCTATCCCTATTTTAGAAATCCAACATGATATTTACGCTTTTAGTAAATATGATTTAGACATTACCAATACTAATTTAGTCAAGAACACACTAATTAATTTAAAACCTGATTATGTGCTCAATTTTGCGGCTTACAATCATGTTGATTTGGCTCAAATAGAACAAAAACTATGTGATGAAATTAATCACTTAGCCGTTAGGGAAATAGCCTTTTTGACACAACAATATGGCATAGGTCTTATACATATCTCTAGTAATTATGTTTTTTCTGGAGAAAAGCATCATCTATATACAGAACAGGATTTGTGCCAGCCAATCAATTACTATGGACTGTCTAAATATCGAGGAGAACAAGCTGTTTTAAGAGAAAATCCTCAAGCAGTTATTATCTGTACTTCGTCCTTATACAGCCCTTTTGGAAATAATTTCATCACTAAAATCATACAGCAGATTAAAGACAAGAAACCCATGTCCGTTGTAAATGATGCTTATACCCAACCTACCTCTTGTCATTCTCTAGTCTTATTTATTCAGTATTTACTAGAGCAGAAGCCTAAACTATCAGGTTTAATTCATTTTACAGATGATGAGATTCTCTCATGGTATGAATATGCTCAGATAATCGCTGAAACATACGTTAAGAACTACCCTAAACTATCAGCAGACATTACTCCTATCCAATCATCACCTAACAGTATCCGACCAAAATATGCTCTACTAAACAATAAATTAAGAAAAGAATTTCATATTCAAAAAAATATAGACCTAATAAGTCTAACTATTCAGAAAATAATCTCAATCAACTAAATCAAATTCAAAGTTTCTTCTAAGTCCTGTTTTAAATCATCAATATGCTCTAATCCCACAGAAACACGAATCAAGTTTTCGGTAATTCCTGATTCGATTTTAACCTTTGGATCTACTTTACAATGTGTTGTTGTGAATGGATGGGTAATAATAGAGCGCACGTCTCCTAAGTTACCAGTGGTTGAAAATAGTTTTACATTGTTGACTAACTTCCACGCTTCTTCTTTGCCACCTTTCGCACGAAAACTTAATACAATCCCTCCTGCTTTTTGTTGTTTTTGGATTAAGTCATATTGAGGATGTGATTTTAACCCTGGATAAAAAACTTTTTCCACCTTAGGATGCTTTTCTAGCCATTCGGCTAACGCCAAAGCAGATTGACATTGACGTTCTACGCGCACAAAAATAGTTTCTAATCCAGAAATTAACACCCACGCATTAAAAGGTGATAGAACTTGCCCTGCTGTTTTGACATGCGCAAACACATCATTAATCAAAACTTGACTGCCTGAAACAACACCACCAAAAACTCTACCTTGTCCATCAATTAATTTAGTTGCAGATTGTATCGATAAATCAGCATCTAACTGAATTGGTTGCTGTAAAATAGGCGAACAAAAACTATTATCAACAGCAACAAGAATATCTTTTTCGTGTGCTATCTTAGATAACGCTGCAATATCTACTACTTCTCCTAATGGGTTAGAAGGTGTTTCAAAAAAGAACATCTTGGTATTGGGTTGTATTGCTTCTTGCCATGCATTTAAATCAATCAGTGGCACATAAGTCACTTCAATACCAAAATTGGTTAGCGAATTGACTAAACCAACTGTAGTACCAAAGATACTGCGACTGACAACTAGGTGATCACCTGCTTTTAAAAAGCTCAAAAAAGTAGCTTGTATTGCCGCCATGCCCGTTGCAGTTGCTTGTGCTGCCTCTGCTCCTTCTAATAAAGCCACACGCTTTGCAAAAGTAGTCACAGTGGGATTAGCTGTACGGCTATAAGTATAGCCCTCTTTTTCACCTAAAAATAAAGATTCAGCAGTTGCAGAATCTGGATAAGTGAAACTACTTGTTAGAAATAAAGCTTGATTATGCTCATTATAAGAAGTTTGTTCTTTAAAACCTCTGATTGCTAAAGTTTCTGGATGTAATTTTTTTACCATTTCTCTGTCCTAAAATATATTAAAAACTCGCGTTATATTGTACACGCCTTAAAGTTTTTCTCTAATAAATGATAGGCATTTTATATAATCGAAGATTCTATAAAAATAAAACCAATTAACGATTCTCATTAAAATTAAATTTTTCAATCATAATTTGACGAACGGGTTCTGGTACATAACGTTTAATAATATTTTCCCAATTTTCAAAGCCAACCAATCCCTTTACCAAAGTAGAAGATACTTCAGAATACTCTCTAGGTGGAAAAACAAATAAAGTAGAAATATCTGGATGAATATCAGAGTTAATATAGCGCATATTTCGCTCATATTCATAATCAGAAGCGGAGCGAATTCCTCTTACAATATATTTGGCATTTGATTGATAAGCAAATTCTACTAAATACATATTTTCAAAAGTTTTAATAACCACATTAGAATATTCTTTAGTGATGCTTTGTAACATTTCTATTCTTTGTTTCAAAGAATAAGCACATGTTTTATCAGGATTAATACCTATGGCAACGACCAGTTCATCAAATAAATGCGAAGCCTCACTGATCACCCACAAATGTCCATTGGTAGGTGGATCAAAAGTTCCCGCATAAATTGCTCTTTTGGGATCACAATTACTCATACATATATTATCTTTTTTCTACGATGACCGAACCAACAGAATAACCCGCACCGAAACTAGAAATCACACCATAATCACCAGGCTTTAAGCCATCTTGATATTGGTGTAAAGCAATAATACAACCTGCAGAACTCGTATTAGCAAACTCATCCAATATGACAGGTGCCTCTTCTTCTGTTGCATGACGACCTAAAACTTTCTTAGTAATTAATTGATTCATTGATAAATTAGCCTGATGCAACCAAAATCTTTTCACTTCTTCTGGTTTAATGGATAAGTTTTCCAAATGTTCAGTAATATGTTTTCCTACTCTAGGACAGACTTCTTTAAATACTTTACGTCCTTGTTGAATAAATAATTTGTCTGGATCATCTCTTTTTTCAATATCACAGCGGTTCAAAAAACCAAAATTATTACGAATAGCACTTGAAAAATCAGTAAATAATGAGGTGCCCAACACTTTAAATCCTTGGTGCTTATCTTTAACTAAATCCTCTCGCTGTAAAATAAACGCTGTTGCCACATCACCAAAAATAAAATGGCTGTCACGATCACGAAAATTCAAATGTCCACAACAAATTTCCACATTTACTATTAAAGCCGCTCTAACATTTCCGGATTGAATCGCATTATAAGCATTAAACAAACCAAATGTAGCACTCGAACAAGCTACATTCATATCATAAGCAAAACCCTCAATGCCTAATTCTTTTTGTATTTCTACCGATACTGCAGGATAAGGTCTTTGCATATTAGAACAAGCCAACACCACCATATCAATATCAGAGGGTTCTAAATTAGCTCTTTTGAGTGCGTCTTTACAAGCCTCTACTCCTTTTTCTGCTTGTAAAGAAATTTCATCATTACTGCGTTCCGGAATGTATGGAACCATTCTTTTGGGATCTAAAACACCATCTATTGCAAAAAAATACCGACTTTCAATACCAGATGCCTTTACAATAAATTCACTACTCGACTCTCTTAATGCTTCAATCTCACCTTTTTCTATTTCAGCCTGATGCGCTTGATTAAATTCATTTACATACTGATTAAAGCATTCAACCAATTCGTCATTACTGACAGAATACGGAGGCACACATAACCCCGTAGAAACGAGTATTACTGATTTTGAATCCATAAAACTCTCCATACTGATGATATTTTAGTAAATCATATTATAACTCATAATCAGATATTTTTAGGTTACTAATTGACTATTTACTTCAAAAAATATACTTTTGCAATCATATCATGCTAAAATTCGATTGCAAGTAGATTAGACAGTCGCTATGCATTTTTGTGTGTAGAGGAAAGTCCGGGCTCCATAGAGCGCAATGCCAGTTAACGGCTGGGCATCGAAAGGTGACGGAAAGTGGAACAGAAAGCAAAACCGCCGATGATTTCTATATAGAAACACAGGTAAGGGTGAAAAGGCGTGGTAAGAGCACACCGCATGCTTGGTAACAAGTCATGGCTGGCTAAACCCCATTGGGAGCAAGATCAAACAAAACATGATAATGTGGCTCGCATTGTGTTTAGGTAGATTGCTTGAGTTTATTGGTGACAATAAATCTAGATGAATGACTGTCCGCGACAGAACCCGGCTTATCGATCTACTTGCTATTTCTTTTGACATGCAGGACAAAAAAAACTATTCCTTTGTCCTAGTACTTTACTTTCAATTAGCGTACCGCATACGTAACACTTTTTCCCCTGACGTCCATAAACATTTAGTTGTTGCACAAAATAACCTATTTTTCCATCAGATTGCTGAAAATCTTTAATGGTCGTACCACCCTCTTTTAAAGCTTTTAATAAAACAGCCTTAATGGAAGATACCAAATCATTAATTTGTTTAATATTTAATTGATTAGCTGGTGTTTCTGGATGAATTTTTGCTAAAAATAAAGCTTCAGACGCATAGATGTTCCCGACGCCAACTACAATTTTAGAATCCATAATAGCTATTTTACAGGCGATTTTTTTAGTTTTAAAACGATTTAAAAGATAGGCACTATTAAAATCATCAGATAAAGGTTCGACACCTAAATTTTGAATTAGAATACAATCCTCTATATTTTCAAACCACTGCCAAGAACCAAAACGTCTAATATCATTGTAACGCAGAATTTTTCCATCTTCTAAAACAAGATCAATATGATCATGTTTTCCAATTGGCGTATTAGCATCTACTATTTTTAAAAAACCAGTCATCCCTAAATGAATAACCAAATAACCATGATCTAGTGTCAAGATAATATACTTGCCACGTCGAGATAAATCATGCACGGTTTCATTTTTTAATCTCATAATCTCAGGTGAAACTATCCAACGCAAGCTGGGTTGCCTCACTTCGACCCGCACTATCTTTTGACCTTGTAAGGCAGGTGTAATTTTGTTTTTAGTGGTTTCTACTTCTGGTAATTCTGGCATATATTAAGTATAAAACTATTCAACCGTTACAGACTTCGCTAAATTTCTTGGTTTATCAACATCGGTACCTTTAGCTAAAGCCACATGATAGGCCAATAACTGTACTGGAATGGTATGTACAATCGCGGATAATTCGCCAATATGTCTTGGGGTTCTAATCACACGAATACCTTCAGAAGCTTCATAACCAGAACCAGCATCTGCGAAGACAAAGAGTTCACCTCCCCTTGCGGCCACTTCCTGCATATTGCTTTTTAACTTATCCAGTAAAGCATCATTAGGTGCGATCACCACTACCGGCATATCTTGGTCAACCAAAGCCAATGGTCCATGTTTTAATTCCCCTGCAGGATAGGCTTCTGCATGAATATAAGTAATTTCTTTTAACTTCAATGCACCCTCTAGCGCCACGGGATAATGAATGCCACGACCTAAAAATAAGGCATTGTCTTTAGGAGAAAACAAATTTGCCCATTGAGTAATTTGCGGTTCTAAATTAAGCGCTGCTTGCACACTTCCTGGCAAGTGCCTTAAATCTTCTAAATAAGCCTGCGCTTGTGCATCGCTAATATGACCTTTTAAAAGTCCTAAAGTAACAGTAAAAGTAAATAATGCAACTAATTGAGTAGTAAATGCTTTAGTAGAAGCCACACAAATTTCTGCCCCTGCTCTCGTATAAAATACCAATTCACTTTCACGCACCAAAGTACTTTCCATCACATTACAAATCGCCAATGTCTTATCGTGCCCTAATGATTTAGCTCTTTTTAGAGCTTCAATGGTATCTAATGTTTCTCCAGATTGAGAAACAGTTAAAATTAATTGTCTAGGATTTGCAATAACTTCGCGATATCGATATTCACTGGCAATCTCTACGTCGGTTGGGATTTTTGCAATTGCCTCTAGCCAATATTTAGCTGTTACACCTGTATAATAAGAACTACCACAAGCCAATATTTTTACGCTATCTATTTCATTAAATATAGCTTTTGCATTTTCTCCAAATAAACTAGGCACAAAACCTGCAGAGAAAACAATTTCAGTGGTATCTGTAATCGCTTTAGGCTGTTCGTAAATTTCCTTTTGCATAAAATGATTATAGGGACCTAGTTCTAGGGAAGTTAAAGAAACCTCAGATTGTTTTATTTCTCGTTCAGTTGATTGACCTGTTTTATCCAATAAATGATCAATGCCTTTGACTGAAATTTGAGCAATATCGCCATCTTCTAAATAAATAATATCTCTTGTATAAGCCACTAAAGCCGATACATCTGAGGCAAAAAAATTCTCATGCTCTCCTAAACCTATTAATAAAGGACAACCCATTCTGGCCAAAATCACCACATCAGGTTCGTCCAAACACAAGACCACTATCGCATAAGCACCTTGAAAGCGATGAGTGGCTTTCTGAACTGCCTCAAATAAGTTTTTTGAATTTTGATACTCATAATGAGTACTGTGTGCAATAACTTCGGTATCTGTTTGTGATTCAAACTCATAACCTAAGTCAATTAAGTTTTTCTTTTCTTCTTCGTAATTCTCAATAATTCCATTATGCACCAAGACAATTTGCCCATGAGAAATATGTGGGTGTGCGTTAGGCTCAGTCACACCTCCGTGAGTAGCCCAACGAGTATGTCCTATCCCAATATTAGAAACCAAGTCGATTTCATTGACTGCCCTTTCCAATGCAGAAACTCTGCCCACACGACGAACTCTCTCGATTTTATTTTGCGTTAAAACAGCAATTCCCGACGAATCATATCCTCGGTACTCCATGCGCTTCAAACCATCGATTAAAAATTCCACCACATTATTATCTGAGCGAATTGCGCCCACTATTCCACACATAATGACCTCAAAAAATTTATGATTTATTTTCCTTCTCTGGCCTTACCCATGACGCAAGAGATATTTGTTTACTTCTAGACACAGTTAATTGATTTTCAGGACAATTTTTAGTAATCACACTTCCTGCTCCTGTGGTCGCTTTATTTCCCACTGTAACAGGTGCTACTAGCATGGTGCCTGAGCCAATAAGACAATCATCACCAATTATCGTTGCATGTTTATTCACCCCATCATAATTACAAGTAATTGTTCCTGCACCAATATTACTATTTTTGCCAATAGTAGCATCTCCAACGTAAGTTAAATGGTTCACCTTACTCCCAATCCCAATTTTAGAATTTTTTACTTCAACGAAATTACCAATATGAACATCCTTTGCTAATTTAGCCTTCGGTCTTAAACGGGCATAAGGTCCTACTTTGGCAGACTCTCCTACTTCACAATCTTCTAGGTGAGAAAAAGGATGTATGATAGCATTGTCGTGAATAGTCACATTTTTTAACAGACAATGAGCACCAATGTTAATATTATTACCCAATACGTTATTTCCTTCAAAAACAACGTTAACGTCAATTATCACATCGCTGCCAAATATTAAGTCTCCCCTTAAATCAAATCGATTGGGATCAAGTAACATCAATCCCTGCTGCATAAATTGTTTTGCAATTTCTCGTTGATAAATACGCTCTAAAGTTGCTAATTGAATTTTATCATTAACACCCATCGCTAAATAACTTTTAGGAACACGTATGGCTTTGACGGGTACATTATCTTCATTGGCCAAAGCGACAATATCCGTTAAATAATATTCCTGTTGCGCGTTGTTATTATTTAAACTATTTAACCACTGATGTAAATATTGATTGGGAATAACATAAATACCAGTATTAATCTCTTTAATTAATCTTTGTTCTGAATCAACATCTTTATCTTCTACAATCTTAATCACATGATTTTTTTCATTCCGAATGATTCGACCATAACCACTAGGATCTTCTAATACATCAGTTAGAACAGCAACTTCATTATTTCCTGCTATACTAATTAAATTTTTTAGAGTTTCTTCATCAATCAAGGGCACATCACCATACAAAACTACCGTAGCACCTTCTTCAGGAATATTAGGTAAAGCAGTTTTTACTGCATGCCCTGTACCTAATTGTTCATCCTGAATCACCCAATTAACAGGAAAATGAATTTGCTCAAATAACTGCTCTTTTTCATGTCCTACCACAACATTAATATTATTAGGATTTAACTTTTCTGCTGTTTCTATAACTCTAGAAAGCATCGGTTTTCCTGCAATACTATGCAGTACTTTGGGTTTATTTTGAGATTTCATACGAGTTCCTTGACCCGCCGCTAAAATGACAACATATAAATCTTGCATAAAAATAACTTTGTGTGAGTTGAAGACAATATTTTACTGATAACTTTTAATTTTAAGCTATTTAACAACTAAAGAAAACAGCTATACTTAGAATGATCATGCAAAAGAAAACTGTTTTTAATTATATTTAGTGAATAGTGTGCTTTTGATATGTTCTTAATAAATAATCCAATACCCAGAGTGGACCTATGACTAAATAAGTTAAATCAGAGAGAAAGGCTGGTTTTTTACCTTCTAACTTATGCCCATAAAACTGTCCCACCCAAGCAATAATAAATATTACTAGATAGAAGAAAAATCCTCTATGAATAAACTGCATGATAAATAACCAAGCAAATGTAACCACCAACATTCCCCAAGCTAAAGGTTTATCTAATGAAAAATAGTACACAAACAAGAGAATCAAAGCCAAATAAGTTATCCAAGTACTTATATTCATTCCCATCCCAATAATGGAAAAATATATAAGTGGTACAAAAATCATATGGAGATTTTTATTTCTTGGATTTTGATGACTTTGACTGTATTCAATAAACCAATCAGTTAATGTTTTCATATTCATTCCTTATCGAGTAACAAGTTTAATGTTTCCTATATACTCATATTAAGTTTTTTATTCAATACGAACAACTAAAATAAAATAAGGAGCAAATTGTTTCTCCTTATTTTTACCAGAAATCGTTTTATTATACTTTAACCGAAATTTCTACTGGAATATTGCCACGAGTTGCATTCGAGTAGGGACAAACTTGATGTGTTTTATCCGCTAATTCTTGGGCTTTTTCTTTTTCAATTCCTGGCAAGTAAACAGTTAATTCAACCGCCAAACCAAACCCCTGTCCTTCAGGACCAATACCAACTTTACCTGTAACGGTTGCTTCGTCTGGCAAAGCTACTTTTTCACGACCACTAACTAATTGTAAAGCACTAAAAAAACAGGCTGCAAACCCTGCCGCAAATAATTGTTCTGGATTGGTTTTTGCTTCTCCCTTTCCACCCATTGCTTTAGGCACAGACAACGACAAATTCAATACCCCATCACTAGATTTAACCTCCCCTTCACGACCACCATGATAAGTCACTTCTGTTTCATAAAGAATTTTACTAGGCATAATACTTTCCTTTCTTTTAAGGTAATAACTGATAAAACATATTAAAAATATTTACTGGAATGTAACTTTTAATATAACAATTTAATATCTAAAATTATAATTTACATTATAATTTATTTATTTATAACATTTAAAAAATCATTTTGAGGGAATGTGTGCCATGTCAGAACGAGCCTATAGTTTAGAATTAAAAAAAGATATAAGTGCAAAAGAGGCAAGTAAACTTTCATCCACTGGAGAATTAAAAAATCAGCGGGCTTTTCAATGCTGTGATACAGACTGTCAAATTAGCATGACTTGTACAAACTGGAAGAAAAAAGATGGAAAAAGATATTTTTTTAGACCCTCATCTCAAGGCGCACTCCATGTAATTGGATGTGATGAGCTATCTAAAGATCAAACTAAAAAGCAAGATAAACTTGAAAGTAGTCGTGCAAAAAGATCTATTCAAAATAATGGATCAATTAGGATAGTAAAGTCAGTTGGTAAAGCAAAAAGTAATGATAAAAGCAATCTGATAACAAAAAAATCGTCTAATAAACAAAATAATACCAATAATAGACTAAACCCTAATTTAAATAATAATAATAATAATACCAAAAATGAAACAAGTAACATCTGCTCTATTGCAAGTCTTGTCGAGTTATTTTTAAATTGTGAGGTACCAACAGTTATAATCGAAAATGAAACAATTAAATTAAATGAGTTATTTTTAAAAAGTAAAAGTAATGAATTTCCGAATGATTGTATTAGAATATTCTATGGAGAAGCTAAACTTCGAACTTCTGATTTTGGTAACGGTATGTTAGAAATTGAATTTATTGATAGTAAGCTACCAAAAATATATTCAAACATAAGTTCGGTATCTAAGAACAAATCTACATCTAATCTAAAAGATTTTTTAGACCAAGACATAAATGCAACTGTTTATTATCGAGGAAAACTAATTCAGAAAAGCGCTAAATTTAAATCATTCAATGATTTTATATTTAAAGACATCTACTTTTAGTTCAGAAAATAAAAAATAGCTGTAACTAATAAAAAAACAAGTTATTACCTTTTTTATCAGTCAAAAGTAAATATGATTTCCATTATAAAAAACTATTTACTATGAATTACATGAGAATAGTATAGATGAAATTGAATAGTAACCAACTTTAAAGAATTTACCTGATGCCTTTTATGTTACAATCCAAGCTCTCATAACTATTCCCACTCAATCGTTGCAGGCGGCTTACCCGACACATCATAAACCACACGATTGATACCACGAATTTCGTTGATAATCCGATTAGAAACTTTAGCTAATAATGAGTAAGGGATTTCTGCCCAATGCGCGGTCATAAAATCATTGGTAATCACTGCTCTTAAAGCCACCACGTATTCATATGTTCTGCCATCTCCCATCACACCCACTGATTTGACAGGAATAAACACCACGAATGCTTGAGAAGTTTTATCATACCAAGACAGACCATTTTCATCTTTAGTTTTCCGCAACTCTTCAATAAAAATATTATCCGCTAAACGCAATAAATCCGCGTATTCTTGTTTCACTTCCCCCAAAATTCTCACACCTAAACCAGGGCCTGGGAATGGGTGCCGATAAACCATCTCTCTAGGTAAACCAAGTGCCATACCAAGCTCTCGTACTTCATCCTTAAATAAATCACGCAATGGCTCTAGTAATTGCAAATTTAATGTTTCAGGCAACCCTCCAACATTATGGTGACTCTTAATCGCTTGTGCTTTGGTTGAGCTTCCTGCCGATTCAATCACATCAGGATAAATCGTTCCTTGAGCCAACCATTTAACATTAGGTCTTTTTTCTGCTTCTGCTTGAAAAACTTCAATAAATTCAGCACCAATAATCTTACGTTTTTGTTCTGGTTCCGTCACACCTTGTAATTTTTGCATAAAAACAGGCGCTGCATTTTTATGAATAATATGTACCCCTAAGTTATTAGATAACATATCCATCACTTTTTCTGCCTCATTAAGTCGCAATAATCCGTGGTCCACAAAAACGCAAGTTAATTGATCGCCAATAGCACGTTGAATTAAAGCCGCAGCTACTGATGAATCAACCCCTCCAGATAAGGCTAAAATAACTTCATCATCACCTACTTTTTGTTTAATTTTTTCGACTGTTTCATCGATGTAATTTGGCATGGTCCATTCTGGTTCGGCACCACAAATATCATAAGCGAATTTTTTTAAAAGTTCGGTACCTAATTTGGTATGAGTCACCTCTGGATGAAATTGTACGCCATAAAAATTTCTAGTTTCATCACCAATAATCGCAAAAAGACAATTTTGAGTTTCTCCAATCACAACAAAGCCTTGTGGCAATGATGTTACTTTATCGCCGTGACTCATCCATACATCTAAAGCTTGTTCGTCTTGATAATCCGATAATCCATTTGTCAAAGGAGAATTAGTCGTTATTACTTTAGCGTAACCAAATTCTCCTTGCTCACCAGCCGTTACCTTTCCACCTAATGTTTGGGTCATCCATTGCATACCATAACAAATTCCCAAAACAGGAATACCCAAATGCAAAATTTCCGGATTGGCTTGATAGGTACTTTCATAAACCGATTCAGGCCCTCCTGACAAAATAATTCCTTTGGGATTAAAATCTTTTATTTTTTCAATAGGCCAATCAAAAGGATGCATTTCACAATAAATATGCAATTCTCTAATCCGTCTCGCGATTAATTGGCTTACTTGAGAACCAAAATCCAATATTAATATCTTATCCATGCTTTAGAACCTTCAGTATTTTAGCGGTGTGCTTTTAAAATCCGTTGTTGCTCTCTTTGCCAATCTTTATCTTTCAAAGACTGTCGCTTATCATGTTGTTTTTTACCTTTTGCTAGGCCAACATCCGCTTTGACATTACCACGTTTATAATGCAAATTAATAGGTACCAAAGTATAACCACTTTGCTCTACTTTACCAATTAACTTATTAATTTCATTTTGGTGTAATAGTAGTTTACGTTCTCTAACAGGGTCTGCTTTTACATGTGTTGAGGCATCTGGCAATGCCGTAATATGGCAACCCACTAAATAAAAAGCGCCTCTTTTCCAATGAATATAGCTTTCTTTTAATTGCACTCTACCTGCACGGATCGCTTTCACTTCCCAGCCCTCTAACACCAATCCAGCTTCAAGTGTGTCTTCAATGAAATAATCATGAAAAGCTTTTTTGTTATTTACAATACTCATAATAATCTTAACTTCTAAATAAATCGTTCAAACGGATATTCTATCAGAAAACCTATATTTACTATCAATATTATATTTATAATCCATGCAGTTACTTAAATATGTGCCACTCCAAAAAGACAATACACGCCAATCAGGCTTTTTGTTGAGCTTGAATAGCTGTAATAGCAATAGTAAAAACAATATCTTCTACTGAAGCTCCACGAGATAAATCATTTACTGCTTTATTTAGGCCCTGCAACATAGGACCAACACTCAAAATATGTCCTGTTCTTTGGACTGCTTTATAAGTCGTATTTCCAGTATTTAAATCAGGAAAGATAAAAACATTAGCATAACCTGCTACTTTACTATCTGGTGCTTTTTTCTGCCCCACACTAGGCGTACAAGCCGCATCGTACTGCAAAGGCCCATCCACTAGTATGTCTGGACGCTTCGTTTTGACAATTGCCGTCGCTTGTTTTACCTTATCTACCGAAGGGCCTGAGCCAGAATCCATGGTTGAATAAGAAATCATAGCAACTCTAGGTTCTTCTATTCCAAATATTTTAGCAGAGTCCGCTGATTGAATGGCTACCTCTGCCATTTGCTCCGCGTTCAATTCTGTATTAACTGCACAATCTCCAAAAACATAGACTTCATTGGGCATCAGCATAAAAAACACACTAGACACCATTGTAGATTGTTGATCCATCTTAATAATTTGTAATGCTGGACGTATCGTATTAGCTGTAGTATTCACTGCTCCTGAAACCAAACCATCTACTTCACCCATTTGCAACATCATAGTGCCAACAAACATATTATCTTCTAGCAATTTTATAGCTTCTTCTTCCAATAAACCTTTATGAGCTCGGATTTCCAGCAAAGGTTTGATGTACTGCTCTACAATACCTACTGGATCAATAATTTCTAGGTCATCAGGTAATGTTAAACCTAAGTTTGATACTACCTCTTCTACTTGTTCAAATTTAGCAAGTAAAACACATTGTGCGATTTTTTTTTCATGACAAATAATCGCTGCTTGAATAGTTCTAACTTCATTTCCTTCAGGCAAGACAATTCTTTTTTGTGCCTTTCTTGCTTTTTCAATCACCATACCGCGATAAACAGAAGGCGCCATCCTTTTATCAAAAGGCAAGCGTAATGCTTCCTCAATCACGCTAAAATCAACTTGTTTAGATAGCTCTTCTAACTCTTGTCTGTTAGCAGTGGCTAAATCATTTTCAAGTGCGAGTAAACAGCTTAAATCTAATTTATTTTTTAGAATTAATTCGCTGACTTCTTTGGCATATTCTTTTGCATTGCTGCCTGTATTAACTAAGATAAATCCTAATTTTAATGTGTCTGGTTCAAATGAATAATCATGTATGGTTTTAATTAGTTCAACTACTTTTGATGTCTCTTTATTGTTCGCATCTACCAGAAAAATAATTTGAGCTTTTAAAATAGCTGCAATTTCACGATTTCGATCAAACAAATAAGCATGATCACTATCTGGCGATAAGCCTTCAGCGAAAACAATTTCTTTATTTTTTATTTCATCTGAATAAAAATAAGCAGCGACTCTTTCACTCAAATCGTTTATTTTCCCAGATGCCAAAGCAGTATTGATTGAAGACAAACGAATGGCTTGAGTATTATCTACTTCTAACTCAGATTGGAGTGCTTTTTCTTCCTCACTTAAACTTTTTGACTGTATGATGCGTGAATATAAAACATCTTTTTTTCTTTTTTGAGAAGCAAGATAAAGCAACGAACCTATTTTAAATACATTATTTGAAAAATTAATTGGAACAATTAAAAAATTAGCCATTACCTACTCCTAAATTCAATATTATTAATTATTTCTTCTTCATAACACCCATTAATGTTCTATTAATCCCCTTAGATAATCCTTGCTTAATCTCTTTACCTAATTGGTTAGAAACATCGTAACCTAGACCAGCATTCGAGTGTTTTCTTACGCCAAATAATCCTCTAAAAAAACCTGTAATGATATTGGGTTCTTCTTTCTTTTCAGCTGTTTTTTTACTTGTTTCTTTTAAACTTCGCTGTTCTGCTTGTTTTTTATCCGAGGCTTCTTTTTTACTTTCTTCTAACAGTGCTTCAAAAGCAGAATAGTTATCAATCGTTTCTTTATATTTTTTATAATAAGTATTGTTTTCAATAATTTCTTTTTGTTCTTCTGGAGTTAAAGGAGGCAATTGACTCGCAGGTGGCAACACATAAGCATACTCTACTGGATTGGGCATGCCTTTTTCATCCAAAAATGAAATCAGCGCTTCACCTACCCCCAAAATAGAAATGGTTTCGGCTACATTTAAATCAGGGTTTTCTCTAAATGTTTCAGCCGCTGCTTTGACTGCTTTTTGATCCTTAGGTGTAAAGGCTCTTAACGCGTGTTGTACACGATTACCTAACTGTCCTAAAATAGTTTCAGGTAAGTCCAATGGGTTTTGACTACAGAAATACACCCCAATGCCTTTTGAACGTATCAGACGAACTACTTGCTCAACCTGATTTAATAACGCTGGAGAAGCATTATCAAACAACAAATGTGCTTCATCAAAAAATAAAACAAACTTAGGAATATCTAAATCTCCACACTCTGGAAATTCTGTAAATAATTCAGCTAACAACCACAATAATAAAGCACTAAACATTTTAGGAGAGCGCATTAATTTTGCTCCTGCTAGAATATTAACCATTCCTTGCTTATCTTGTGTTTGTAGAAGATCGCTTAACTCAATGGCAGGCTCACCAAACAATAAATTACCGCCTTCTTGCTCTAAAGCCAATAATTGACGCTGTATTGCTCCAATACTCGCAGAAGATATATTGCCATACATACTTTTGTATTCGGCCGCGTGATCAGATACATATTTTAATAATGATCTCAAATCTTTAATATCAATCAATAACCAGCCATTATCATCTGCTACTTTAAAAACTAAATTTAAAACACCTTCTTGCGTATCATTTAATCCCAGTAATCGAGAAAGCAACATTGCACCCATACTGGATATTTTAACTCGAAATGGAATACCTGCTTCTGCATATACATCCCAAAAAGTAACGGGGAAATTTTGGTAATAATCCTCTCCCAATTGAAAAGTATTCACACGTTCTGCTACTTTACCTGTTGCCTGACCTTTTTTAGCCATGCCAGAAAAATCACCTTTGACATCAACTAAAAAAACAGGAACGCCCTCATTACTAAAACTTTCTGCTATTTTTCTTAAGGTTACAGACTTTCCTGTACCTGTCGCGCCTGCAATCAAACCATGGCGATTGGCCATTTTTCCAATCATTTGTATTGGTTTTTCATCACGACTTCTAGCAATGTCAAGATATATCATTTTAAAATTCCATGTCTTATAAATCGACTCCTTGAACCAACCTCAAATAAACCTCATCAAAAATTAACTTATCTTCTTCATTTAAATATGGTTTTAATAATCCTAGGACTTGTATACTCCCTCTCACCTTAGAGTCTTGTTTTAGTTCACCACGTGCCATTTTGTCATAATCAAACCAATATCTAACTAAGAGCCAAAAATTGTTTTTAAAAACCTTTAAATCAATTGGAGTCATATGAATCACACCATTTTCAATTAAGGCATCAAGATAGTTATTGATCAAAGGGGTAATTTTATTATTGGTATAATCCCGTTGCATTTGACTTAAACGTTCATTTTTTTCCAGTAACACACTTAAATCTGTAAAAATAAATCGGTATCGCCACATAATATCAAAAATTTTAAAAACATATCTTAAGGCTGCATAGCCTTCAACTTCTGGCGCTTCTCCTTGAATAAATTCAAGTAATTCTTTTTCATAACGTTTAAAGATTTCTTCGATAATTTCTTCTTTATTTTGAAAATAATAATAAAGATTACCAGGACTAATACCCAAATGAGCAACAATATGATTAGTGGTCACATAACGTTCCCCTTGCTCATTAAAAAGCTCTATACTTGCTAGTATAATCTTTTCATATGTGTTTTCTTTTGATGACTTAGCCATAATCAAGTCAGCTCCTATTTTAAATAATAATGACACACCCTTTTACATATTTTCATTTAGACCAATTTTCTATACCAAATTGGGCTCAACCGTTAAAGCGATATTAAACTGGTTACAAACGGCATCTTTAATGATGGCAATTAATTTTAATAATTCATTTGGCATCCCTTTGCCATGATTGACCAAAACCAATGCTTGCCAGTCATGCACTCCCATATCGCCTACACGAAAACCCTTTAAACCCAATTGATCAATCATCCAGCCAGCAGCTACTTTGTAATGATAATCCTCCAATTTATAAGAAGGAATATCTTTAAATCTATTTTTTAAAATCTGCCAATCATTTTGGTTTAAAATTGGATTATGAAAAAAGCTGCCACTATTTCCTAATACTTTGGGATCTGGTAGCTTTTTTTGCCTCAATTGACGCACACAATCTGAAACTAATTCAGCTGTAATTGAGGTAATATTTTCATCATCCTGAATAAAATTCGCCAGTTCTTGATATGATAAATTAGGTATAAATTGTTTATTTAACCTGAATATTACAGAAGTAATTATTAAGTGTTTATTTTCTTGTTGTTTAAAAATACTGTTTCGATAACGAAATAAACACTCTTCATTAGTCAATTCAATTAGTTTACCTGTATTAATATCAATACACTGAACAAGCTCAATAAAATCTTTAACTTCGACACCATAGGCGCCAATATTTTGTACTGGCGCCGCGCCTACTGAACCTGGAATTAAGGTCAAATTCTCCAAACCAAACCATTGATTTTGAATACATGTTTTTACAAAATCATGCCAGTTTTCCCCTGCCTCAACCTCTACTTTCACTTCTTTTTTATTCTCAGAAATTAATTGGATTCCTTTAGTTTTTAAATGTACAACTAACCCTGAAAAATCTTTTAAAAAAATGGTATTGCTACCTTCTCCCAAATAATAGATTTTTTCAAATTCACTGATTTCAGATAAATGCTCAATTAATTCTTTTTTATCTTTAATCTGAATATAATAATCCGCCTTTACTGGAAAGTGCATGGTATGTAAAGAACACAACGGTTTATTATATTCATAAGAATTAATCATGATTTTTGAAAACTCATCAGCTTTAATTTTTCAATTGTAACATATGTTTTATTGCTTATTATTAGGTTTAAACAAACCTAAGATATTATAATTGTTTATTATGGACAATTTCCCATTGAGTACAACAATGCCCAACAAAAATGATTTAAAACAAAAATTACAAGATTATATTCAAGAACAAAGATTAGATATTTCCCTAGATTCTACTTATGAAAAAGCCATGGTTTTATCCACAATAGAAAAAACCGGTTCATTTGATTTTGATGATCAACAAGTTTGGCGATCTTACCCCACCGAATATGGAAAGATAATCGCTTTAAACCAATTAATTGAAGCAACCAAAGACAGAACCTATATTTTAAAAAAAATCTATGCATTACTTGATATTGTTTTTTCAGAAAATCCTCAAACAATTAGTGCCAGTTGTTTTTTAGCACTTAATAATGAATACGAAACCAAACTACTCTTTCCTAACTGCCAATTTGGTCCTCAAACAGAAATGATTTTAGAACCTAAAATTGAAAATATATCAGGTCACTTAACCATACGTGTGTATTTTTCTGGATGGTTAACCATTATAGGCAATAGTGACGAATGGCTCTTAAATCAAGAATTAACAGGTCACAGACATCACCAAAAAGAGCAGCAATGGTGTGTGCCTATCTTGGATTCAGAACAAGAACAAGGTATAGCTATTCTTTATGCCGAAGGAGAAAATATAGATGATTGGTCAAGCATATTAGAATGGTGGGTTGCTCTGGCTATTGTGTTAGAAAATTTATTAGTAAATTTATAAAATAAAATTAAATAGATAACTGAGTAAATAGACTTTATCAGAGATCGCCGTAAAACCCCGTCGTTTAGGGCGGGGATATAAGGCGTAACCGCGAAGCGGTTATTTAGGTGTTCGTTGTTGTTCGATGTATTGCCGAATGATAGTAATTGGAGCACCGCCACAACTACCAGCGAAGTAAGAAGGCGACCATAAACTATTTCCCCAGAGTTTGTCTTTGATTGTAGGATAGTATTTCTTCCTAATATGCTTTTGTTTAAAAACACAGTGTCTACCGTGTCGTATATCTGGTTGACTATTCATAGACCAATAGTATAATCAAAACATGCAGATTAAAAAAGCCTTTAAGTTTGAATTAATCCCAAATGGTGAACATATCCGCAAAATGAAACAAGTTTGTGGTTGTTCTCGTTTTGTATTTAATAAAGCTTTAGCATGGCAAAATGAACAGTATCAAGCTGATAATAATTTCAAGTTTAACTATACTAAAATAGCCAATTTACTACCTAGTTGGAAAAAAGAGTTTAATTGGCTAAAAGATTGTCATAGTCAAGTATTACAACAATCTTTAAAGGATTTAGAAAGTTCATTTAGGAACTTTTTTAGAAAACAAAACCAGTTCCCCAAATTTAAGAAAAAAGGGATTAAAGATAGTTTTCGTTTTCCACAAGGAACGAAGTTGGAGCAACATAATAATCGGCTCTATTTACCTAAAATTGGCTGGATTCGTTACCGTAATAGTCGACAAGTAGTAGGAATAATCAAAAATGTTACCGTGAGTCAAAAATGTAACAAGTGGTATGTTGCTATTCAAACAGAGTTTGAGCAACAACAACCAATCTCTAACGGTGGTGAAATCGGGGTTGATATGGGTATTGCTCGTTTTGCCACGCTAAGTGACGGACACTACTTTGAGCCTAGAAATAGTTTTAAACAAGCAAAACAGAAACTGGCTAAATTACAACGGCAAATGAGCCATAAACAAAAATTTAGTAATAACTGGAAAAAAGCTAAAGCAAAAGTCTCTAAATTACATTCACAAATTGCCAATAGTCGTAGAGATTACCTTCATAAAATTTCAACTGAAATCAGTAAAAACCACACGATAGTCTATGTTGAAGATTTGAAAGTAAGCAATATGTCTAAGTCAGCAAAAGGCAATAGTGAGCAACATGGCAAAATGGTTAAGCAAAAAGCTGGATTAAACCGCTCTATACTAGACCAATCATGGTTTGAGTTTAGAAGGCAACTAGACTACAAGTTACTATGGAATGGCGGATACTTAATTGAAGTTAACCCTAAAAATACCAGTCAAACTTGTCCAATATGTGGATATGTAAGTAAAAATAATCGTCAAACTCAATCAAACTTTGAGTGTATTGAATGCGGATACGCTGATAATGCTGATTTAGTAGGTGCGATAAATATATTAAGGGCAGGGCGTGCCCAGTTAGCCTGTGAAGTGAACGGTGCAGTAATGCCGTCAGCAACAGGAACCCACCGAAGTGAGTTAGCAAAACACCGCTAAACACAGTAGGAATCCCCTTCCTTTAGGGAGGGGAGGACGTCAATGTATTATGTTCTTGTTTTAAAGTTTACCTATTAATATTCATTAAATATTAAATTGTAATTTTTTATCCATCTCTATTATTGTCATTCAATGCTTGTGTTACAATTTATTTTTAAGGAAAATTTAGATAAATTATGACAGCAAATAATCATTCATCACAATCACTATTAAAAAGAGAAGCAACTTGCTCCTTACCTACTGAATGGGGAAAATTTACCATGGTTGGTTATACGGAACTTGCCAATAATAAGGATCATGTTGCTTTATATATGGGGGATATTACCACACCAGAGCCTGTTTTATTGAGAGTCCATTCTGAGTGTTTAACCGGTGATGCCTTCTTTTCTCAAAAATGTGATTGTGGCCCTCAATTGGAAGCCGCTTTTAAGATGATTCAAGCAGAAGGTCGTGGTGTTATTATCTATCTCCGCCAAGAAGGTCGTGGCATCGGCTTAATCAATAAAATCAAAGCCTACCACCTGCAAGATCAGGGTTTAGATACAGTAGAGGCCAATCTAGCACTGCATCTTCCTATTGATGCCAGAAATTTCCAGTTGGCTAAAGATATACTCGATGATTTAAATATCAACGAAGTTAAATTGATGACAAACAATCCGAATAAGATTGACACTTTAAAAGATAGTGGCATTAACGTAGTGGAGCGAATCCCTGTTATCATTGAAACCAATCCTAATAACGAAAAATATATTCAAACTAAGAAAAATAAGCTTCATCATCTATTTGACGATTAATTGATGTCCATAAATTAAAGGCGAAGTATGAAATTATTGTACACACTATTTTCTCTCTTCTTAGGTGCTCTATTTTTATTTGCAGGAAACTCCCTATTTCTAAATGCAAGTAACCTGTTTATGGAGCATGGTACTATTTCAAGAACCATCATCGGGCTTATTAACACAAGTTATTTCTTTGGTGCCATTATGAGTTCTGTAGCGGCTCATCGTATTGTATCCAGAGTTGGTCATACCAGAAGTTTTAGTTTTTTTGCTGCCGTCATGGCACTGTGTATCTTACTACACACCTTAACCACAAATTTATATGTTTGGGCTTTACTCAGATTTATTTTGGGCTTTTGTTACTATGGCATCTTAATGATTATCGAAAGCTGGTTGAATGAAAAAAGCGATTCTTCCATCCGCTCTAGAATTTTAGGACTGTATGAAACTGTTTTCTATATCGCCTTTTCTATTGGTGCCTTGGTCCTTAACTTCGGTGATGGCTTTAATCAGATTTGCACTTTTAGCGTTATCTTCTTAATCCTCGCTATATTGCCTTTAAGTTTAACTAAAATGCCCGCGCCTAAAGTTCCTAGCCCTAAAAAAATTAGCATTCCTTCCGTGTATGGTATTGCACCTTTGGCCATCACAGGAAGTTTAATTGCAGGGTTTATCGTTAATGGTTTTATTAGTATGTCGCCTTCATATACTTCTAGTTTAGGTTTTGATGTACAAAAAACATCTATTTTTATTACTTGCTCAATGTTTGGTGGTTTTCTTGTTCAAATCCCAATGGGAAAGTTTTCTGATACCTATGGTCGACGTCTTTCTATCATTATTGCTTCAGTTATCACGTGTGTTGCTGCAATTGCTTCTGCTATCTTTATAGATAATACGATGATCCAATACATTAGCGCTGTATTATTTGGCTTTGGCGCATTTACTATCTACCCATTAAGTCTTGCTAGAGCTAACGACATTTTACCAGAAAATTCACCCAATCGTTTAGAAGTAAGTCGCAGTATGTTATTTGGTTACGGTCTAGGTGCTCTTGTTTCTCCTTTAACTCTTGGTTCTTCAATGCAGTTTTTTGGCAGTATTGGTTTTGAAATTCCTTTTATCATTTTAAGTGCTTTTCTCGCTTTATTTGCCTTTTCTCAAAGAAAAATCCCTAAAGAAGAAAGAACTGAATATGTGCACGTTGGACCTACTTCAACCAATAGTCTTATTTCCGAATCTAATTCTAAAAAACTATATGATGACTGCCAATAGGTTGAAAACACATGAGAAAATTATTTAATTTCGATAATTTTATAATTTTTATCGCCTATAGTCTTAATCTAATGGGGTGTTTGTTTTTATATGCCTATTTTTCTATAGATGCTGAATTCTTGGCTCAAGGTGCTGTGCCTAATGATGATTTTTTCTATTTACCTCTAGATAAAATATATATAGCCATCTTGCTCATCTCTTTTTTCTACTATACTTTTTACACCGCTTATCTTACTAAAACGCCACTCTATGAACAAAAATCAAGTGACTTTTTATCTATTGGTTGGTTCATTGATTCTATTTTAATATTTAGTTTTTTGGCCTATTGCGTTGTTGTCAATTATATTACTTACTACAATTCTGTCTCATGGAAAACATCTAGTATATTCAAATCCTTCTTAATAACTAACTCTGCTTTTTATATTTCATTAATTGTTTATCTTTTGATAAACTATACCATTCATAATATTTCAATAAAAAAGAGACGCCATGCCAAAAATAACCATACTCCCTCATGAAACACTTTGTCCTGATGGTGCCATAATCGAAGATGCACCCAGTGGTGAAAGTGTGTGTAATATTTTGCTAGATAATCATATAGAAATTGAACATGCTTGTGAAAAATCATGTGCTTGTACTACTTGTCACGTACATTTACGTGAAGGTTATGACTCTGTAAATGAGCCCAGCGAAATCGAAGAGGATTTACTTGACCAAGCATGGGGTTTAGATACTGATTCAAGACTCAGCTGCCAAACCATACTTGGTGACGAAGATTTAGTAGTAGAAATTCCAAAATACTCTATCAACCATGCCAAAGAAAATCATTAATCAGAAAATAATTACGGATAAAGCCTGTGTTTTTCCCATTGCTTGTCACTGAGGCGGTATTCTACTCTATCATGCAGACGACTTGGCCTTCCCTGCCAAAATTCTATCCTATCAGGAATAACAAGAAAGCCCCCCCAAAAAGAGGGTCTTTTTACTCGATTAGGGTTTTTTGCCCGAATCAAAGCAAACGAAGTTAATAAAGAGGTTTTACTACTCAACACTTTACTTTGTTTACTCGCCCATGCCCCTATTTGACTTTTATAAGGGCGACTAGCAAAATATTCATCTGATATTTTCGGATCTAGAATTTCACCCTTGCCTTCTATTCTAACTTGACGTTCTAATTCAGGCCAAAAAAATGTTAGAGCAACGTTGTCATTATGCTTGATACATTGTCCTTTACGGCTATTATAGTTGCTAAAGAATACAAAGCCTTGATCATTTAATTCTTTTAGAAGTACCATACGTGCAGATGGTCGATTATTCTCGTCAACGGTTGCTAAATTCATCGCTGTTGGTTCTCTCACTTTAGATTTGATAGCTTGGTTCAACCAAAGTTTAAATTGTGAGAACGGATCATCAGCGCATTCAGCAACACTTAACTTTTGCTTTGCATATTCTTGTCTAACATTATATAAACTGACTTTCATTGAATAATCTCCATCCTAAATAAAGGGTGTGCCTGTCTTATGATTATTCTGCAATAATATCACATTCATTACAAAAAAATAAAATGTACAAAAAAATTACATAAATGATAAGATTAACAGATAAGTATCATGTATGATGTGACTAAAAATTTTACTGAAAGATTCTAATTATATATGCCTATGACCAATGAAATTGTAGAAAGAATTGATTTTAAAGATATTGATAATAATACCCTACAAAGACTTTGCGGAATTTTAGATCAAAACCTGCAAAGCATCAGCAAAAAACTTGATATAAAAATTACCAGACAACTAAACCACTTTACCATTTCTGGTGATCAATCCAAATTAGGCATTCTTGCTTTATATCGTTTAATGAAATTGGCAGAAAAAAGAGATTTAAATAATGAAGATATTCATCTAACTCTTGTTAGCCTGCAAGCTGAACAAGCTGAATTGCCTGACACTCATCAACCAACTCAAAAAACTATTTTAAAAACTAATAAAGGCACTATTCAAGGTAAAACACCTAATCAAGATTTATATATTAAATCTTTATTAAAATACGATATCATCTTTGGCTTAGGACCAGCAGGAACAGGCAAAACGTACCTAGCCGTTGCTGCCGCTGTCGATGCCATGGACAAGCACCAAATTGAAAAAATCATTCTCGTTCGCCCTGCGGTGGAAGCTGGAGAAAAATTAGGTTTTTTACCAGGGGATTTAACTCAGAAGATAGATCCTTATTTGCGCCCCCTATATGACGCGCTCTATGAATTCATGGGCTATGAAAAAGTCACAAAATTATTAGAAAAAGGTTTGATTGAATTAGCCCCTTTGGCTTATATGCGAGGAAGAACACTCAATAACGCTTTTATTATCTTAGACGAAGCACAAAATACCACCAAAGAACAAATGAAAATGTTTCTCACTCGTATTGGTTTTGGAACAAAAGCAGTGATTACAGGTGATTTAAGTCAGATTGATTTACCTAATCATGTGTATAGTGGATTAAAAGATGCCTATGATAAACTGTCCTCTATTGAAGATATTTGCTTTCATGAGTTTGAATCAAAAGATATTATTCGCCACCCACTCGTACAAAAAATTGTTAATGCGTATAATAATGACTCTCCTGCTAAAAAGTTAAAGAAATAAAAATAAATTAAGTATGAATATTATTAATGCTGAAAATATGCAATTTGCCATTGGGCATTTTGATTTATTAGACCATGCCGGTTTTATTTTAAATCAAAATGAAAAAGTAGGATTAATTGGAAGAAATGGTGCGGGAAAATCTTCTTTTTTAAAAATTTTAGCAGGAAAAGAAGATCTAGACGATGGCACACTACATATTCAACGAGATTTGAAAATTGTTTATGTCGCCCAAGAAGCTAATTTCAACCCTGAAGCTACTATTTTTGAAGTGGTTGCAGAAGGATTGGGCGAACTTAAAGAAATATTACAAGCTTATCATACACAAAGTACACTAGTTGCAAAAAATCCTGATGACTTATCTCTTTTAGAACCATTGAATAATTTGCAACTAGAGTTGGAAAATCATAATGGTTGGGTCTTTGATACATTAATTCAACAAACCTTGGCACAGCTTAATTTATCTGAAGATGAGTTGATTAAAAATTTATCGGGGGGGCAAAAAAAACGCGTGCAATTGGCTCAAGGATGGGTACAAAAGCCTGATATTCTGCTGCTAGATGAGCCTACCAATCACTTAGACATCGATGCAATCATCTGGTTAGAAAATTTACTTCTAGACTTTAAAGGTAGTGTTGTAGTCATCACGCATGACCGACGTTTTTTAGATAAAGTAGTTACTCGAATCGTAGAATTAGACAGAGGTAAATTAAACAGTTATCCAGGAAATTTCAAACAATATCAAGAAAAAAAACATCAAGAAATTTTAGTAGAATTAGAACATAATCGCTTATTTGATAAATTCCATGCTGAAGAAGAAGCTTGGATTCGTAAAGGTATAGAAGCAAGAAGAACGCGAAATGAAGGGCGTGTTAGGCGCTTGGAAGAATTGCGAAAGCAAAGACAAGCACGCCGTGAAGTGCAAGGAAAAGTGAACTTAGTTGTTTCAGAGGCCAGAGCAAGTGGAAAAATTATCGCTGAATTTGAAGATGTTACTTTTGCTTATCCCAATAAAAAATCGATCATTAAAAACTATAATGGCATTATTCAAAGAGGAGATAAGATTGGTCTTATCGGACCTAATGGTATCGGTAAAACAACTTTTTTAAAACTCATCCTAGGAGAGTTACAAGCAAGTTCGGGTCAAATCAATAAGGGCAGCAAACAAGAAGTTGCCTATTTCGATCAATTTAGAAGCAAATTAAAAGATTCTGACACCGTATTTGACACCTTAGGACAAGGCAATGATACCGTCACTATCAATGGCAAAAATAAGCATGTTATGAGCTATTTAGAGGACTTTCTTTTTCATCCTTCTCGCGCCAATAGTCCCGTAGCTTCTTTGTCTGGAGGAGAAAAAAATCGCTTATTATTGGCAAAGTTATTCACACAACCTGCTAATATTCTTATCTTAGATGAGCCCACAAATGATTTAGACATCGAAACACAAGAATTATTAGAACAACTTATTAGAGATTTTACTGGTACTGTTTTCTTAGTTAGTCATGATCGTGAATTACTAGACAATGTCATTACCCAATCAATTGTTTTTGAAGGCAACGGTATATTAACGAACTATATCGGTGGCTATAAAGACTATCAACTGGCAAAAGAAAGAAATCAAAAAAACAACAACCAAGTCCCTGAATTAAAAACTAAAAAAAGCAATACAAATCCAATTCCTGTTAAAAAAACCGCTACCAAACTCTCTTTTAATGAAAAAAGAGAGCTCGAATCTTTGCCTGAGGAAATAGAAACACTAGAAAATGAGGAAACTCAGTTAAATGAAAAATTACTACAACCAGATGTTTTTAAAAATCAATATCAAGAAGCCATTGAATGGCAAAAACGAATCAATGAAATCGAAACACTTTTAATGGAAAAACTAAATCGTTGGGAAGTTTTAGATAATAAACAAAATGAGTTAAGTCATTAATCTGAAAAAATAATTTTATTCTCTTCAATAGCTTTAATAATGGCTAGCGACTCTACTCGGATATTTTTTTGTTCTCGCAAAATCGTTCCTCCATTTTGAAAGCCTTTTTCAATAACTATTCCCACCCCCACTAACTTTGCTTTTGCTTGTGATAATAAATCAATAATCCCCAAAGCCGCATGCCCATAAGCTAAAAAATCATCAATAAAAATAAATTTATCATCGGGTTGAATAAATTGTCGGCTCAGTGATAATGGATAATCTCTATTCTTGGTAAATGAATGAACTGTAGTAGTAAGAACGTCTTCCATTGTAGAAGGTAATCTTTTTTTGACATAAATAACTGGCTTTTTTGTCAACAGAAGACCCAGCATTACTGCAGGAGCAATACCACTGGCTTCTACGGTAATAATTTTATCATATGCCACATCAGAAAATCTTCGTTCAAACTCTCTTGCAATTTGGTACATTAATTCTGGATCAATTTGATGATTAATAAATCCATCCACTTTCAATATATCACCAGAATAACTTTTCCCTTCTTTAAGAATTCTTTGTTTTAGAGCTTCCATAAATTAGTAAAATAGCCAGATTATCAATAATCGACTATTCTAAGCTAATTTACGAAAATAGCAAAAAAAAATCGCGTGTAAAGCGATTTTTAATCATAGGTATGTAATTATATTTTATCGAGTAAGGGCAATGAGTCCAAAAACAGGGGAGTATTTAACGCTCACTGCCCTCTCCTCTTTAAGCCGTTATCTGAAAAACAAAAAGCAAAAGGGTATAAAAAATTTTCATTTTTGCAAATAACTACATCGCTTTTCTCCGATGTAACCTGTAAGAATAACGAATTACCCTTAAGATTGCTTACATTTTAAACTTGAGTTAGTTATGACTAGGTTAAGAAAAAAATAATTTCTAACTTAATTCATAAAGATGATAAATATACTGTTTAATTTCTTCTCTGTATTGTTTCCACTTCGGTTCTACACTTTGTAACAATTGATAAAACTTGTAACTGTGGTTATGCTCCTGAAAATGACACAATTCATGCAAAATGACATAATCAATTAAATATAAAGGTAATTTAATCAAATGGGTATTTAAAGTCACTGTTCCATTAGAAGAGCAAACCCCATTGGCGTTTCATTTTTCTTACTCTTATTATAGGTTTTTGTCTTACCCATGGTGTTATTAAACATAGCTTCTCTATTCTTTCGGAAAAATACAATAAAGCTTGTTGTCGATACCATTTTTCTATATAGCGAATTTTATTTTCTCTAGTTAATTCTTCTCCAGCAAAAATACACAGATCATTCTCTCTCATAATCACTCGAATATTTTTTTGAGGTCTATCGACTATCTTTAAGTAATATTTTTCTCCAAGATAATAAAAAATATCCCCTTGTTCATAGCTTATCGGTTTTTTTTCTTTGAGTAACAGCGTTCTCTGAGTAATATGTTTATCAATCCACAATGCTTGTTTTAGTAGCAAGTCATTAATTTGAGATTTTTTCATGCTGGGATGAGCACTAACTTTTAGCTGACCAAAAATATCTACTGACAGACTAATCGAATATCTATTTTTCTTTTTATTGTATTTTAAGGAATAAGGAATAACCTTATCCTTAATTTTCAATTCACAAATGAATTCATTCATTGCTATTAATGGCCAAATAGGTTAATAAAGCTTGACGGGTTTGTTTCACATTATGAACCCTAATGAAGCTAGCACCACGACGTACTGCTTCAATTTCCGCTGTAATTCCTGAGCCAATCCTTTGTTGAGGATCTTTCTCACCCGTAATCTTTTCAAACATACTTTTTCGAGAGACACCGATCAGCAAAGGTCGTTGTAAATCATCAATCAGTGTATTGGTGTTTCTTATTAAAGCAAGATTATGTTCTAGTGTTTTGCCAAATCCAATACCGGGATCAACAATTAAACGATTGACATCGATTCCAATATCAACACAACTTGAAATGCGTTGCTTTAAAAAAGCACTCACTTCTTGCGTTACATTATCATAACTTGGATTAATTTGCATGCTATGAGGCTGTCCTTGCATATGCATCAGTACCACTGCTATTGACTGATGTTGGCTCATTAATTGCATTGCGCCATAATCACTTAATGCTTCAATATCATTAATCATATCTACCGCATCAAGTTCTAGTGCTTTTTGCATGACTTTACTTCTACGAGTATCTAAAGAAATCGGAACCTGCCAATGTTTTATTTCTTGCAAGATATCTTTTACCCGAGACCATTCTTCTTCGGGTGAAACAAAATCGGCATTTGGTCGAGAAGACTCTCCACCAATATCTAATATATCTGCCCCATCGTTGAGCAATTGTTCTGCATGTTTTAGTGCTGTATTAATATTTTTTGAATACATTGCACCATCTGAAAAAGAGTCTGGTGTAATATTCACTATCCCCATGATTTTAGGGATGTTTAGACTTAAATTAAATCGTCCACACTGAATATTCAATTATTTACCTCCTATTATATTTCATGTAGAATCTGACGATGTCTACTTAGAAATATCAAAATGAATAGTGATTTATTCTATAGTATATTAACCTTAGTTGTTATACAGTTTTTTGCTTTATTAACGCCTGGTCCTGATTTTTTCTTTATTTCACGTCAAGCAATGATAAACACGCCCAAAAAGCAAATGCTACAAGCTATTTCTGGCATCACCACTGGCGTCTTAATTTGGGCTAGCTTAAGTTTGCTGGGGTTGAGTAAAATATTAAACACTTATCCCGCAATTCAAGTAGTTATTGCCTTTTTTGGAGGTTTTTATTTACTTTACATAGCTTATCAAATCTACCACTCTAGCCAAATACCTCCTACAACGGCACAACAGGATATTCCCATCAGTGATGATAATTTGTATTTTAAAGGATTAATGATTAACTTATTAAATCCTAAGGCTATTGTTTATTTTATAGTTATTTTTGCGCCATTTGTAGAGAAGTTTGATTCTATTTCTCTACGTGCGTTAACTATTGCGGTTATCGTCATCGAGACATTCTTATGGTTTTATTTAATCAGTATTATTTTTTCTCAAAAGCAATTAAGAAATATTTATACCCGCTATCAACAGAAATTTGACATCGCTTCCGCAGCTGTATTTGCACTCTTTGCGATTTTTCTTTTTTATGAATTTTACCCAAAATTCTTACAGTTAATCACTTAAATTAGGCCCCCAAAAAACTTGATTAATATGGGGATTTCTTTTAATCTTATCAACTAAATCATCAATATGACTTTGTTTAATGTTATAAGCATTTAACTGTAGTTTAATTTCAACTTCCTTATCTCCAAATGATTCTATATCAATATCTTCAATCAATATGTTCTGAGTAAACAACATTTTTTGAATCAGCGTTAAAACTTCTTTTTGATGTTCTACATTGGTTACAAGATGCAAATCAATATCTGTATCCACTGATGATAACATTGCTGGACGACGATTGACGAAATTAACAAATGGTCTCAATAAAGTATTGGCCGCCAGAATAAATATCGTACCTATTAATGCCTCCGCATAAAATCCAGCGCCACAACAAGCACCGATTGCAGCACCTCCCCAAAGAGTTGCTGCTGTATTAATGCCATGAATATTGCCCTCATTTCTCAAAATAACCCCAGCTCCTAGAAAACCAATACCAGATACTACATAAGAAACGACACGCACTGTTCCTTCAACACCAAAATGAGTAGCCATATTCACAAACATAGCCTCACCTAAACAAACCAATACATTGGTTCTTAAGCCCGCTGTTCTTTGTCGATACTGGCGCTCTATGCCTATTAACATCCCTAATACAAATGCCAGAGCAAGGTTTAAAAAAGCAAGCCCAGTAGGACTAGCCAATAAACTTGAAGATAGATTATTCATATAAAAGTGCCCTTCAGTAATATGCATATTGATTGTATAAATACTTAATCACCTTGGTTTAATAACTTATATTTTTTATTCACTTCTTGTTTAAGCTGAGAAAAATAATTTTTATTGCTTGCAGTTAAAACAACTGCCAGTGCCGTACCCGATACAACTTCTGTTCCCACTAAACAAAATTGAGGTAATTGTAGCATTGATATATAAACCAATTTGTCTTCAGTACTCCAATCAAGTATTTTCTCACATGGGTATTTTTTTTGATAATCTTTTACACCTATATAACAGGCTTGATTAACAACTAAATGATTAGATGCTAATATCCTAATATTACTTGGAATAATATCGCCTTTTTTTACTTGGATAATATCTCCTGGCACTAATTCATGGTGCGGAATTTCAAAAGTAATTGGAATGCCATTTCCAGACTGCCTTCTTACCGTAACCATCCATTTTTCTTTTTCATGCATGGTTTCTTTCTTTAATAGAAAAAATTGTCTTAATAATGTTAGAAAATGGTCTAAATTGATATTAGAATCTGCATATCTTTTACGATAAAAGTCACGACGTTGTTGACTGGCTTTTTGAGTTAAACCGTGTTTGGAAGTATTTAACAAAGATAGCGTTTGTAAGGTATTTTTTCTAGCTAGTAGAGAATAAAATTCTGTTTTGTTCTCTAATTTCTTTTTATTATTAAAATGAGTAAACATATCACACTCCTATTGATCGAACGCCACAATAAATAGGAGTTGAACGATTTATTGTGCCGAACTAATAGTAATTGAATTAAACTTAATTTGCCTCGGCTTTTCCATATTTTTAATTTCCCAATAAAAACAGTATGCTATTGTACTAGCCATTGAGAGCATTATCAATGACTGGTATTTTATAATTCTAATCCCACTGTGCTTTTGCATCTCTAAGAGCTGTTCTCAAGCCTTCTTCTATCACCGGATGGTAAAAAGGCATTTCCAACATTTGATCAATGTTTAAGCCACTTTGATGAGACCAAGCCAATAAATGACCAATATGCTCTGTTGCAGGTCCAAAAATTTCAGCCCCTAGAAATATTTTGGTCTTTTTATTAAAATAAACCCTAAGTGTTCCCTTGTTGACCAACATCACTCTAGAGCGACCTTGATTTTCAAATTCAACCATTCCTATAACTGTATTATCTAAGTCTAACTCTCGATAACTTTGCCCAACAACCGCAATTTCAGGTTCTGAAAACACAACCGATAAACGACTTCTGACCAAACCCTTTTCAATGTTAGGATAGATAGCTGCATTATTACCCGCAGTAAACCCTTGATCAGATGCCACATGCAATAAAGGCAATTGATCAGATGCATCTCCTGCAATAAAAATATGTGGTACACTGGTTTGCATAGTATCTGGATCTGCAATAGGTACCCCTTTTTTATCTAATTGAACCCCTGTGTTTTCCAATCCTAAGTGATCTGTATTAGGAACACGACCACTTGCTGCTAAAAATAAATCAACATAATCTACTGTGTTAGCATACTCTAGGCGTACTTTATTGTTTTCCAAAGAAACTTTGGGTATGGTATTAAAATGAATATTTAACTCTGATTCAAATACTTGGTGTGCTTTTTTTAATACGACAGGATCTGAAATCCCCCCAATATTTTCTGTACGGCCAAAGATTTCGGTTCTCACACCTAAGCGACTTAATGCTTGTCCGATTTCAAGACCGATAACACCTGTTCCCATCACCGCAATACTCTTTGGCAAATCATCCCAATAAAAGACATCATCATTGACTTGAAGTTTGTCTTCTAATATCTTCCATTCTTCATTAACTCTTGGACGAGAACCAGTTGCTATGACAAATGCCTTACTTTCAATCCTTAGTTCTTGATTAACCTCTACTGTATGCTCATCAATAAATTTTGCCCATCCTTTAATTACATGCTGAGGGTTATAGCTTTCTATAGTGTCAATAACAAAACCAACAAAGCGATCTCTTTCTGATTTGACTCTGTGCATTACTTCTTGTCCATTGACCTCAATTTGCCCATTAACATGAATTCCAAATGCATCCGTGTTTTGTGCGTGATGATTCGCATTGGCCGCTGAAATTAATAATTTTGATGGCATACACCCAACGCGAGCACAAGTAGTCCCAAATTGATCTCCTTCAATAATGGCTATTTTATCCGTGTGCTTACGTGCCGCGCGATAGGCAGACATTCCTGCTGAACCTGAACCTATAATCACAACATCTGCTTGAATTATTTTCATGTTATTTAACCTCTAAAAATTAATAGCAGTTAATGAAAGTCATTAACTGCTATATACAATCATTAACACTTTAATTATTTATTCTTAAAATATTTTTCTAATTCTTCCGAACCACCAATATATTCACCACCAATAAATACTTGAGGTGTAGAAGTTTTTCCTGTAATTGCTTGGATAGAAACTGTAGTTGCATCTTTACCCAATACGATTTCTTCATAAGGATAATCATGCTCTTTTAATAGTTTCTTGGCATGCGCACAATAAGGGCATCCAGGTTTTGTAAAGATGGTAATTGATGGCCTTGCTTCATAATCTGGCGCAATGTATTTTAACATGGTATCTGCGTCTGAAACTTCATATGGATCGCCTGGTTTTTCAGGTTCTATGAACATTTTTTCAATTACACCATCATTAACCAACATAGAATAACGCCATGAACGAACACCAAATCCTAAATCATCTTTTAAAGTATCCATGCCCATGCCTTTAGTAAATTCTATATTACCATCTGGTAGGAAAATAATATTAGGCGCTTTTTCTTGACGTTGCCATTTATTCATCACAAAAGTATCATTAACTGCCAAGCACACAATGTCATCAATACCGTTTTCTTTAAAAGCATCATATAATTCATTATAACGTGGCAAGTGACTTGAAGAGCAAGTTGGGGTAAAAGCACCAGGCAACGCAAATAATACTACTTTTTTTCCTTTAAAAATTTCATCAGTAGTAACATCTACCCATCCATCATTCTTTCTAGTATGAAATGTAACGCTAGGAATTTTTTGACCTTCTTTATTCTCAAACATTTTTTTCTCCTTTCATTTGTTGATAGATTTATTATAACCCTTATTTCTAAGATGTGGATTAATCATTACTATGCTAATTAAAACTATCGATAAATTATTTTTAATAATATTAATCTATATAAATAATGCTAAAAAACTCTTGTTCGAATCAAACAAGAGTTCTTAGTATTTTGATATTAATTTACTTTTTTTAGTTGATATCGACTTACTGTCCAAAAGGCCACATAGTAGATAATTGCCATTAAAATAAATATACCGCCAACATAGCCAATCATACTTAAATCATAGCTTTCTTGAGCCTTTCCTCCCACTAAAGCACCTAATCCAATCCCGATATTAAAAACACCCGAAAAAATGGCAATTGCTAAGTCAGAATGTGTACTCGCTTCTCGAATAACCGTTGTTTGTAATTGTAATGCGAGCAAATTCAAACTAATACTCCATATAAACAAATAAATCAATAACATCCATGGATAAGCACCGATTGATTGCAATAGTACTAATGATAAGCACAGTAGTATTAAAGAAATAATATTCAGGTAACTACCATAGTTAAAACACTTGGGATATACAATTCCCCCGACAACCCCTCCTAATCCTGATATTAACAAGGCAATCACAATAAAAGGGTCACTTAAGTGCACAATTTCTTTTAAAAATGGCTCAATATAAGTGTAAGCTGTAAAATGCCCAGTGATGATTAATCCGAGTATGATGTAACAGCTAAGCACAACTGGAGAAGTAAGCACTGTTTTGAATGATTTCATTAATGAAGTATTTTGACTCGGAGAGGATGGCAATGTGAAAAATAACAAAATTAATAACAACAAAGAAATCATTGCAATTAAAACAAAGGCACTTATCCAACCCAAATACTGACCAACAAAAGTTCCCAAAGGTATGCCTAAGGTCGAGGCCAAACCTGTTCCTATCATAATAAGACCAAGTGCCGTTTCTTTTTTCCCTAATGGTGCTAGCCGATAAACCAAAGGAGGGGCCACCGCCCAAAAAACAGTATGCAACAATGCGATGCCTACTCTGGATAGCACCAATATTTCATAACTTGAAGAGAATGCAGAAAATAATTGTAAAATGATGAATAAAGAAAAAACCAATAAAAATAACTGCCTACGATTAAATTTTGCTGTTAATAGAACCATAGGAATACAACTTAAAGACACCACCCAAGCATAGTAGTGACCATCTGCCCTGTTTGAGAAACAGGCATATTAAAACTCGTTGATATATCTGTCAGCAAACCAATGGGTAAAAACTCACTGGTGTTCATAACGAAAACAGCAACCGCTAAAATATAAATAGGAAGCCATTCTTTATTATTGGCTCTAAGTATTTTCATGATGAAACATCCATATTGAAAATGATTTTGATAAAATAAATTTGAAAAACCAGTCAGTTTAATTCTTTTCTTGGCAAATAACAAGTTAAGATAAATTCAATCATTTTTGACTTATAACCAATTCTCATAACTAATAAAGCATAAATTACTTTAAACATCATTTTATTGAAAATAAACTAGATACTGTTACTTTGAACAACGACCTCTTTACACAAGGAAACTGCTATGAACTTGGCCAATATTTCCTCAAACGAATTACCCATTCTTAATTTTAGTGATTTATACAATCCTTTATTACGAGAGAATTTTTACCAAAATTTAAGAATACTTTCGAGAGAGATTGGCTTTTTTTATTTAATAGGACATGGTATAGAGCCTGAGCGCTTTGAAGAAATTCAAACGATTGGTCAACAATTCTTTGAACTCCCCTATGAAGAAAAAGAAAAAATAGCAATGCACCAATCACCTCATTTTCGTGGTTATACCCATGCTTTAGAAGAAATTACTTATCATGCACAGGATAATCGGGAGCAAATAGATATCGGTGCTGATTTAGAAGCCCTTGACAACATCCCACACAATCAACCTTGGTTGCGCTTACAAGGGCCCAATCAGTGGCCAGAATTAGCAGGTTTTAAAGAAGTCATTACAGCATGGCAAAAAGACTTACGAAAAATAAGTATTGATTTATTACATGCTGTTTTAGTAGCCCTTGATTTACCGGAAAATAGTTTAGATGATTTTGTCACAGGAACACCTAATGAGTTATTAAAAATAATTCACTATCCTGGTACCGATGATGAAACTCAAAAACAAGGTCTTGGTCCACATAAAGATTCAGGTATCCTAACTTTATTGTTGCAAGATAAGGTTGGTGGCCTACAAGTTTATACCAAAGACAATAAGTGGATTGATGTTCCCTATGCGGAAAATGCCTTTATCATCAATATTGGCGAAGTATTGGAATTGGCGACTAATGGTTATTTAGTGGCCAATATTCATCAGGTTATTAGCCCAAAACAGTCTGTTGATCGTTATTCTGTTGCTTACTTTTTGACTCCTAGTTTATATGCAGGACAAATTCCTATTTTGGATTTACCATCCGAATTAAAACAATTGGCTACGGGCCCACAAAGCAGCCCTGAAAATCCATTACTCAAAAATGCAGGAGAAAACACCTTAAAAGGCAGATTACGTTCACATTTAGCAGTCACTAAAAAGTTCTACCCAGAGCAATATCAAAAGATTATCGCACAAACAGCGTACTATCAAAAATAAAGTGAATATTAAGGAAGATTATTTAAACTAACTTCTAAATCTATTTGATAATAATATAGTCTTTGCTATTTTTCCAAATCGGATCATCGCGATCCACTTTGATA
>WNLJ01000011.1 GCA_017114885.1 Neisseriaceae bacterium PsAf | reverse complement strand
CAAAGTGATGAAATATGAAATTAGAGATTTCCGATATATTTTTGAATGCATTTTGAGTTTGCTCCTGATGAAAAATTTGCAGTGCGTGTTTGTTGTGTAGTTTGCCCCACCCGTCATAAACTAAAATGCAGGATAGCATAATTAATATAATTATGCAACATTAATATAATATTGCAACATTGATATAATTAGATTATGATTTTTATGTTTATTAAGTTCACTGATATTTTTTGATAAAAAAAATAGTTATAAAAAATGATAATATTTAGTCGTATATATAACTTTGCAACATAGTATATATAAAATAGTTACAATATAATATATTCAATGTTTTTGGTATCATGGTTAACTATAATGAAAAAGACATACATATATAAGTGCAACAAAAAACATATATATATGTAATATATTTTATAAAATAAGGATTTATATTAAAAATGGCGGCGATAAGAATTGATGACGAATTGTATAAGAAATTGAGAGAATTAGCTCGAAAAAATGGAAATTCGATAGGGCAAGAAGCGAATATTTTACTAAGTGATTTTTTAAATAGCGGAGATTTAGAAAATGCTGAAAAGAGAGTACCTTTAGCTGAGGAATCATTACTGAAAAATGCTCACTATAAGAAAAAGTTTTTATTAAATATGGGAGAGGAATTGTATGTTCATTTGAAAGAGATTGCTAATAAGCATTACACCAGTGTGAATAAAATTATCAATACATTTTTAATTAATTATATTCAAAATAAAAAGACAGTTTTAAGTCAGTTAGAAATAGAAACTTTGAAAGAATATAATTATGAATTGGTCGCAATTGGTCGAAATCTGAATCAAATCGCCAAAAAGTTAAACAGAAATGAATATGATGCTGTTAATGAAATAACGGTTAATTTATTAAATGAATTAATCACAAAAATAGATGATTATAATGAACTAATTCAAGTAATAATTTTAGGGAATCTGGATTATCTTTCTCGCTCAAAATCGTCATCAATCTGACGTGATTCCTGAGCTAAATTTTGCTGGTTATTTTGAGATTGTTCAGTAAATTCTTTGCGGTTATTTTTTTGAGGAATTGATTGCGAATTAATAATGAATTTTTCAAAAAGAACTGACATTTTTTCTGCTTCAAATTTCTGATTATTTTGCGTAAAAATATCAGAAATTTGTGTGTAATTTTTTTTAATTTTTTGCAGAGAACGTTCAATTTTTTGTTGCAATGGATTTTCAGATTTTAAGTAAATTTTTTCTGAATTTTTATTTTTTTCTACATAAGAAATTCCCCCTCTTTTTTTTATATGCTCAATGGTTGAATTTTGATATTTTCTTTCTTTTCCTTGATGTATTCTATAGGTTGCTGTGCATTGAATACCTTGGTCTCTGAGATGGTCAGCAAACTGAATTCTGTACTCCATTAAGTCTGGTTTTGAAATATGTAGTCTTTTGCCATTTTTACCCTCAATGATGGCACATAAATGAACATGAGGGTGAGGTTCGTCGGTATGAAGAGTGAAGTAATATGGATGGTTTTTTAGCTGTTCCTGAGCGAAATTACGTACTGCATTTTTAAGTTTTATAGGGTCTGTTTTTGGAGGCATAGAGAACACAAAATTAATGGCTTCTCTACGTTTGCTTTCTTGCGGAATGCCTAGTTTTTTGAGATCCTGGATAATTTCTTTCTGTTCTTCTTTGCCGTGATAGATATTTCCGTCTTGGTCTTCTACTTCCAATTCCCCATTCCTACTGATGTAATCTAGATGATTGGTGATACCGTTCAGTCCTTTGGAATTTCCATGTCTTCTGGGTATTTTGACTACTACCTGAGGGGCATTATCCGCTGATGCTAATAGATTTCTAGCACCGTACCCCTCACGCAGAGGGATACGCGGTGCTAGATGTTTTTTTTCGATGCTCCTGGTAAAAAATAATTCGTCGATTTTTTTATTCATTATCGTTCTCAATAAGAAATTTCTTTGCTCGTTTCAATCGTTTTTGTTACTTCTTGTGCGGTTTGAGGCATTAAGAATTGCCTGGGAATTTCCAGTTTAGCGCCTCGTATAAAATCTTTACCGGCTTTCTCATAGTAAGTATACAATGCTTTTTGCTGTTCTTCTGGCGTTAAAGATTCAATAACTTTCTTGATTTCATTTTCATAGAATTTAAGCTTTACTTGGTCGTTTTTACTCAACTGTTTACTAACTAACTGATAATTATCTCGAGCGTTGGAGAGCATTTGCTCTGTCACTGTCTGTGGTTTTTCTCTTTCTTTTTCTTTGGCCGAATGATTGCTTTGTTCGGTAATTTCGTTTTCAGCACGCTCTTCCATTTGGCCAACCAGTTTACTTTGATTTTTTGACTGCGAAATCACTAACGGTTGTATTTCGAATTTCCCATTGACCAAATTAACTTTGGCTAGTTGGTCACCCGCACTGATTTGATGGGTTTTGATTTGTTCTTTTAGATCTTCTCCCCATAAAATCTTTTGCTCACCACCTTGCTCCAATTTCAGGAAAAAGTTTTTCTCACCATTCTTGTCAATGCCATTGCCAAATTCAATAACTTTGTAGATAGCATCCTGTTTTTGTATTTTGGGCTCGGTATATTTGTCAATGCGATAAGACTTTTCTTGATATTGGACTACTTCATTTTTCTCATTCATAAAGTTTTTTTCAGTGATTTTGGTGATTTTTGGTTCATAAATTAAATCGCCAACTTTGATTTTTGAGGTATGCAGGTATTCAGGTATTTTTTTGTCCCAAAGATAGTAATTATTGCCCTCCTGATCTTGGTACTGTAAAAAATGACTTTTGGCATTTTCTGGATCGAAGTTTTTATGGTCTTTGCCAAAATCAATCACGGTGAATAAATTTGCAGGAATGGTTTTGTTTACTACTTCCGGTTCAGCCTGAACTGTTTCTGTTGCCATGGATTCAGCTTCTTTGATAGGCTCAACTTCTTTGTTTGCTTTTATATTCTCTTTGTGTTCACTATTTTCAATGGGTTGCTCAAGAACTTGTTCTGGTTTGGTGATTTTCCAAATGTTTTTATAGGTTTCAATTTCTTTTTGGCCGATAAAATTACCTTGTTCATCGTACTCATTGGTTTTGACTTTGACGGCTTCTTTGCCAGTTCGTTCCGCGGACACAATAAAATCACCCTTTTGGATATTTTCTTTTGCGAGAGCATCGGGAATTTCTTTGCCCCATAACGTTTGTTGTTGACCATTTTTCTCCAGCTTGAGGTAAAAATTCAGGTCATTTTTTTCATCAAACGCATAATGAGCCTCACCAAAATCCACCACTTTGAATAACTCAGGTGTTTGTGCTAAAGGTTGTTGAGTTTTTTCTAAGTTATCGGGGGTTTTTGCATTGTTAACGCTTTGGTTTTGATTAAGCTCTTTGCTTTTATTATCTGAGATGGAGTTAGTAAAGGATTGAGTGAATTTATCCAATTGAGCTAATTCTTGTGCGTTTGGTTTAAAGACAGATATTTCAATACCACGTTCAGAAGCGATTATCCAAGCTTTTAATTTGAACTCACGGGAGCCTTTCACTTTGATGCTCTGCCAGTTCTTAGCCTGAGCGATATCAATCATGTTTCTCACGGTTTGTTCGTCCGTTTTTTGAGTTTTCAGTTGATTGCCGAAATCTTTGAATTGCAAATTGTATTTATCATCAAAAAATTTACCATTTTCAATTAAATATATTTTTTTCAGGGAAGCAGGCACCTCGTAATCAAGATTTAATATGATTTTTGGTTTCATGGCTTCTTCTGGAGTTGGTTGTGCTATTTCTTTTTGTAATTCTCGGCCCGCTTTGCTAGGGCTTGTCGAAATTTGAACTCCGAAATCGAGTTTAGCTCTCGGAGGAATTTTTTCGGGCGTGATTTCTTCAATATATGCCTGAGATTGCTCAATTTCTGGCTCAGCGACTTCAATACTATTTTGTAATTCGTCTGGTTCAACGCTTGGTTCAATTTCAATGCCACTTACTTCAGTTTCCAATGATTCGGAATACATCATGCTGTGATATTCTTCAATTTGTTCTTGGGATTCGATGTTTACTGGTGAATCATATGAATTTTCAACCGAATATTGTGGTTGAGGTATGCTTTGCTCCTGGTTCATAGGAATGTGAAATTGATGTTGAATGCTGTCAATACCGGACAATAGATGCTTGTCGTTGAAATCTGAGGGCAGTTGACCAAACTCTTCTTGGAATTTGGCCACATCTGCTTTCGTGAAAGAAGGAGCTATAATCTGTGCTTCAGGTAAGAATTTCTGAGCTTGTAATGCTTTGTTAAGCCCAGTAGCACTTGAATCGTTATCAATGGCAAGAATATAGTTTTTGGAATAGTCGTGTTGGGCTAATTTCTCAGCCACTGCGACCATGTTCCCTGCATTAAAAGTCACTAATACTGGCTTGCCAGTGGCTTCAAAAATTGATGAGGCTGTTGCCAACCCTTCTGCAAGTATTAACTCTTGTTTTGCTTGTTCTGCATCGCCAAGTAGTAAGAAATTTCCTTTGGTTTCGCCATTAGCGGTAAAGCGTTTGGTGCCGTCTTCGTTGATGTATTGCAAGGATTGTATTTCACCGTTGATGTCTTGTATGGGGACAAAAAGCAAATTAGCACCATTAATGGTGGTTTGTCTGAGTTGCCTTAAGATTTGTGGATTTTGAATCAACTTTTTATCAAGATAATTGTGTTTTGACACAGGCTGGGCGCTATTCCAAATACGTTGTGATTTTTGTTTTGCTTGTTGCCGTTGTTGTGCTTCTATGACTTTTTGATTTTCTAAATTTTTCCTAGCTAAATTCCTTATGGAATTTCTGATGAAAGAAGGATTTTTCTGCGGTTGATAACCACCCTGCTTGGCATAATGGAATAAAGTACCAATATTGATGCGCCCAGCTTTGAATGATTTCCAGTTGGTTTTGACATCTCGCGCATTGTAATTCGTGGCTCCCTGTGACCATCTATCAAATAGAAAAAAACCATCCTCGCCTAGTTCGGTTTTTAACGCTGCGCCGATTTTCACCCAAATGTCTCTTTCTTGTGAGTCCACATAAGTTAAGGCTTTTTCTATTTCTTGTATTGAGGATTCCATGTGTTAATCTCCTTGTTGAATAGGGGTTGGAGGCGCGTAATATTGAGCAATGATTCCATCAACATTGTCAATATTGGCATCATTTAAAATGGATTTTACAAACCCTGAAACATTGGTTTTTAGCATGTTTGTTTCTTTGATCGGTTTGTTTTGATTTCTTTGTTCAAAATCCAGTATTGGTACATCAGGCAATGGCAAATTAACACGTTCATTGAACGATTTAATATCACTGTATATGGTTTTTTTTGCTTTAACTGGATAAGTGCCTTGAAATGTGAGAATACACTCATTCATTGGCATTTGCTTGAGTTCATCCGGTAAGACTAAGGCTCTTTTTTGATCAGAAATGTTAACTGAATTTGATAAGCTGTTTTTACCCTTTGTACGTCCTTTACTTGTCGATTTTTCAGTATAAAAACCTATATAAGTACTCATGGCATCGGCATCTTCTTGTACTGCTTGAGTAAAGATGATTTGTCCCTGAAAAGTGCTTAAGAATGTTTTTGCTCTATCGGCACCATAACTTTCACGTAATTGTGACAAATTGTGGAATACAGCCAATAAACGTATATCGTAGCCTCTCATCAGCGTCATCATCTTTTGGATGATGCTAATATCGCCTAGTTCGCCAAACTCATCTAAAATCATCAGGCATTGGTTTCTAATTTCCTTATTTTGTTCTTTTGTGCCTAATTTGATTTGCGTGCTCACGACTTGAGAAAAAAACAATTTCATTAATGGTGTATAGATTTCAATATCATCTTGCTGGACACCGACATAAATCGAGAGTTTATTTTTGCGTAAATCTCGTAAGTCAAAGCTGTCTGAACCTGTAAGCGTAGAAATGCGTTCACCTGTATAGAAAGCAAAGGTCTTGCGCATGGTGCTTAACACGTCTTGCGATGATTTGGTATTGCCGTCCATAAAAATCGATAGGACCTCTACGGTTTCTTCACTCAAATCGTCACGATAGACGGCCATCAAATTTTTAATATATTCGTTAAAATTTTGATATTGATTGGCGTCAATAATCATTTTAGACATCACATTGCCCAGTGTGACTTTCTCCCCTATCTCGAACATGAGCATGGCCATGCCCACAAACAAATTAATTGCAGATTGGGCAAAATAGGCGTCTTTGTTATTTTTCAAATCTTTCTCAAACAAAACATGCGCCATTTTGCGTAAATCATTTTGGCGATGTCTAGGGTCAGAACTGATATAGGTAAAAGGATTCCAACAAGCACTGACTTCTTCTTGTTGGTACTTTTCAGCCAAATCTGGGGGTAAAATACCTGAAAAATTGAGTAAATGAACCTCACTGATTTGTTTGCGAAAACCTGCAGTCATCTTAAATATTTCATATTTTTGGTCGAAAAATAAAGTAGACCCTAGGAAATTTAAAGCATTATTGATAATGACGGACATGGTTTTACCCGTGCCAGGAGTGGCAAATAAAAATACAGAATTTTGTCCTGTCATGGCGATAAATTTATTTTTTAAAGTTCCCATTAAAATGCCATCAGTTGGTGGTTTGTCATGAATAAGTTTATTTTTTTTCAGCTCAACTATATTGGCAAAGCGAGTATCTCCATGCAGTGATGGTTTTGGGTTGGAGAATTTGAGAATGAGGGTGAAAAATACGGGCAGTAATGGAATTACAATCGCAAAAAACCAGCAGGCATATAAAAATATTTGATTGAGAGAACTTAGCTGGTCTTTTAAATAAAATGCTCTCACCAGAATATCAAACCTAAATTGGTAATGAGTGAGATGAGAAAATACTTGTCCCATGCCAAATAAAGAAACGTACAACAAAACCATCAGTAACAACAAAAACAAAAGAAAGCCTAATAGTTTTCGTATCAAGAGTGTTGGTGTTTCCATTACCAAATCCCTCTCTTGGCTAAATATTTCACATATGGATTGTAATAAATTTGCTTAAGATAAGTTCTTTCAAAAAAGAAAATAATATCAATGGTTGATTTGACTGTATTTAAAATAAATGGAAAATCCAAATTTCTAGCGGATTCTGATTCTTTGGCTAAAGTTGCAACACGGTTAAAAACATCAGTAGCACTATTTGCGTGTACGGAGGTGATACCTCCTGGATGTCCAGTATTGAGAGCGGTTAAATAATCCCAAGCAATATCACTGCGAATTTCAGTGATTAAAATCCGAGAGGGTTTTAACCGCATACAAGCAAATAATAATTCTCTAGCAGTGATTTGCCCTTCTTTGTAGAGTAAATGTAATTTATTAGGCTGTTTAGGAAGTTCTAATTCGTGTACGTCCTCTAGAGTGATGATTCTCTCTTGAGGGCTAATCAAGTCAGACAGGGTGCGACTAAACATAGTTTTACCCGAACCTGTAGCGCCTACCATTACCGAATTTAATTTATGTTCCACAATAATGGGCAGTGCTTGTAATATATCTTGTGAAGAACCATTGGTTAATCTGATTAACTCATGTTCCCAATCTTTTAAAAAAATCTCATCTTTAATACTAGGATCATCATTATATTTTTGCCAATGCTCAATATTAGAGACATTGAGTACATTGTCAAACCGACCAGTAGCATACCAATTATCTGCCTCTAAACGTTGATCAGAGGTTTTACGAATAGCAAATGCGATTGTATTGTCTTCAACTGCAGGAGGTAAAATAATTTGTCCTCTTTCTCCATTAGGTAAAGAAACTGCGTGACTGTAATTTGTAAAATCTAGTGCATTGTAAATACATAATGCTTTTGCTAAGCGATATAAAGAAGCGTAATCCAAACTGTCTAAGGTGATTCTATCAATTCCTTTTAATGTTTCTATGAATACCTCGCCTGGTTGGTTAATATAGATATCAGTTACTGAAGGATTATTTAAAATGTCTGATAACCCTGTCTGGTTAAGTAAGTCTAGTACCGAAGAGCTAGATGAAAAGTTTCCCATAGCCTAATCCAAACCGAACAATTAATTTAACATAATGATTATTACGCGTAATGTGAATTCTATTTAACATTTTGTTTTTAAACAACTTATATTTAATTTAACGTCTATTTTGTCAAGTGAATTGACAAATTTAGACATTAATTAACAAATTTTTTAACGAAATAATCTTTTAAAAAATCCTTTTTTTTCTTGTCTAGGATTACCTACTTCTTGACTTTTATTTGTTAAATCTGGCAATTGTTTTTTTAACGTTTCATTAAAATCATTTAATACTCTATTCTCTCTATTTAACAACTCATTTTTTTCTTTTTCAAATGTTAATTCTTGTCTAATTCTTTCAATTTCATTTAACTTGTTTGTCAATTCTTGTTGTAATTCTAAAACTTTTAAATCAACATTAATATTATTTTTCTCTTTTTCTATATGTGCTATTTTACTAGCTACTTCAGGAAAAACTCTTAAAACCTCACTTGCATTAATCAATTTGGTATTATTGTCAGATAATGTAAAAGAAAGTTTACCGCTGTCTAAATAACTATAAATTGTTTGTCTAGTTTTACCAACTAGATCTGCAACTTCTTGGACTGTATATTCCATTTAAATTGACTCCTTTTAACAAAATTTGACAACTAGTCCACTCATTCAAAAGAAGATTCAATTGTATCGCCTCATTACGAATACCAAGAACCTTGATTACTTTGTACTCCTTCTTAATTTTTCCTAGATCATTTAAAATCTGTGTGGTTTCCAGTTCCATCTGAAAAATATCTCCCTGCGTAAATGAAATTTCCTTTTTGTCAACCTTCTCTAGAAATTTCTCATCACACATATCCGCTGCAAATACATCATTGCCACTATCAAATCGCCATTGGTATCCCCCATCCAAAGCGGGAGAAATTAAAGTAGCATACACAGTACCTATATTCGCCCCTAATTTTTCTTCAGCCTGCCTAGGTGCCCGGAAATACCTAATCTCTTCCTGCAAAATTTCAAAGGTAATCGTTGACTTTTTTTTATAATATTGAGCACTTGCAAAGC
>WNLJ01000019.1 GCA_017114885.1 Neisseriaceae bacterium PsAf | reverse complement strand
AGAAATGACCCTATTTGGAAAAATAGCCAAGATTATATCGTCATTAAATAAATTTTTATTTTCTAGTGCAAAATATAGTGTTTATTAACTAGAATCTGATGAAGAAGGGTCATAAAATATCTGTTTTTATAGTTCCCTAATTAAAATTAAATAAATGATTAAAAAATACTGTAACACCATAAGCTACCATCAAGACAGATTAAACCTATTCAATCAACACTTTGACCAAATAACTAGAGGCAAATACCATTAACAATGGCATATCAATAAGGAATTTTAGTTTGGTCGAAAAAAAAGTAGTTCAAAATATCAATTACAACACAGAGAAATTGATATCTGATCAATTATCTACTAAGTATTGTCTAGGTGATAAGTAATTTAGACTTAGACTACTATAAAGTATCTTTTCATTATAATGTTTCTAATCCTCAATAGTTTCTCTAATTTCTTCCGAGATTTAAACAAATGAAAATTCAAACAACCAGCTCTAAGTCACAAATTAGCTATTTTTCGAGAATATCCACTATTTATCTTAAAAATTAAAGATATCTTAATCCTTAAAACTTGTATCTGAAATAAATTGTTTCATCGCTTTAAAAGGCATATCACCCACTAAAACAATTTTATATTGACTATCTGTATATTCCATTTGATTAATCGGACCATAAATATTGGCTTGTTTAATCTCTATTTTTGATTTTTGAATATCTGTAGATTTTTTTACAGGACGAACAAATAAGGACATATAAACTAAGCCGTTTGACAGATAATAGTATCTAAAATTTTTATTACTGCTATTTTTTTCTGAAATAATATAAAAATCCTCAGGCAAATTTTTAATAAAATCGTCATTTACCTGACCATTTCTATTCATTTTTCGACTAAATGACATAGGGTTATTGACAGTATTATTCAATTTATATTTTTTTTGCAATTGCAATTGAGAATCAGAAGGAGACTCATAGGAAATATCAGAAAATCTTATTTTCTCAACTTCCTCACCTGTATTCGGATCTTTATACACATACGTTAGAGGGAAATAATTTTTTTTATCTGCACAAAACCCTACTGAATAATAATCTTTATTTGTCTTAGGCGACAACCAATACCACTGACAACTTTTATCAGCCACTCTATCTTTAGCGCCCAAATCCAAGCGATATGAGGATTTTAGAATGCTTGGATTACTTGGTAAGAAATTAGGATAACGATTAAAATTCAGAAAATGCAATTTCAACAAACCCTCTTTGGTATCTGAATACAACCGAACATTAGAATCTGTTTTAATGATTTCTCCATTGGGTTGCCCCGATGAAACAATTTTCATCGTTGTATCGCCATCATCTTCTCTAAAAAAAACTCGGTATTGTTCTGATAACTGTTTATCATCACTTGAAACTTGCATGGTACCAATAAAATTCGCAGCTACTGCTGAAAATGAAATCTGATCTAACGCGCGCCAAGCATCTTCGGCAAAAAGAACACTAGGAAGTAAAACTAAATAAATTAGTATAAACTTTTTCATTTCCATTGCCCTGACTCGTTATTTTTGCTTGGAAAAGAAACACGAATAATCCCACCCGTATTACTTGAACTCTCATGTGCTCGTAAAAAACCATTATCCAAAGAGCGTTGCTGTTTAACATATTCAGGGTCATCAACCACATCATATCTATTATTATCAGACATAAAAGTAGACATTGCTACCTTAGAATTTCCATTCGACAAACCTGTCATCATCATATTGTAGTCTGGTTTAAAAGAATAATTTTGATTCAAGAAAAATCCCATGCCAACCCCTAAAGCTGTGACAGTAGCAGCTAAAAAAAATCCAATTTTAAAAATTCTTGTAGAGGATTTTTGAGAATTTTTTACAGAAACTGTTTTTAATGGTTGTTGATCTTTTTGAGCACCCTTTTGATCTAAATTCTTCAAACTTAAACCGATGGCATGGTATTCTTCCCATTTTTTTTGACACTCTATATCGTTTAGCAATAAATCCACTGCTCGTTGCATTTCTTTATCAGAAGTTAATGCCCCATCCATCAATGCAGATATTAATTCAAACTTTTCATTCCGTTCCATATTACCACCTTTGATTTTCCGCTGTGTCCAAGACGGGACGTAAATCCTTTGCAATTAATTCTCTTGCTCTAAATAATCTAGATCTAACCGTTCCTACCGGACAATTCATTTTCTCTGCAATCTCTTCATATGACAAACCTTCTATTTCTCGTAAAGTAATAGCCACTTGTAAATCTTCTGGTAAATTTTCCACTGCCTCACCAACGGTATGAATAATTTCTTGATTCAGAAAAGCTGTCTCTGGTGTATTATAATCAGGTGTTTGTTCTATCCACCCGGTCATACTCTCTTCATCTTTAAAATCATTATCCAAAACTAAGTATTTTTTTAAACCTGAACTTAAATAGTTTTTAGCCGTATTAGCAGCAATGCGATACAACCACGTAAAAAAGGCACTATCACCTCTAAAATTAGGTAAAGCACGGTAAGCTTTAATAAAAGCTTCTTGGACAATATCTTGTATTTCATGCTCGTCTTTTAAAAAACGAGTCATCGCTCCACTAAGCCTTCTTTGATATTTAACAACCAACATATCAAAAGCCTTAGAGTCTCCCTGTTGAGCTTTTTCTATTAATATTTGATCCACATTACCTTCTTTTTTACTTACGGTATTTGTCATATTTTTTCTTGCTTTAAGCTGTTATTTGGACAGTATAGCTTTTCTTTAGTTCCCTACCTTAAATATAACTCCAAGCTTTCTATACAAGGCACTAATCCGTCAATTTCTTGATATCGAACATCAACTCTTAAACCTATCACGATGATGCATTCATTCTCAGCATTCACAATAACAGGCCATTGATGACGTATGAATTTTGGAATCTTATTTTTCTTTAGTAAATTCAAAACAGATTGAATCCCAATTTCAGTTTGAATTGTATCATTTTTATTTATTCTGCGTATAGACCAGTTATCTTGGATAAAATCCTCATTAATTCCACCACTGCACTTGTTCCAAACAATATCCGAATGCGTGAAATAACCTGTCTCTAACTTTTTTTTCAATAAATCACTATCACTCCATGCCCAAATTTTTTGATGATAGCTATAAATCTTGCCATTGGGTAACTGCCATTCATAAAAATCACCAGTTTGACTATTAATCCAATCGACAAACGCATGTAGACTTTGTTGTCGAGGTATCCCAAGATGATGTTGTTTTATAAAATAAAGTAAAACTTCTTTTTCCCTACTTAAAGACAGCTGCATTAAGCTTTTTATATCCAACTTCCCTCTGTCCAAACTATTTTTATAGTCCTGTAAAACTAATTCATCTACTGTACTCAAGGCATCTTGCAAATTGAGAATATTTTGTAAAATATGCTCATCCGCAAATTCAATTTTATGATGAATTAAGGGTAATAATTTCTTTCTAATCCAGTTTCTAGTATAGTTTTCGCTAAGATTGGAAGGATCTTGTATGTATTTTAAACTGTATTTAAGAGCATATTCTTGTATTGCAACTTTAGAAATGGATAACAATGGTCTCCATAAAATAATATTACTTGGCTTTAATACTCTCATAGCAGGCATAGAAACCATGCCTCTTAAACCACCACCTCTTAGCATGGCCAACAAAAAAGTCTCTATCTGATCATCACGATGATGAGCTAAAGCGACTACTGATTGTTGTGATTTTTTGAAGATATCATACCGAGCTTCTCTGGCCGCCGCTTCAACACCTAGAGAACTATTAATATCCACATGCACATATTCAATCCGTAAGGGAATATTGTACTCTTGACAAATTTGTGTGCAAAGTTCAACCCACTGATTTGCTTCTGGTTGTAACCCATGATGCACATGTACTGCTGTCAACTTAAAATCGTATTTCTGACTGAGGCGCCACATAATATGCAGTAAGACAATAGAATCAACGCCACCACTCAATCCCACTTCAAAAGAAAAATGGTCGGGAAAATTTCCCAACCATGATTTCTCTACTACTTCAAATAAATTACTTCTATTTTTCTGTGTATTTACCATGGGACATTAATTTATTCATTCGCTCACTTAAAAGTATACTAATTTCTTTTTGTTTTAACTCATCTAATTGCTTATTAAGCACTTCTGAAATGTTTTGACAAGTTCCTTCAATATCTCGGTGTGCACCTCCCATTGGCTCAAGGATAATATCATCAATTAATTCTAACTGTTTTAAACGTTGTGAGGTAATGCCTAGAGCAGAAGCTGCTTCTGCTGCTTTGTCAGCTGTTTTCCATAGAATAGATGCACATCCTTCAGGAGAAATAACTGAAAATGTTGCGTACTCTAACATATTCACCTTATCACCCACGCCAATCGCAAGCGCACCACCAGAACCCCCTTCACCAACCACTGTACATATCACTGGAACTTTTAATTGAGACAAAACATATAGATTTTTCCCAATGGCCTCTGATTGCCCTCTTTCTTCTGCGCCAACTCCTGGATAAGCACCTGGGGTATCAACAAACGTAATCAAAGGAATGTTAAATTTTTCTGCTAACTGCATAAGACGTAAAGCTTTTCTATTTCCCTCAGGCTTGACCATGCCAAAGTTACGATAAATTTTTTCTTTAGTATCTCTTCCTTTTTGATGACCAATAACCATCACAGATTGCCCATTAAATCTAGCCAAACCACCTACCATAGCAGGATCATCTGCATATGACCGATCACCGTGTAATTCTTGGAAATCTGTAAATATCCCTTTAATTAAATCTAAAGTATAAGGCCTTTGCGGGTGTCTTGAAACCTGCCAAGTTTGTACCGGTGTTAAATCTGAATAAATTGATTTCGTCAAATCTTCAGCTTTTTTTTGAAGTTTACCAATTTCTTCTGAAATATCTACTGCGGAGTCATCTTGTACCAATCTTAATTCGTCGATTTTACTCATCAACTCTGCAATAGGTTGCTCAAATTCTAAAAAAACTTTTTTCATGTACCATTTCCTGTATGATTACATCATGCTAATTTGATGCATATAGTAACATAAAACTTAAAATTATCTTTAAAAAACTCATTAAACCTAAGTTTAAATACCAGAAAGTACTGTACTTTTTATTTCAAGATATTCTTCTATCCCATACTTAGAACCTTCTCTACCTTCACCCGAATATTTAGCACCACCAAACGGCACAGAAGCATAAGAGATAACCCCAGTATTCACACCTATCATCCCAAATTGCAATTCTCTGGAAATACGGAATATCCTCGCCACATCTTTGGTAAACAAATAAGCTGCTAAGCCTGCATTAGTTTGATTGCTTAATTCGAGAATCTCGTCCTCTTTTTCAAAAGTTAAGATGGCAACCACAGGTCCAAATATTTCTTCATTGAAAATTTTCATATCTGGCTTAATATTGGTTAATACAGTTGGTTCATAAAAACACGGGCCTAACTCTAGAGTTTTACCACCCAAAACTAATTCTGCGCCATTTTGTATTGCATCTTGCACCAGTCTATCAACTTTTTTAACAGCAGCTTCATTAATTAAAGGACCTATTTTTACATCTTGTACATAAGGATCGCCAATGATTAATTTCGACACTGCCTGTTTCACAGCTTCAATAAATTGTGTATAAAATTTCTTTTGTACTAAAATTCGATTAGCGGCTACACACGTTTGACCTGAATTTCTAAACTTCGCGTGCATTAGTCCTTTCATTACTTCTTCTAAATTCGCATCATCGAAAATAATAAAAGGTGCGTTACCACCCAATTCCATTGATGTTCTTTTATGCGTTGGCACACATTGTGATTTTAAAATTTCACCAACCTTAGTAGAGCCAGTAAAAGATATTTTATGTACTAGTGGACTAGAAGTTAAAAGTTCACCTATTTTTTTGGAGTCTCCAGTGATCATGTTAATAACACCTCTCGGGAAACCAGCCATGCATGCTAATTCTGCCAATGCCAAAGCAGAAAAAGGAGTTTCTTCTGATGGTTTCGCAATGATAGTACATCCAGCAGCTAAAGCAGGAGCCATTTTTCTTGCAATCATGGCATTGGGGAAATTCCAAGGAGTAATCAACCCACAAACCCCTACTGGTTCTTTAGTTACAAAAATCTTATTATTTAAACTCTTTCCTGGCAAAATATTTCCATTTATCCTTTTTGCCTCCTCTGCAAACCATTCTACATAAGAAGCTCCATATCTCACTTCTTGCAAAGCTTCCTCAATAGGCTTGCCTTGCTCATCACTCATAATTTGAGCTAAATCTAATTCATTCTCTATAATAAGGTCATACCACTTTCTTAAAAGAATACTTCTTTCATCTGCTGCTAAATGTTTCCATGTCTCAATCGCTTTTGAAGCAGCACTTATTGCTGACTGTATTTGTTTTTCTGAAACGGCAGGAACGCTTTCTATTAACTCACCATTAGAAGGATTAAATACCTTTATTCTTTGTGATCCATTTTCTATCCATTGTCCATTAATTAAACATTGATTTTTTAAAAGTAGTTGATTATTTAGTTGCATGAATACCTCTATCGTTAAATAATTAGGTCTTTCTAACTTGTTTTTTACAGTATTTATATGAATTTATAATAAGTATTAATATAATTGGTTTATTATATATCAAATAACCATCAAAACTAGACATAAAGGGCGAAATATACTAAAATGTACTTAAATGATAATTAATATCAATTATAATAATATTACAAGGAGCATTAGATGTCATCAACTAATCTTAAAATCGAAGGAATGACTTGTCAAAACTGTGTTAATAGTATTAAAGGTCTATTAGAAAAAACCAATGGGGTGAATAAAGTAGATATTGATTTAGAAAGTAAAAACGCTACAATTGATTTCGACCCTAATACCACTAATTTAAATGAAATTACTACTGTTATTGAAGAAGCTGGATTTGACCCAATATTAGAGTAATCATTACTTATTATGTAGGAGTTCTCTAATGAGTCAAGAAAATGTGCAATTGCACATTTCGGGCATGAATTGCCAGGCTTGCGCAACCAGAATTGAAAAAGTTCTCAATAAAAACACTTCTGTCAAAGAGGCTACGGTCAATTTTGCCTCTGAAGATGCAAGGGTAACTTATGATAGTGACAAACTTGCCCTTGATGACTTAATTGAAATTATCAATAAAACAGGTTTTGAAGCCAAAGAAAAAAGCAAAAATATTCTTGACGCCAAATCTCAAGATATCGATAAGATTTCTTGGCGTTTAATTGCTTTATGGACTATTACTGTCCCTTTTTTAGTCAGTATGTTGGGTATGTTAACCAACCAGCACGCCCTTATGATGCCTTATTGGTTACAATTTATACTATCCACAATAGTACAGCTTTTCCTTGCTAGGCCCATTTATAAAAGTGCTATTGCTTCTATCAAAGGCGGGGTTGCAAATATGGACGTTCTGGTCATTCTAGGAACTTCCGCTATTTGGCTATTTTCAAGCATTATGTACTTTTTCAGCGATAATCATGACTTGTATATTTATTTTGAGGCCAATGTAATGGTGATTGCCTTTATTAGTCTTGGTAAATATATAGAAGCCAAAGCCAAACATAATAGCTTGAATAGTTTAAATGACTTATTATCGTTATTTCCAAGCACTGCTATGATATTTAAAAATAACGAATGGGTAAACACACCTTATGACAAAATTATAGTAGGTGATTTGGTCAAATCCACAACCGGTGAAAAAATATGTGCTGATGGTGTGATCGAATCTGGTTTTGCATGGGTCAATGAAAGTCACTTAACAGGAGAGTCCTTGCCCGTTGAAAAAAAATCGGGTGATTCAGTTTTAGCAGGTTCGATTGTATCAGATGGTAGTATAAGCTATCAGGTATCTACCTTAGGAGAGGATACTTTGCTAGGAGATATGGTAGCGGCATTAAATGACTCTCAATCAACCAAAGCCTCTATTGCGAGAATTGCTGATAGAGTAGCAGCTGTTTTTGTCCCCGTTGTGATAGCAATAGCTCTCATTACACTAATTATTACTTATTTTGTTACTCATGATTTTTCACAGGCACTTATTCATGCAGTTTCTGTATTAGTCATTGCTTGTCCATGTGCACTTGGTCTTGCTACACCTGCGGCTATTATGGTTGGCATGGGCGTAGGCTCAAAAAATGGCATCTGGTTTAAAAATGCTGAAATTATGGAAGCCACCGCCTCTATCAATACTGTCGTTCTTGATAAAACAGGTACCTTTACACAAGGAAACCCCACAGTTTCTAGCGTCTGGCTTTCTCCCAATGCTAATATTGATGAAAAAGAACTACTAAGAATTACAGCTTCCATTGAGCAAAATAGTACTCATCCACTAGCCATGAGTATTGTCAGAGAAGCGAAAAATAAAAATTTACAATTGATAGAAACACAAAATATCAATAATGTTGCTGGTTCTGGTCTTGAAGGAAGTATTGAGGGAATTGGGCAAGTAAAAGTGGGAAATTTAGCTTATACAAAACTAAACTTGCCTGAGCACTTAGACCCGATATGGGATATATCTAGTATCATAGCTGTTTCTATTAACGATGAAGCTGTGGGTGCTTTTGCATTGTCTGATCCATTAAAAACCGATAGTAAAGAATCTATTGCTATTTTAAAGGAACACGATATTCTACCTTACATCATGAGTGGGGATAAACAATCTGTAGTTAACTATGTTGCCAATGAAGTAGGAATCCCAATAAACCAAGCTCTTGGTGGTTTATCACCTAGAGATAAGGCTTCTGAGGTTACTAAACTCATGCAAAGTGGACAAAAAGTGGCTATGGTAGGAGATGGTATTAATGATGCCCCAGCACTGGCCACAGCGACTGTTGGAATTGCCATGGGTGATGGATCTGATATAGCCAACCAAACTTCTGGTATTACACTTGTGCATCACACTGTAAAAGATGTTGTGAATGCTTTGTATATCGGACAAAAAACCATGAAAAACATCAAACAAAATTTATTTTTTGCTTTTGTTTATAATATCATTGGCATTCCGCTTGCTGCCTTTGGTTTTTTAACACCTGTTATCGCAGGTATTGCTATGTCATTAAGTTCTATTTCTGTGATTTTAAATGCATTAAGATTAAAATACAGTGAACTACTCCCTCTAAGCTAAAGCTATAGAGTGAGCTTCGTGCGACCCATGCT
>WNLJ01000012.1 GCA_017114885.1 Neisseriaceae bacterium PsAf | reverse complement strand
TCATGTCAACTACATTTCAGACTTTTTATTAATTTATTTAAATCGTATTTTAAATGCATCACTTTCTGAATCCTTAACAATTAATGTCGCTAATAATCAACTTATAAAATTAGAAGTTTTTATCTTTTAAAATTATTTAAAAAATCAATATATTATAGAAAAAATATTTACTTTGTCTTGGTTATGTTAATTACTTGTCAAGAGAATGCCAACTTTATGACAATCTGATGATGATTATTCTGCCTAATATTTGATGTGTGTTATTTTTATTAGGATATCAATTAATGCTCAAAGCCAGTCATTTTTTTCTATGTTCTAGCTTAGGTTTGGTTTTATCTCCGAGCTTAATCAGCACTCCCAAAAATATCTTATTAAACAAGATGATCAACCACCAATTATTTCTGCTCATCGTTCAGGCTCTGGTATCGCACCAGAAAACACTTTAAAAGCCCTTGAAATTGCAACCAGCAATCAAAACTTTGATATTTGACTCGTTGAAACTGATATTCAATTAACCAAAGACAATCAACTTATCCTACTACATGACAAAAGCTTGAATAGAATTTCTGATGCAGTTGAATACTTTAAAGAAGAGGTCGTTTCTGCTGCTTCTAAAACTTATGAAGAATTACGACAATTAAATTTAGGAGAGTTTTTTACAGACAATAATGGTAACCACCCATACCAAGGGCTTAGAAATGAAGCGATTCCAGATGATATTGGGTCACAAAATTATCTGATGCTCTTAATTTTATTAGTCAACAATCTAAACCTTATTTACTAAGTATTGAAATTAAAGATAATCTTCTAAGAGGATTTCGAGCTGCTGATGAATTAAGCACAATCTTAGAACAACAAAATATGGTTGATCAAACTATCGTTGCATCATTTGACCAAAGTGTTTTGTATTATTTGGACATAAAGCATCCCAACTTGAACAGATCTTCTGGCCCAATAGACATGCTGAGCTTTTATGCTGCTTATTTATTCAGAGCACCTTTACCAGAAAGTTTTTTTAAATTTAAGGTATTGCAATTACCTTTCCATAAAATCCTTTTTTACACTCTAGGAATAGGCACCAAAGATTTTAATGACTATGCAAAAAAATACGGCATCGCTACCAAATATTGGACGGTTAATAATGCTGATGATATGAAAATCTTGAAAGAAAATGGCGCAGATGGTGTTATCACTGACTACCCCGATAGAGCTTGGTTAACCTTTTACGATAATCAAACTATATTAAACGGATATAAGCTATATTCAATACTCAACGCGCCTACTCAATATAGTTCTTTAGCAATTCAACAAATTAATTTAATCCGTAACATTAGTAATAATATCTTTAATCAATTTATTTCTCATATACAAAATCCACTGCTTCAAAAAATAAATTTTACCTTATTTTAGATTACAATATTACCCAATTGCCTTTTACGCACAATAATGAAGCCCAGGCTAACAATGGCCTCTCTCAATATTTAAATTTAGGTTTTTTATATCATCAATCCAATTTAATGTTAGGCACCATGTTAAGTAGCGAGCAAAATAGTAAGAATTCCTACCAAGATTTTCATTTCAAACAAAACTCTTTATCGTTATCTTTTTTTGGTTTTCTACCCATAACAAAAAATACGTGGATTGCGTCCAACATCACCCTAGGCAAAAGTACATTACCAGAAATTAGAAGAACCAGCTATTTAGAACATACAAATTTTCTAGAATCTAGCCATACAAAATCAAAGCAACTAAGTGCTAATTTGCATTTAGGATATAATTTCCAGCTACAAGAAAATGTACTTTTAGTCCCAACAATTACTTATAGCTATTCCCGCATTAAAATTAATGACCACACAGAAAACAACACCATCTACAATAGTGGTTCTATGCAATTTAAAGATATAAAGCAAAGTCAAAATATCATTAGCGCTGGACTAACTTTATCCACCCAAAATCAACCGATTAATTTTTATTCAACCCTAAAATACAACCATATTATGTCTGGTGATAAGGTTAATATCCAATCAAAACTTAACCAAGCACAGAATTATCGCTCTACAGAAGAAAAATTAAGTGATAAAAACTCAATAGAATTATCCTTAGGAAGCAGTATTAAACTTAATTCAAAAGTAACTAATTATTACAATTTCAATATTGCTAAATCAAAATCAGAAAAAGCGCGTCCTAGCTTTGCAATAGGTATCAAATTAAATCTTTAAATTAAATCTTTATTAGTTTTTAGGTTTCATCGATGAATCTTAAATAAAATTTTCAAAATCAATTGTATTATGTTTAAGTCATATGACAATTTTATTGATTACCTAAAAAATATTGTATGCCTGCATAAAAATCATTTTCAAATGTTTTTTTAATATAGTATATTTGCAAAAATTGAGTTTCAGAATCCGAAGCTAATTGCATATTACGCACATAATTTTCGGATCTATTACTATCAATATGGGTTGTAGCACACCCCCCAAGCACAATTAAAAAGAACAAGACCACTAGTTGAAAAATATTTTTCATGATTATCCCTTTTATCAAATTATTTACTCAATATAAAAAAACCGACAAACATGTCGGTTTTTTTATAAGAATGTCATTAGTTCATATATTTGTTAATTAAATCTATTCTCATTTTTGTTGTTTGATAATCTAAATCTTGATATCGATTAATTAAGTTCACATTGTTCTGAGAAATTTTTCCTTTCTTTTGCTCCGCTGCAATTTGATCTTTCTTTTTAATCATTTGCAATTTTACTTGATAAGATTCAATTAATTTATTCACATAAGCATTAACATCCGCATCAGTAGAATTAACTGTTTTTAATGATTTAATAGTATTATTAGCAGCAGCAACTAATCCTGGTGTCGCCTTTTTGTTAAACTGTGCCTCACTTTTAATGGTTGAATCACTAAATAATTTTTGCTGCAAAACACTCACTTCTACTAGCTCATTGTTCAAAATACTTTGTACATACATGAAATCCTTAACCGCACCTGTAGTTGCATTCGCATATTGTTGTGTTAAGCGAACTTCTTTTTCCATCGCTGAGGTATAAGCTAATTGCACTTGTTTACCCAAAGAATCTAGTTTTGTTTTAGATTCAGGAGATAATTTTTTATTTTTTTGATACTCAACTGCTAATTGAGCTTGTTTCGTATTAATTTCATCACTTAGTTGTGCTAAATTAATTAAACTATCCAAGTATGATTTAACTTCTGGATCAGTTGGTTTAAGTTTCTTTAAGTTATTTAAAGTATTTTTATTAATTTGGTCATATTTAGCTTCTACTTGAGCTTGCTTTGCTTGACTATCAATAGCTCCTACAGATTTTAAATACTGATTAAACTCAACTTGACCTGCATCCTTAGTATAAACCACCTGTAAAAATTGTTTTTCTGGCTCTTTTGCCATTTGAGTGACTTGTTGATTAGTAGTAGATGATGCATTAGAACCAGAAGTAGAACAACCTCCAGCTATAAATAACGACATTACCATTACGGCCACAAAACTTTTTTTCATATCAACCTCTGTTATTCATTAATGTTTCAGCATTTTACAGTAAATCAATTAAAATGACAAAAAACAGATTTTTTTAAAAAATACTAAAGTACACTCTTTTCATCATTCAAATATAATAAGCACTTAGCAAATCTTTTTACTTGCTCCCAATCAGTATATTCTATTTTTTGGCTTGTATCTGTATCCCCACCCGTTAATTTCATAATCAGGCGAATCGCTTGTTTATCAAAAAAACCATACAGAGGATAATTAAGTTCTCCTGCAAAAACATCAATCACATCAGGTTTCCATAGTATTTTTTGTAAAAATTTACGTGTATAAATATTGCTATCAGGATTATTTTTTCCTTCTGTGCGAGCAACTAAATTGACTGCATAAAATGCTGTTTTCTTTTGATTGAGAACATCTGCATACTCTTGACTAAAACGATATAGATTTTTATGAAAGTGCCCATAACGAATAGAAGCCCCTACTACAATGACATCATAAGATGATAAATTACATGCTATAGGATATTCTTCTAAATTAAAAAAACTAATGGTACAAGCAGAATTTATCTTCATTAGTTCATTAGCAATAAAATTGGCAATTTTTTTAGTATACCCAAACCGACTAGAAATAATAAAAGCTATATTCATCACGACTAAATCACAAAATCCATATCATAATCCAACATTTGATTCATTTCTTTAGACGGCATATTGTCATCTGTAGAACCAATAATTCTCGCTGGCACCCCAATAACAGTAACATGAGGCGGAACATTTCTAGTAACAACACTCCCCGCTCCTACTCTTGCCCACTCACCAATGGTAATATTCCCCAAAATAGAGGCATTAGCACCGATCATAACACCATCTTTAATCTTAGGATGTCTGTCACCTGTTTCTTTACCCGAACCACCCAAAGTAACACCATGCAATAAAGAAATATCATTACCCAATACCGCAGTTTCTCCTATTACCACGCCTGTGCCATGATCACTCATAATCCCTTTACCAATAGTTGCACCAGGATGAATATCAACACCAAACACTTCGGAACTACGATTTTGTAAGAATAAGGCCAAAGTTCTATGATTATTTTTCCACAGCCATTGATTAATACGGTGGGTCTGAATGGCATGAAATCCTTTGTAATAAAGTAAAGGCATCGAGTATTGATCACAGGCAGGATCTCTTTGATAATAAGCCAAAATATCTTCTTCTACCGCATTAATAATATCTTCATTTTCTTTAAAACAATCCAAAAAAATTTCATTCAATGCACGCGGATCCATAATTTGACTGGATAACTTACTAGATAAGTGAAAAGCAAGTACCTCTGCTAAATTGTGATTTCTTAATACTGTTAAATGCAAAAAACTAGCCAAAATGGGCTCATCTAAGACAGATTGCTCAACTTCTGTCAAAATATTTTCCCATAATTCCTGACCATAAACTTTTGACTTGTCACATGCATTATTCATATACTATTCCTATAGGTTTAACCTGCAAATAATTCATAGTCTTCCCTATCAAACCCATTCCCCACGACTAAAGTAATTTTCGTTTGTAGTGTTTCGCACAATTTCAACAAAGGACGTGATTCCTCATCCAATAAACATTCAATAACATCTGATGAAGCAATAATTTTAATGGATTGATAACCAAACTTACTAACTTCATTATAAATCAAATGCATAATTTCGTAACATATTGTTTGAATAGATTTAATATACCCATATCCATCACAATAAATACACTTTTCTGTTAATGCATTTTTTAAACTACTTCTGGTTCTCTTACGCGTTAACTCAACCAGTCCTAAGGCCGTAAATCCATTTAAGGTTACTTTTGTTTTATCAAAGCTTAAATAGTAGGCTAATTCTTGTAAAACCCTCTCTTGATGCGCTTCATCTTCCATATCGATGAAATCAATAATAATAATACCACCAATATTACGTAATCTAAGTTCTCTTGCAACCACCTGACAAGCTTCTAAATTCGTTTGATAAATTGTTTCTTGAAAATTATCAGAGCCAACAAAACCTCCTGTATTAACATCGATAGTAGTCATTGACTCCGTAGATTCTATAATTAAATAGCCTCCTCCCTTTAAATTAACTCTGGGATAAAGCGCTTTTTTTACTTTATCATCAACATGATATAAGCTAAATAAATCAACGTCTTCATCATTTTCAAAATAAAAAATTTTATTTAATTCTGTCACACAATAGTTTTCAGCAAACTGATGCATTTCCTGAAAGGTAGGCAGTGAATCAACCAATATTTTCTGTGTATTCTTACCCACAAAATCTCTCAATAATCTCAAAGCAATATTCAAATCTTTAAAAATTAATGACGGAGGTCCTCTTAATATGCTTTGTTTTTTAATTTCTTTCCAAAATCGATCTAAAAATATCAAGTCTGCCTCTAACTCTTGGGCTGTAGCCTCTGAGGCCCTAGTTCTAATAATATAACCACCTTGATGATTTTTAGGAATAATTGATTCAAGTTTTTGTTTTAAAGTTTCCTTTTGTTCTTCTGTTTCTATACGTTGAGACACCCCAATATGATTATCCTGAGGTAGATAGACAAGATGACGACCCACTAAAGAAATCTGCGTAGTTACACGAGCCCCCTTGTTTCCTATGGGCTCTTTAATTACCTGCACTAATATAGATTGACCTTCAAAAATAGTGTGTTCAATTCTTTGAGGATTTTCAAGATTAATCCTATTTTCAACCAAATCAACAAAATGCAAAAAAGCCGCTCTCTCAAGACCAATGTCTATAAAAGCACTTTGCATGCCTGGTAAAACACGTTTAACCTTACCTAAATAGATATTACCTACCGTGTTAATAGAGAAGTTTCTCTCAATATGAAATTCAAATAATTCATTATTTTCATAAAATGCCACTTTGGTTTCATGTGGCATAACACTAACTAAAACGGTTTCAGGAGGAGCTTCCAATCCTTTAGGTAAAGGAATTCCTTGCTGTAACATAATGTTTCCAATATAAAATGTTTTGCCTTGCACACCTCATGGCATGCAAGTCAAAAAATTTTATTAATTAATAGTAACGTCCCCCAAATACTTCCCTTACATGTTCCGCATCAGAGACTCTAGAGTAAGAACTTGGTGCACCTAAAAATACCAAGTAAACATCATCATTACCAAACTTACTTTTGACCACCATACAACGTCCTGCCTCTCTGATATATCCTGTTTTTTGCAACCCTACATTCCACTGGCCATTTCTAACCAAAGAATTAGAGTTTTTATAAGTTAACATCTTGCCATTTTTTGCTCTGACTTGCGTTTGTTGATCCGTTGTGTAATAACGAATTAGAGGATAACGATCAGCTGCTTGAGCCATTTTTACAATATCGGAGGCTGTCGATTTATTACGAGGGTCTAAGCCTGTTGGTTCATAAAAAACAGTATTGGTCATGCCTATTTGTCTGGCTTTAGCATTCATTGCACTCACAAAGGCAGCCTTACCTCCAGGATAGTTACGAGCTAACGCGTGAATTGCCCTATTTTCACTACTCATCAAACCTATATGTAGTAGTTCCTGCCTCGTTAAAGTTGTTCCTACTGTTAGACGACTACCTGAGTGTTTCAGTCTATCTACATCTGCATCAGTTATTGTTATGGGCGTTGACATATTTTGTTTCCCATCTAAAAAAACCATAGCAGCCATTAATTTTGTAATCGAAGCCAAAGAAGCCTGACTATGAGGATTTTTTTGATACATCACTTTACCAGTTCTATCGTTAATCACAATAGCCGATCGAGACGAAAGCGACGAGTTTAAATAGTTATCCCACTGGAAATTACCTTGGCTTTTGCCATCAACAGTTAAGATGATAACCTCTTTACTATTACTGCTTGGCCTTGCATCATTTGCAATCGTTTGAATGATTTTTTCTAAATCATCTACCTTATTTTTATTTTGCGTTGCCTTTGTTTTTGATTTAGAAATTTGGGTAATTTTGATTTGATTGGGCTGAACTCTCTCCGACTGAATTTGGACAGACTGAACTTTGCTATCAATCACTTTTTTCAAAGGATCATCAAAATCTTTAGCAACAACGTTACCAAAAGACAAAGATGCCATTAACGCCGAAATAACCAACCGTCTTATTTTCTTATTTTTAAATACATCCATGATACCATCCTCTTTAATCTCTCAAATTCTATACTAATTTATTTATTTTTTTATTTTATATTATAATTTGTGAATATTTTAAAAATCACGTAGACATGCACTCATATATATCATTAATTTTCAATGAGATAAAGTATTTTATTGTTTTTTTAGATAAAAGATTTATACTGTGTGGATGAATTGCCAAAGAATTTATGGTTTAATTTTAAATTAACTATTTGATTTGATTTGCTAATAATAAAAGAGAATAAACAAAGTACTATTTTAGGAAATATTGCCATGAAAAACTACATCACACCCAATTTTAAATTTGCTGACATGATTCCTATAAAAGCTCAAGGAAATACAGTTTGGGATGAAAACAACAAAGACTATATCGATTTACTGGGTGGTATTGCTGTTAATGCGTTGGGCCACTGTCACCCAGAATTAATCAAAACACTGCATGAACAGGCAGATAAACTATGGCATATTTCCAACACTTTTACCACTACAACCTCACAAGCTTTAGCGGAAAGATTAGTCAAAAATACTTTTGCAGAAAAGGTATTTTTTGCTAATTCTGGTGCCGAAGTGAATGAAGCCGCTTTAAAATTGGCTAGAAAATATGCATATGACCATTTTGGTCCTAAAAAAAATAAAATCATTTCTTGTTACAATAGTTTCCATGGCAGAACATTATTTACAGCAACAGTTGGTGGACAAGAAAAATACCAAACAGGCTTCGGTCCCTTACCACCTGCTATTTATTACACTGAATTTAACAACACAGAAGCCTTAAAAGATATTCTTGATGATGAAACTTGTGCTTTTATTGTAGAACCAATACAGGGTGAAAGTGGCGTACTACCTGCTCATCTTGAATTTTTAAAAACAGCGAGAGAACTTTGCAATAAACATGAAATCGCTCTAATCTTAGATGAAATTCAAACAGGCATGGGTAGAACTGGTAGCCTTTTTGCCTACCAACAATATCAAATTACCCCTGATATTCTTACTTCAGCAAAAGCATTAGGCTGTGGTTTACCAATAGGTGCTATGCTAACCACAGACCAGTTTGCAGAAGCGTTCACTCCTGGTTCCCACGGCACTACCTTTGGGGGAAATCCTTTAGTTTGTGCAGTTGCTAATACTGCCTTTGATATTATTAACTCTGAAGAAACCTTAAGTAATGTTAAAAAACAACATGAATATTTTGAGTCTGAGCTTAACCAAATTGCCGCGGAAACTGGTAAATTTAAGTTAATTCGTGGAAAAGGTTTATTAATTGGTTGTGTCTTAGCTGATGAATTTGAAGGTAAAGCCAATCAAGTGGTAAGTGAAGCCCTAAAAGCAGGTGTGATTGTGAATCAAGCGGGTCCTAATGTTGTTCGCCTAGCACCTAGTTTAATCATTAATGACGAAGACAGACAAAAGGGACTAAATCGGTTAAAACGAGCCCTAGATCAATGGATACCTCAATAAATGATGCCAAAAGTTACTGTAATTGGTAGTACCAATCTTGATATCACTATCCAGACCAGTCATTTCCCCGATGTTGGTGAAACAATGCTTGCCGATAAAGTTAGTCGATTTGCAGGAGGTAAAGGAGCAAATCAAGCCGTTGCCGCCACTCGCTTAGGTGCTGATGTTACTTTTATAGGTGCTTTCGGGGATGATGAAGCCGGAAATTTTTTGGTTGGTAATTTAAAAAACGAAAATATTGACTTAACCTTTAGTCAAGTGATTGAGTCTCACCATACTGGAACGGCTTATATCATTTCCTCAAGTGGAAATAACCTTATTATTGTTGATTCTGGAGCCAATCAGTATATTACACCCAGCTATATTGATTCGGTTCAAGATGTCCTAAGACAAAGTGATATAATTTTATTACAATTAGAAATTTCTCTAGAAACTGTTTGGCATATCTGTGATTTGGCTTACCAATATGGTGTTCCTGTTATTTTAAATCCAGCACCTTCTGCCATAGTTCCCAAGGAAATATTACATAAGATTAGTGTTATCACGCCCAATGAACACGAAATTCTAGAAATAATAGACCCAGAATATCAAACCAATTGTATCAATGATGTATTTTCTTTACTAAAAGAAAAAGTTATCATGACCAACGGTGAGCATGGGGTCCTATACTATAAGGATAATGAAATTATATCTCAACCTGCCTACCAAGTTGATGTTATTGATACAACAGGTGCGGGAGACGTTTTTAATGGAGCGCTCGCTACCTTCTGGCCTCGTGGTTTAGAAAGTGCTGTTAGCTTAGCTAATGCCGCCTCTGCTCTATCTGTTACCAAACTAGGCGCCCAAAGTGGCTCTCCTACTTATCAGGAACTAAAATATTTTTTACAACAACATCATGGTTAATTTTTAAAAAGTCCATTTAGTGGATAAACTTATATTTCTAGCACTTCCTGGTAAGCTATTAAATGAGCTTCTATACTTAGTATTGGTAATATTATTAAACTTTAAAACCATTTGCATTTTACTATTTTCACTCAATTTTGGCGCAATTCCTGCAGCCAAATTAGCTGTTACCCAACCTCCAAGTGGTGCCATTGCTTTGTCTCCACCAGGATTATTAGGATTAAGTTCTGGTGCCAATGTCACTCTACTTGCACCTCTTGCATAGACATCAACCCAAAACGGAGTTTTTGATTCATTATTATCATAACCAAGACCCATTCTGCCAGATAGTTTAGGGGTATCGGTATCATACGTTTCCCGATTGGCTAAAGTTTCCTTTCTCTTTATCCAAGCGACATCAATATATGAAGTCAACCGAGAATTAGGAATCAAATAACTCAACCCCAATTCTAGTCCATAAGTTTTTGCTTGATCAGCATTTTCATATATAGAACTCGGTCTAAATTTAGAAACATCAGAACATAAAGGATTATTTCTACAACTTCTTAGTGAGATATAATCTTTTGACTTGGTCAAAAAAAGTGTGCTATCCAAACTTAAATTAGAATCTGCATAACGAGCACCTAATTCTATATTTTTAGAAGTCTCTGACTTTAATTTTGGATTGGGTAAACTTGCAACACCACCTGCATCTGTACTGATAAACAATTGCATTAAGTTAGGCGTTATATAGCCCTCAGAATAACCAATTCTAAAGCTGGTATTAGGCACTCCTGTATAAACTAAACTCATTGCTTTTAAAAGTTTATTTTCTTTTTCTCCTTGATAGCTTAGCTGTTTACTAGAACGATCTAAGGCGGTTGAAATTTTATAATAGCGCAGCCCTGTCGTTAATTTGAAATCATCTGATAATTGCCATTCATCTTGTCCAAATAAAGAAATAGTATTCATATGAGCTTTATATTGACCAGGATGAACTTGCACGATTTCATTAGGGATAAATTTTATATTCAAATCTTGTATGGTTTTAGGAATAAAGTTAGAAACAGTAATATCTGTTAATTTATCTGTCTGTAATCTGTCTGATAAGTAGTTAATTCCAGCAATAACATAATGATTTCTAGGCAATTGAAAATCAATTTGAAATGTACCTCCATAATTAACTAGTTTATCATCAGAATAATTAGCAATAGAAAATTCAACTGGTTTTAGTACTGGTGACAACCTATCAATCGCTTGAGGAATAATTTTTTCAACATAGTTAGGAACATTTCCTTTAACCGCCGACATGATAAAATCATCGGTTTCAAAAATATTAGAATTAAGTGAGTTTTCAAAGCCTCTTTTAACGGTTTGATAAAAAGTATCAAAATGAATCTTTTTGACCAATGAATTAATTTCTTCTCCATCATAGAAAAAGCCAATTTTCTGTTTATCTCGCTTGGGTAAATTAATCTCAAAAGAATTAAGTGGAATAAAGCCACTATCCAAAATACCAGGCTCTCTCCAGTTTTCGGCACTTAATTTGGAAGATTCTAATTTCATCTGTATTAAATGATTTAAACTTTCTCCAAAGGTGTAGCCCAAACTTAAATTAACCCCTTCTGATTTTCGTTTGGTGTGCTCTAATCTATCTGAATAAGCTGTATAGCTACTTCTAGGAACTTTAATATCTTTATGATCTTCTTTATAAGCAGCCAAGCGATAACTAAATTGATTAATTTGACCAAATATAGCAGTATTTAAAAGCCAACCATCTGATTCTCCATAGTAAGCAGAACCAATTTCTCCATTAATAGGCTTAGCACCACCACTTTTAGTCGTAATATTTACCACCCCACCAATTGCTTTAGAACCATATAAAACTGAAGCAGGACCATGCACAACTTCAATCGAATCTACTTCTGAAATACTCTCTAATATAGGAGTACCATAATTACTATGATCAGTTAATTCTTGGCCGTCGATTAATACCGTAACCCGTCTAGAACTTTCACCTCTAATTCTTACACGTTTTGTTCCTGCATTGTTAGAATCAGTTATTTCAATACCAGGAGTACCATCTAATGCTTCAGCGACACTACTGACTGGATTTTTTTCAATTATTTTTTGATGAATCACAGTAATGGTATGTGGGTTTTTCTTCACGGTTCCTTTAGAACGAGTTCCTATAACTGTAACATCATCTAGTTTAGTAACAGCTTTTTCTGGAATTTCATCTGCCAGTGTGAAAACAGGACACAATCCTAATACGATAATCGATAGTTTAAATTGAGATAACCCTTGTTTTTGACTTAAAAATAAAAATTTTGGCATACAATAACTGGCTTTATATTGATAATGAGTATCAATTATAGTAATTTAAATTAAGAATGACAATCTTGTTAGTATTTATTTTATTAATTTACAATCATATTAAAATATCTTACCTTTCATGCAATCTTATTCAATCTTACAAATAATTTTAAATTTTTTTGTCACAAAAATAAAAATCCTTTTAATGTTTTGTTATTTATATTTGCAAGCTTTTATTATTCTAGCTAAAATTGAATATTTAAGGGTACAATACAGGCATGTAGCTCAGCTGGTTAGAGCATCACCTTGACATGGTGGGGGTCGTTGGTTCGAGTCCAATCATGCCTACCATTAATATTAATTAAAAATATTCATAAACAATAAATTAAAATAAATACCTCATCTTGTTGTAAGAATGGAACAATAGCATGCCTCAAATTACCTTGCCTGACGGCTCAATTAAAACTTTCGATTCCCCTGTCACTGTTAGAGATGTGGCTGAGTCTATAGGACCGGGACTAGCAAAGGCAACCATCGCAGGAAAAGTTAATCAACAATTGGTGGATATCTCATACTTGATTGAGGAGGATGCCAACATTGAGATGATTACATCTAAAAGTGAACAGGGTTTAGAAATTATTCGACATTCTACTGCCCACTTACTGGCTTATGCTGTTCAATCATTATTCCCTGATGCTCAAGTAACTATTGGACCTGTGATTGACAATGGTTTTTACTATGATTTTGCTTATAAACGTCCGTTCACGCCTGAAGATCTAGAAAAGATTGAAGCTAAGATGCATGAATTAAACAAAGAAAAGCATCCTGTTGAACGCTTGACCATGGAGAGAAATGAGGCTATTGAATTCTTCTTAAAAAAAGGTGAAAAGTATAAAGCTGAAATTATTGAGAGTATTCCTGAAAATGAAGTACTAAGCCTTTATAAAATGGGAGATTTTATTGATCTATGTAGAGGACCTCATGTTCCAAATACTATTTTCCTAAAAGTATTTAAGTTAATGAAAGTTGCTGGCGCCTATTGGAGAGGAGATAGCAATAATGAAATGTTACAAAGAATTTATGGTACTGCTTGGGCAATCAAGGAAGAACTCAAAGAATATTTATTTAGGTTAGAAGAAGCGGAAAAAAGAGATCATAGAAAAATTGGCAAAGAATTAGATTTATTTCACTTACAAGAAGAAGCTCCTGGCATGATTTTTTGGCATGCTAAAGGTTGGAACATTTGGCAAGAAATAGAACAATACCTAAGAAAAGAGCTCAATTTAGCTGGATATCAAGAAGTTAAAACACCAATTATCATGGATCGTTCCTTATGGGAACGTTCAGGACACTGGGGTAACTATCAAGAAAATATGTTTATTACAGAGTCTGAAAAAAGAGTATATGCCATAAAACCTATGAATTGCCCTGCCCACATAGAAATTTTTAAACGCAGGATTCACTCCTATAGAGAGCTACCCCTAAGAATCTCGGAATTTGGTAGCTGCCATCGCAATGAACCCTCTGGTGCTTTACATGGTTTAATGAGAGTGAGAGGTTTCGTGCAAGATGATGCTCATATTTTCTGTACTGAAGACCAAATTGAATCAGAAGTATTTAATTTCCATCAACTATTAATGAAAACTTATAAGGTTTTTGGTTTTGAAGATATTGCCGTTAAACTAAGCTTAAGACCTGAAAAAAGAACAGGCAATGATGCTATTTGGGACAAAGCTGAAGAAGGCCTAAGAAATGCACTCACTGCTTGTCACATTAACTGGGAAGAGCTTGAAGGAGAAGGGGCTTTCTATGGTCCCAAAGTTGAATATCATATCAAAGACAGTATTGGTCGCTCTTGGCAGTGTGGCACTATCCAATTAGATTTTGTACTCCCTGCTCGACTGGGCGCAGAGTACGTTACTGAACATGATGAGAGAGCAACACCTGTTATGCTGCATAGAGCAGTGATTGGTTCATTTGAACGATTTATTGCTATTTTGATAGAGCATTATGCTGGACAATTCCCGCTATGGCTTTCTCCAGTTCAAGTTGCTATTCTCAATATTACTGAAAATCAAATTGATTACTGTTGCGAACTTGACAAAAAACTGCAAAATCTTGGTATCAGAACTGTTTTAGATACCCGTAATGAAAAGATAGGCTTTAAAATACGAGAACAACACTTACAAAAAATTCCATACATCGTCATCATCGGCGATAAAGAAAGAGAAAATAATACAATTTCAGTACGACATCGATCAGAAGATTTAGGCAGTATGCCATTGGATGATTTTGTCGTAAAATTAAAAGACGAAATTAAAAACTTTAATTAATAATTATTATAGGAGGTCTTACCATCGCTCAAGAAAAGAAAACTCGTGTTAACGATGAGATAACAGCAAAAAATGTACGCTTAATTGATGAAAATGGACAACAAATAGGTGTTGTTCCTATCTCAGAAGCGCTTAATGCAGCATATGATGCAGGTTTGGACTTAGTTGAAATTTCTCCAACGGCCAAACCCCCAGTGTGTAAAATAATAGATTTCGGTAAGTTCAAATACGAACAAGCCAAAAGACTTGATGAAGCCAAAAAAAAACAAAAACAAATTCAAATCAAGGAAATTAAATTTAGACCAAGCACTGATGAAGGTGACTATGCGGTCAAAGTTCGAAATATTCGAAGATTCATCAATGATGGTAATAAAGTGAAAGTAACACTTCGTTTCAGAGGTCGTGAAATGGCTCATCAGCAATTAGGTTTACAATTACTGGAAAGAGTTAAAGATGAGTTACAAGATGAAATTACTGTAGAACAATTCCCTAAATTAGAAGGACGACAAATGGTGATGATGATTGCTCCTCAGAAGAAAAAGTAATTACGTAACATAAAAGTCTCTGTCTAATATAAAAAAATAGTGTGTCTTTCGTACACACTATTTTTTTATATTAGCCTTAATTTTTTAATTTGTTTTATTATTTATTTCTCTTAGGTTTTTGCGTATATCAAAGACGACTAAAATAAATTCGGTTGCTATTCTAAGCACTAAAAACCAACGATAAGATTTAATAAGCCGTACAATAAACCTAATACAAATCCATAAAATCCACAACTCGTAGAAAAAATAATATAACCATTAAAAATACTTCCAATAATGAGCAACACAACAGCAATATAAAATAAAATGGTCATAATTGAAGGAGTAATAAATTTATTAAATGAAAATAAATCACTAAACTGAAATTTACCATTCTCTTGGCTACCCATAACTCACTTCCTCTCTTGATAAAAATAAAAAAACATCCTTAACGGGTGTTTATTATAAAATAAAATAACTATCTTTGTCTTGCTTTAAATTTAGGATTGCTTTTACAAATTACATAAACTTTGCCACGGCGACGTACCACTTGACAATCGCGATGACGTGTCTTAGCTGATTTTAAAGATGATACTACTTGCATTTAACTACCCTTCTTTCTTAAAGAGCCCATCATAGACTGATAGCGTTGATTAAACTTACTAGCACGACCTTCATTGTTATATTCGCGCTGTTTGCCTGTGTATACAGGGTGAGAGGCTGCTGAAGTATCCAACATAAAAACTGGATATTCATTACCATCTTCCCACTTCATTGTCTGACTAGTAGGCGTACAAGAAGGGATAACCCAACCTTTGTTAGCGCTACTATCAAAAAATAACACTTCTCTATAATTTTCTGGATGAATACCGTCTTTCATTCCTACCTCCAACAACTTTAAATATAATGAGCCGTACATTATGGCTTAATTTCCTACTAAAATCAAGTTATTTTAATACTAGACTCTAATTTTGTGAATATCCTGATAAAAATCGTTCTAATTTTTGCATTGCCATTTCTAATTGATAAGCATATGGCAAAGTAACTACTCTAAAATGATCTGGTTGGTGCCAATTAAAGCCTGTACCATGTACTACTAAAACTTTTTCTTCCTGTAAAAAATCTAAAACAAACTTGGCATCATCAGTTATATCAAATTTTTTAATATCTATCTTAGGAAAACAGTATAGGGCACCCATCTGTTTAACACAACTAATACCTGGTATCTCATTTAATAATTTATAAGTAATATTTCTTTGTTCCAATAAACGTCCACCAGGTAATACAAATTCATCGATACTCTGGTAACCACCCAATGCCGTTTGAATGCCTACTTGCATAGGAACATTAGCACATAAGCGCATAGAAGCCAGCATATCCAAACCTTCTATATAACCTTTGGCACGATTTTTGGGACCATTAATAACCATCCAGCCTTGTCTAAACCCCGCAACCCTATATGCTTTGGATAGACCATTCATAGTCACTGCCAATAAATCAGGCGCTAAAGCTGCTATATGGTAATGAACAGCATCATCATAAATAATCTTTTCATAAATCTCGTCTGCAAAAATAATAATACGATTCTGCCTTGCAATTTCTGCAATCTCTAGCAATATTTCTTTACTGTACACTGCTCCCGTTGGATTATTAGGATTAATTATTACGATGGCCTTAGTATTCGATGTTATTTTGCTTTTGATATCCTCAATATCGGGATACCAGTTAGCTTCCTCATCGCACAAATAATGTACAGCTTTCCCACCTGCTAAGTTAACCGCAGCAGTCCATAATGGATAGTCTGGCATCGGAATTAACACCTCATCTCCATTATTCAGCAGTCCCTGCATACACATCATAATTAATTCCGAGACGCCATTTCCGATATAAACATCATTAACATCAATAGAACGCAGACCCTTCGCCTGATAGTATTGCACTACCGCCTTTCTCGCTGAATACAGTCCTTTCGAATCACAATAACCCTGTGATTGAGGCAAGTTTTTAATGATATCCACTAAAATTTCTTCAGGAGCATCAAAGCCAAATGGTGCTGGATTACCTATATTCAATTTTAGAATCTTATTACCTTCCTCTTCTAAACGACAGGCTTCCTTATGCACTGGCCCTCGTATTTCATAACAAACATCTTGTAGCTTATCTGATTTTGGAAAGTAATTCATATTAATAAACCCTGAAATTAATAAACCCTGAAAATAATATTCAATTCCTGATTGTACTCTAAATTTTTTCTTAGGTTAATATTACGGTTAAATTTAATCCATGACACCTCTTCTAAGAGTAATAAAAATAATAACTTAAGTAAATAATTAGTAAAATATCGATATGTCTATTTATTAAATCAACCGAAACAGTTATAATGAGAACAGATTCTGTGAAACTTATTCACTTAACTCGTACTTTATAAGGAGATATTATGAGCATAATAGATGACGTCAAAGATAAATTGAATGACTTGAAAGAAACAATTAAAGACAAGGCTACTGAATTAAAAGAAAGTTCAGAAGAAAACTTAGAAAAGGCTGAAGATAAAACCAAGGAATTTGCCCAAGATACTAAAGAGAAAGCTCAAGAAATCGCAGGAAAAACTGAAGAAAAAGTAGAACAAGGTGTTGATAATACTAAAGATTTATTTGCTGACTTTAAAGACAAAACAAATACTTTAGTTAGCAATGCTGAATCTTCTTTAGAAGATAGTGTTAAAAAAACCCAAGCTTTCTTTTCTGATAGTAAAGACAAAACTGATGCAGAATTAAAAGAAGCTAAGGACTGGGCACAACAAGGAATTAAGACAACTCAAGATAAGCTAAGTGAGTTAAAACAGAACTTGACTCAGCTTAACGCTAAAAATGCGGAAAAGTTCCAAGAATACACAAATAAAAGCAAATCAGAGTGGTCTCAAATTGTAAAAAATATGCAAGAAAAAATTGATTCTGCTCAACAATCGCTAAACGAATCTCTTAATAAGCTTGCTCAATCTGAAACTGCTGAAAATATCTCAGAAACAGTCAATGAAGTTCAAGAAAAATCTCGTACTGCCATTGCTAATTTCAAAGCCCAGGCAGATGAGTTTTTTAATTCGTAATTCCATTATGTTATTAACAAAAAACATCTTAGTAAAACTAAGATGTTTTTTTACTTAAACACAGGTAATTTCTGCCTAATTTTATTGAGTAAATTTAAATTTAAATCTGCCGTAATAACGCCATTTCCAAATTCTATTTGAGTTAGTATTTCTCCCCAAGGATCAATAATCATGCTATGCCCAAAAGTCTTCCTGCCATTTTTATGTTCTCCTCCCTGAGCTGAGGCTAATACATAACATTGATTTTCAATTGCTCTGCTCTTAGTAAAATTTCCCAATGTGCTTTACCGGTAGTATAAGTAAAAGCTGCGGGCAAAACCAAGACATCAAAGGGCAGTTGTTTACGAAAAAATTCAGGAAACCTAAGGTCAAAGCAAATCCCTTGAGCCACTCTAAATGAATCAATTACAAGTGTTTGAGGATCCCTTCCCTCTTTAATCGTATCTGATTCCTGAAACCTTTCACCTAGTCCAGAATAGCCAAATAAGTGTTGTTTATCATATCTGGAAATTATCTCACCATGAGGATTAAATATTAACAAACTATTATAAACTTTACCTTCTTCTCCACAATCTAGAGAGAGGCTACCTGCGAAAATAGTCATTTCTAATTTTTCAGCTTGCTTACTTAACAAATCCTTCAAATACCCTGTCTTAAAAGTTTCTTTAATTTTTAGTTTATCAGTCGCTTCATCTCCCATTAAAGGCCAATACTCAGGCAATACTACAGTTAGCTTCTTGTTTCTTAGCCTCTTCTAATAATTGAGACAACAGAGCAATATTTTCTTCAACTATATTAGAAGAAACCATTTGAATAACTGCTGCTTTAATTGAATTTTTACTCATGCTTTAGTCATGTATCCTCTGTCTTGATAGTATAAAACCATAATTAAAATTAGCATAAATATAATAGTTGGTAAGGCGGCAAACCAGACTGGATTAATATTGGTAATTTGAGTAAAAAAGCCTAAGAATCTTATACTAAAAAAGTAAACTAAACCCACCAGAATGCTTAATATAATCTTTAAACCTACATTGGTATAACGACTAATCGTTGGGGTAAAAACCAATGCGATTAAAACCATGACCAGTAAAGAAAAAGGATAAAAAATTTTCTTCCACATCTCAACTTCATAATTGATTGTTTTTTGATGATTATTATTGAGATAGTCTATATATTGACGAAGGTTTTGCACTGACATATTTTTAGGTTTATTAATCAATATATTCAATAAATCTAAATTAAGATTAGGTTTCCAAGTTTCAACTTCTGAATGAGTACTAACAATTTTATGATCTTGAAAATTGACTGTAGATACATCTTTTAATTCCCAAGTATTAGAACCCTGATACTCACCCACTTTAGAAAATTTAATATAGCCTATTTTTTTATTATCAATTAACTGATAACGCAAAACATTTTTAAAGGTATAATCAGGTAAAACTTCCCATAATTCAATTACCTCATCATCCAACTTTAACCAAACATTATGTTTTCCAAGCATGCTAACATTTTCAACTTTAGATTTAGCAATCATCTGATCGGTTATCTCTTCAGAAGAAGGAACTAGATACTCACCAACTAAGACCAGTAGTATCCCTGATACTACTGCAAAACTTAATAATACTCGAGAAACCTTAAATAAAGAAACCCCACTGGTACGAATAACGACATATTCATTATTTCTCACCAATCTGGTCAGAGCAACAATAGCACCTATTAATATAGCAATAGGTGCTATTTGATAAATATAAACAGGCAACCTAATAAAAACGTATTGAAACGTAATCAAAAAATCTTTGCTTCCTTTGACTAAGTCCCCTCCTTCCACCAAGATATCAAACAAGCCATATAAAGCCACTAATGCCAATAATGAATACAATGTAGTTTGAAACAAATTAGAAAAAAGATATCTGAATAGTTTATTCACTTAAATAGCCTCTTTTCTAAAAAATGATCTTAAAAATTTCAAAAATCCTGTTCTAGGTGCAGTCCTATATTCAAAAAAAAGCCATGTCAAAAACAACATAATACCATGCACTACCAGTAATCCCGTCCAAAATCCAACTGTTTCTTTCGCTATCAAATTCCTCATTAAAATAAGACTATTTTGATAGATGAAAAATATCACAATGGCAATAATAATATTGTAATTTTTATTCACTCTTGGATTAGTATAGGCAAGAGGAATCGCTAACAATGCCAATATAATGGTAGCAATTGGGATGGATAACCGCCACATCAACGTACTCTTTAAAACTGGGTTATCACTATTTAAGAGCACTCTACTCGATAAAGAATCTTTACGTGCGGCTAAATCATTATCTTTAATTTCCGAATTATTTGACTGCATAAAGTATTCCACTTTTGGGATGGTAAAAATACTAAAATCTGCTCGATTAGGGTACCCCAAATAGCGATTAGCATCATTTAAGGTAATTTTGATATCTCCACTTTCTAAATCAATCAAACCTTCTTTGGCTAAGGTAATTTCAAATTTACCTGAATTGGGATCTACTACGTGACTAAAAAATGACTCCAGGTGATTGGTATTAGGATCGAATTCTTCTATAAAAATAACACCATTAGATATAGGCACAAAAACACCCTGTTCTATAAAATCTATGGTAGGTTGATCTCTAAGATGTTGAGAATACTCAAAACTCTTTTCATTAATAATAGGATTTAAATACAAAGTGAGAAAGAATAAAAGCAATACAAAAGGTAATATAAATAAAGAAATCGGAGCAATCCATTTCTTCAAAGAAATTCCACTTGATAACCAAACAATCATTTCGCTATCACGCCAATACGCCATTAACACCATCAACACGCTGATATAACAAGTAATGCATAATAATAGTGGCAATAGTCCGATGACAGACACACCCATAGCGGTGGCAAATAGATCAATACTTATCAATCCCTTTGCCACCTGCCCTAATAAGTTAACCAGCTGAACAGAAAGTAAAATAATAAGCAAAATAAAGAAAATACCAATAGAACTAATACTTAATTCTTTAATTGCTTGTTTTTGATAAATCATCTTCTTAGCTACTTTTTAAAATCGTATTATACTAGATTTATGTTATTATTACCCACGAGATTATTTAAATAAAGAGAGGATAGACTATGAAATTTAACCTAATAAACACTCAAGAGAGCTCGAATAATTCTCCCAGTGCCCGTTTATTTTTTATACAATCTCCCGTTACATCAAAATTACTTCAAGCATTTAATTTGACTGAGTTTGAACCATTATTACAGAAAAAAAATAATACGCCAAATTCTTTTCTCAGTACTTATACTGAACAGTCAAGTTTAGCTTTCTTTATGACTGAGGATTATCAAAAAAGTTTTGCTTCTGAAGACATATTTAAGTCTTGTTTTGCCTGGTTGAAAAACCAAGATACTTCACCTGTTTATATTTACTTCTTAGGATTAGAACAAGAAACCGTTAGTAGTAGTATTGACTTTATTGTTAGAGCCTATTCCAATTTTAGTTATGAGTTCAAGTCATTAAAGCAAAAAAATGAAAATGAGAAAATAGAAAAAGAAATTTTCTTTGTCGTCGAAAATAAAGCACACTACAAACAAAAGCTAACCGAAGCTGTAACCATCACAAACAATGTTAACCTAGCTAAAGATTTAGGCAATCTACCAAGTAATATTTGTACTCCTTCCTACTTAGCTAATTTTGCCAAAGAAAAAGCACAAAAGCTCAAGGTACAATGCGAGATTTATGATAGAGAAAAAATCAACCAACTAGGTATGCACTCTTTCTTATCAGTTGCTAAAGGAAGCGTTGAAGAACCTTATTTTATAGAACTAAAATATAATGGTAAAAATGAAAAAGGCACAGATCCTATTGTTCTAATAGGTAAAGGCATTACTTTTGACAGTGGTGGCATTTCTCTAAAACCTCCTAAAAATATGGACGAAATGAAATATGATATGTGTGGTGCTGCTAATGTATTACTCACGTTCTTTACTGCGGTTGAATTAAAACTACCCATCAACCTAGTGACTTTAGTACCCACTTGCGAAAACATGCCTTCAGACAGATCCATGAAGCCAGGAGACATCGTACAAAGTTTAAAGGGCTTGTCTATTGAAATTTTAAATACTGATGCCGAAGGTCGCTTAATTTTATGCGATGCCCTGACTTATGCAGAAAAATTTCAACCTCAAGCTGTTATCGATGTTGCAACTTTGACCGGTGCTTGTGTGGTTGCTCTAGGTCATAATATAAGTGGCATTTTAGGAACTCATCAAGAATTAGTAGATGAGTTATTAACTGCCTCCCACAACACTCGAGATAAAACTTGGCAGCTACCCTTATGGGAAGAGCATCAACAAGAATTAAAAAGTAACTTTGCTGATTTAGCTAATGTGGGATCGAGTGGTTACGCTGGAACAATTACTGCAGCTGCTTTTCTGTCTCGTTTTATTGATGAAAAATATCCTTGGGCTCATATTGATATTGCGGGTACTGCTTGGAAAACAGGTACTCAAAAAGGCGCTACAGCAAGACCAATTCATCTATTAATTGATTTTTTAGAGCAAAGAAGTGAATGAGTCCGGAAATTTATTTTTATATCAAAGTCCAAAATAAAATATTCACTCTATGTCAATTGTTACAAAAAATTATAGAAACAACTGATTATAGAGTGATTATTTATACCGAAGATGATAACGAATTGCAAGATGAGTTGTCTCAAGCTCTATGGTCTACTCTCCCTGATAGTTTTTTAGCTAATGAAATTGTGCCTAAAAATTTCAAAGAGATACCTAACTCCCCTATTTTAATTAGTTCCTCTTTAGATTGGATTAATAAAGAAAGTACTCATCCATACGTATTAATAAATTTAACATTAACAATCATTGAAGATGACCTTTACCAAAGAATTATTTTTATTTTTGGGAATCAAGGAAATGAGTTAAATATTGCTCGTCAGTTATATAAGCATTATCAGAAAAATAACTTCCCAATAAAACATTTTGATATGTCTTTGTATTAATACCTAATAAAAAAGCCACTCATTCAAGTGGCTTTTTTATTGATTTATTTATTAATAAATTTTCACATTATAAACTTTATTCAATCTTTCAGATTCTTTTTGCAGTTTACTTTGTGCCATGCTAGTCTTAATTGAGTTTTTTACACTATTAAAACTAGGTATTTTAGCTGCTCTTTTGTCAATAACACCTACGATTAAATAATTATTACCACTTTTCAAAGGTTTTTTGGTAAATTCTCCTTTTTTCAAGTTATAAACTACCGCATAATATTCAGGCACTGCTGCTTGCATATCCTTCAAATTAATATATTCTTTATAAATCCCCCCATTACTTTTCATATTAGGGTCAATTGTATATTTTTTTGCCGCACTTGAAAAAGAAGAGCCTTTACTTAATTCAGAGATAGCCTTCTGAGCGGTCGATGAATCCTTGGTTAAAATTTCTCCCACTTTAACTTCCTGAGTTCCCTTATAGAATTTGGCCATTTTATCGTAGTTAGCCTTTGCTTCTTTATCGGTCACTTGATTTTTTTTCAAAAAATCTAAAGCATAAATATCCGCTAATAAAACTTTTTTATAAGATTCAAAATCCTTTTGATAGCTAGGATTGTTTGTTATGCCTTTTTTCTTAGCCTCAGCTTCCGCTGCTTTTACCGCATCTGTATAAGCTTTACTTTGGTCTAGTTTTAGCTTTTTACTTTCTTTAGAAATAACTTCTCTAGAAATTAATTTTTGTAAAACATCGTTTCTCAATGCTTTATTATCTTTAATTTTTCCGCCAGAATTTTTTATAATCAACTTAACTTGAGCATCAACTTCTGAACTGTCAATATTGGTACCACCAACAGTCGCTACTGTCTTAGCAAAACCAACACTGGTAAATGCCATTAACACAAGGACTAACCATTTTTTACTCATTGTTTTCTCCATAATCTAATCTACTCCTTTTTATCTTTATACTCCTGCCATTCCTTTATCGTCATAATTTTTAAACTTAAGGCATGAATTTGTGTTTTCAATTCTTTAGCAAATTTTTCATATATTAAACGATGTCTTTGTACTTTACTCAAATCTTGAAAATCATCTGATACCAATGTTAATTGATAGTGAGCACCATTATTCACATTTCCAGCATGCCCTCTATGATACAAAGAATCATCAATTAGTTCACAATAAAACAAATTAATATCGGATAATATTTGCTTAACTTCCTGTTCTGTCATAATTATTTTATCCTATTTACTTTCGTCCTTAGGCAAATACTTATACAAATATATTCCTTGTAATATCATAAATACTATCATCAACCCTGTTGCCCCAAATACTTTAAATGTAACCCATTGATCCATATTAAAAGTAAAGGCAACCCACAAATTTATAACCCCTAAAAAAATAAAAAACAATACCCAAGTGACCGTTAATCGATTCCAAATAGGGTCTGGCAACTTGATTTCCTTGCCAAAAAGTTCCTGTAAAAAATTTCGTTTGAGTGACAACCCTGCTAATAAAATAATCGCAAATGTCCAATAAAGAACAGTAGGTTTCCATTTAATCCAATTTTCATCATGTAGGATTAAGGTTAATCCACCAAAAACCAAAACAATTAGCAGATTAAGAATCTGCATGCCATCTAATTTTTTGTACTTAACCCAACTAAAAATCGCTTGAATAACACCACCGATAATAGCCACTGCTGTGGCCATAAAAATATCTTTTGTAGCGTAGTAAGTACCAAAAAATAAAATTAAAACTAAAAAATCTAGCAATGCTTTCATATCATTATTTTCATTTTAATTAAACTGAGGATTTACTGGCATACCAAACATAACTCTTGCTGTATTAAGCATTTGGCAACTAAAACCCCACTCATTATCATACCAAGCAAGGACTTTAACAAAATCACCATTAGACACTTTGGTTAGAGTCTCATCAAAAATAGAAGCGGTAGTAGTATGGTTAAAATCAGTTGAAACAAGAGGTAAGGCATTATATCCTAAAACACCTTTTAACTCATTTTCTGAGGCTTTCTTCAAGATCTCATTAACTTCTTCTACGCTGGTGTCCCTACCTGCTTGAAAAGATAAATCAACTAAGGAGACATTCATAGTTGGTACACGCACAGAAAACCCATCTAACTTACCTTGTAAATCTGGTAAAACTAGTCCAAGAGCCTTAGCCGCTCCTGTTTTAGTAGGAATTAAATTAGCCACAGCACTTCTAGCTCGACGTAAATCCTTATGACGCACATCCAATAATACTTGATCATTAGTAAATGCATGAATAGTGGTCATCAAGCCTTTAACGATGCCTAAATTTTCATGCAAAGGCTTAGCCACTGGTGCTAAGCAGTTAGTAGTACAAGATGCATTTGAAACAACTGTCATATCCGAGTTCAAAACTTGGTGATTGACACCATAAACGACAGTAGCATCAACATCTGAGCCACCTGGTGCAGAGATTAAAACTTTTTTCGCTCCTGAATCTAAGTGTACTTGGCACTTTTCTTTACTGGTAAATGCCCCAGTGCACTCCATTACCAGGTCTACTCCTAAATCTTTCCAAAGAAGCTCTGCTGGATTACGTGTAGTATAAAAAGGTATTTTGTCACCTTTGACATATAAATGCTTATCATCATAGCTAATATCTTGAGTAAAAAAACCATGAGTTGTATCGTATTGTGTCAAATGAGCGTTGGTCTTAATATCACCCGATGCATTCACTGCTACAATTTCAAATTGGTCTCTCAAATTATATTCATAAATTGCTCTTAAAATCTGTCTTCCAATACGTCCATAACCATTAATTGCAATTTTTAAAGCCATCTCAGTCCTTTATATGTCTAGTTAATTTAAGTTAATTTCTTTAATTACATGAAGCATATTCTAAGCTATTTTTCATTTTTTTGTGTAGAAATTTAAAAATCACGCTATACGTCTTCCTAAAAACAAGCCCAGCCATAACAAAAAACAATCAAAATTCAAATTATTACCCATACTAAAAAAGCCATTTTAATGGATAAAATGGCTTTAGAAAATCTTTATTCAAAATTTAGAATAAGGGCAAAATAAACAAACAAGAAATCAATATCAAGCCAACAAACCAGATGATGGTTCTAAATAAAGCCCAATCCATACCATAAGCAAGTGCATAAATTACTCTAGATACAAGGAATGCAATCGCTATATTGTCTATGGTTGATTGAGGCAATGCACCTACGAGTTGAGCGATAATCACAGCTGCAGCAAACGGCGCAAACATTTCAATCGCATTAAAATGGGCGTTATACATACGTTTACTAAATCCTACCTTACTTTCCAAATACGCTCTGGGATCATGATTACTCTCCACCATATTTCCAGCCGCTATTTTCCCCACAAGTATGGTCAGCAAAGGAAACCACATAAAAATAAATATACACCAATAAGCAGTTGTCATAATACCTACTTAAAATTAAAAGTAGCCTTAACCCAACACGAACACACAAGGTTGCTTGTGCATCTCAGGCAATGATTTCATCTTTCTCCAATCTTTAACTAATTTACTTTGTATATTCTCTAACTGAGAATCCGTCAAGTTAATAGCTAAAGTCATTACTATATTATCAGGTAAATTCTGGATGAGAAACTCAAATAAAGCTTTATTTCGATAAGGCGTCTCAATAAACAACTGAGTCTCATTAAAATTTCTTAATTGGCTAAGCATTTCCTCAATAGATGCTTTTCTTTTGTCGTTCTCTATTGGTAAATAACCTCTAAAAGTAAAACGTTGGCCATTGGCACCAGATGCCATCAATGCTAATAAAATACTACTTGGACCAACCAGTGGCACCACTTGAAAATTTAATTCATGAGCCAGACTAACCAACCAGGCACCTGGATCTGCCACCCCTGGACAACCTGCTTCACTCATCATTCCTACTTTTTGGCCCTGATTCAGAAAATCAGAAAAAATAGTCTTATCTAATTCAGTATTTTTATCCAAAACCATCATTTTTAACTCTCTTAATGGTTTGCTGATACCTAAATTTTTAAGATGCTTACGCGCAGTTTTAGCATTCTCCACTACAAAATAATCCAATGTTTTAACGGTTTCAATATCTTCTGGTAATAACCACAAGCGACCATCATCGGATAAAGCACTGGGGATAAGATAAAGTCTCTGATTATTCATTGGCTTATATTACATCAAAGCCCTCTTTCAGTAAAGTATCTATCAAAAAGTACATAGGCAAGCCTATAACCGCATTAGGATCTTTAGCATACATATTTTCGATTAAAACCATACCTAAGCCTTCACTTTTAACACCCCCAGCACAATACAGAGCATCTGGTTCTTTTTTTAAATATTTTTTTATTAAAGCTAAAGACAATTGCCTCATCTTAACTTCTGTTTTTTCAACATGTTTGTATTCAATACCTGTTTGTGTATTCAAAATACAAATTCCAGAATAAATATTAAGTAACTTACCATTAATAAAATGAAGAGTAGAGAGTGCTCTGTCTTCATTTAAAGGTTTACCTAGTACCGTCTCTTCACAAGAAATAACTTGATCTGAGCCTACTATCAGAGCATTAGGATATTTAAGTCTCAAAGAATTCGCTTTCTCTACGGATAATCTCTGCGATATTTCATCTGGACTCTCTCCAATTAAAACACTCTCATCAACATGCGAAGCTTCTACTTTAAAATTAATTTTTAATTGTTCTAACTGCTGTTTTCTAAACTTTGAAGTAGAAGCAAGCACTAATTGTATATTATTTTTTTTCGCCATATTAAAACCATTACCGAATATATTGACATAAATAGTTAATTTATAATATTATAGAGAATTTGCAATTACAAATAAAAATGAAAACTGATTGGGTTATTGATGAAGTTGATGATTTCACTCGCAATGAAAAAAATCTAACTTTTGACTATAAGATTTCAGATTTAAGTAAACGAGTGTCATCTAGTGAATTGTTCGCCTCTCTTGAAGACAATATTTATGGAATAATCAAGGGAGAAACAGACGAACTGATGCGGCCTATAATCAGGCTAGAACTAGAAGGTGATATTAAACTAATTTGTCAGGTCTGTTTAAAGCCTTTTAGTTATCATATAGATGAAAAAGTTGATTTAATAGTTTTCGAAAATGACGAAGATTTGACAAAAGCGTTGCATGACGACAACGTAGATATAGAAGGAATCGTTGGTGAGAACAATGTGCTTAATCTTCTGGATTTAATTGAAGATCAAGTTCTGCTGGCAATGCCATTTTCACCTCAACACGAACACTGTGAAAATGAGCGTTTAAAAGAAATAAACAAAGATAGACCCAATCCTTTTAGTATATTGAAGAATTAATCACAAAATTAAATTCGTAAGGAGTTTTTAAAATGGCTGTTCAACAAAACAAAAAATCCCCTTCTCGTAGAGGAATGCACCGTTCTCATGACTCATTAAAAACAGTTCATTTGAGCGTTGATAAAAATACTGGGGAAGTACATTTACCACATCATATTTCTCCTAATGGAATGTATAAAGGTAAAAAAGTAGTAAAATCTAAAGACGATTAGAATCACTTCTCTATTTTATTTAATTGTAGAGATAAAAACTATTCGCTATAATGAAAGACTAAATAGTCGGGAACTTCTGGCTTCCGACTATTTTTATTTTATTTTTTATGATTAATGAGATTGAGTTTATATGGTTATACTATCAGTAGATGCTATGGGTGGGGATGTCGGTTTAGATGTCACACTACCTGGTTGTCGATTATTTTTAGAACAAACACCTGACGTTCATCTTATTTTGGTGGGAGATGAATCAAAAATAAAAGAAAAAATTGTTCAATACCAACTACTGAAAGATAAAATTTCAATTCAGCATGCGTCAGAAGTCGTACAGATGGATGACAGCCCTCAATCTGCACTTAAAAATAAAAAAGACTCTTCCATGCGAGTAGCTATTAACTTAGTGAAAGAAAAAAAAGCAACTGCTGCTGTTTCGGCAGGTAATACGGGTGCTTTAATCGCCATGTCAAAATATGTCTTGAAAACTTTACCTGGAATTAGTCGTCCAGCCATTGCAAAATTCCTTCCAGGTTTTAGGGACAAGAAGGTTTGTGCACTTGATTTAGGTGCCAACATAGATTGTACTCCTGAATATCTCTTACAATTTGCCCTACTGGGTTCTGAATTATATAAAGCAATGATTCCAGAAAATAGCAATCCTAGAGTGGGCTTAATGAATATCGGTAGTGAAAACAACAAAGGTAATGAAGTTGCTAAGAAGACTTTTGAGCTACTTTCCAAAACCGAATTAAATTTTATTGGCAACGTAGAAGGCAATGACCTATTTACAGGAAAAACAGATGTCATTGTATGTGATGGTTTTGTTGGAAACATCATGTTAAAAACCATGGAAGGCTCTATGCGTTTTGTAACAACAATGCTTAAAAATGAGTTTAGCCGAGATTCCTTTTCTAAAATAGCTGCTTTGGCTTCCACTCCTGTTTTCAATAGAATTAAAAAAGAATTGGATCCTAGATGTTTTAATGGCGCTAATATACTAGGTTTGAATGGAATTGTCGTTAAAAGCCATGGAGGAACAGATGATTTTGGTTTTTCTTATGCATTGAAAGAAGCTTATCAAGAGGCTTTAACGATGAATATAGAGACTTTAGAGCATTTTGTAACTACACAGTTAGCAAAAATTTCTTTTGCTGAAGATGAATCATTATTATGAAAAGAATAGACTGTACTGATAGTAATCAAATTCTTAATCAATTAATTCAGCAACAAGAAATCTTTAGCCATATCAAAAATAAAATCCAAGTATTACTTCCGAATCATTTTCAAGATCAATTCAATGTAGTGGGTGTCAATAACAACCAACTTATCATTTATGCTAATAGTGGCATAGTGAGCAACTACCTCAAAATGAAAAGAAGTGAAATTTTAGCCATCATTTATGAGTGGCAAATTCCAGATATAAAAATAAAAGTTCATATCAAGAATAATGCCATCAAAAGAAAACTTCCCAAACCTATTCTTTCCAATGACTGTCGTGATAAACTACTCAACATCGCTAGTACGACCACCGATATCCAATTAAAAAAATTATTGTTGTCTATTGCTAGCAAACAAAGTAATAAGTAATAATTCAAAAATTATTTAAACCGAAACATAAAGCTGAATATAATATCCACTGATAATTATTCAATTCAATAAGGAATTATTTTATGAGCGAAAAAATAGCCACAAAAGTCATTCATTCTTCTTACGTTCCAGAAGAACACAATAGAGCATTGATGCCTCCTATTTATCAAAATAGCATGTTTAAAATGCATGAAATTGGTGAGAATATTCCATTTCGTTATTCGCGTATTAGCAATCCAACACGCTCTATTTTAGAGGATACATTAGCTGATTTAGAAAAAGGCCATGCTGCCTTTGCTTTTGGTAGTGGTATCGCTGCTATTGATGCTATCTGGAGATCTATTTTAAAACCTGGTGATACCATTATTGCAGTTGCTGATATTTATGGTGGCTCTTATGATTTACTCACTCAAGTCTATCAAAACTGGGGCGTTAAGGTTGTTTTTGCTGATTTAATGAATCCTAACCACTTACAAGAATTACTCTCTCAAGAAAAAGCCAAATTAGTTTGGCTAGAAACACCTAGTAATCCTTTATTAAAAATCTTAGATATTCAGCAATTAGCAGATATTGCAAAAAAACATAATGTATTGGTTGGTATTGATAATACTTTTGCTACACCTTATTTACAAAATCCTTTTGACTATGATATTGATTTTATTGCACACTCAGCGACTAAATATTTATGTGGTCATTCAGATGTACTAATGGGACTGGCGGTTGTAAAAGATAAAAAATATGCCAAGCTTATTAAAAATATTCAAATTAACACAGGTGGTATTGCTGGGCCTATGGATTGTGCTTTCGTGTTAAGAGGGATTAAGACCTTGGCTATTCGCATGGACAGACATCAAGAAAATACACAGATTATCGCTGAACGTCTACTCAATCATACCAAAGTCGCAGAAGTATACTATCCAGGACTTGTTCATCATCCTCAACATGAGCTCGCAAAAAAACAAATGAGAGGATTTGGTGGTGTGGTTTCCATTCGTCTTAAAACGGATACTAGGGAGGAAGCCAACCGAGTGATTAAGAAATTTCAATTAATTCAAATGTCTTCTAGCCTGGGTGGTGTCGAAAGTCTGGTTAATCACTCTGCTAGTCAATCTCATAGTGGAATGAGTACTGAAGTTAAAGATAAATTAGGCATTACTGAAGGATTATTACGACTTTCTATAGGCATTGAAGATATTGAAGATATCTGGCATGATTTAAAACAAACATTGGATGAATAGGAAAAATTAACAATGTTTGTAAGGACTATCTAAATGAATTACTATCTTTATATACAGAAGAAAAAAAGAGAAAATTACGTTTCGAATTAATTAAATTGGACAGTAATTGAAAAAATCAAATTTCAAAACCATGACTAGCAAGTTTAACTATACTATGTGCTAAAACTTGAGCACCAGCTTCAGACCATTCAAAAGTTATATCTTCCAATTCGTTATGACTTAGTCCATTAACACATGGAATAAATATCATTGAAGCCGGTGCAACATAATTTAAATAACAAGAATCATGTCCTGCTCCAGATATCATATCCTCATGTGAATAACCTAAATTTCTAGTTACTTCACGTACGACCGAGATACACTTCTGATCAAAATTCAGTGGAGAGATTGATAATATTTTATTAATCAGTACGTCAAGTTTATTTGTCTTCCCAATATGATGCATTAAATCATAAATTTTTTTATCCATTTTTTCCAATGCTTGCTTATTAGGATGCCTTATTTCTAAAGTAAACCAGGCTCGGCCAGGTATGACATTTCTAGATCCAGGATCTAATTTAACTTCACCAATTGTAATACGTCCACCCATATCACATTCTTGCATTCCTAAATCATGTAATTTAAGCATAGCTCTCGCCATTCCAAAACCAGCATCCCGTCGCATATTCATAGGTGTTGTACCTGCATGAGAAGCTTCCCCTATAAATTCAATTTCATACCATTTTTGTCCTAATGACCCTGTAACAATACCAATAACATTATTATGTTTTTCTAAAATAGGTCCTTGCTCTATATGTAATTCTAATGATGCATAAGGATTGTATTGGCTAAAATCATCACTTCCAGCATAACCAATACGTTCGAGCTCTTCTTTTACTGTTACTCCGTTATTGTCCTGACAAGACAATGCATTTTCTAATTTCATTTTTTTTGCAAATACCGCTGAACCCATCATTGCAGGTGCGAATCTTGTTCCTTCTTCGTTAGTCCAGATTGCAAGATCAATTGATCTTTCCGTTTGCACATTATTATCATTTAAAGATAACATCACTTCTAATCCTGCTAGAACCCCATAAACTCCATCAAATCGACCTCCTTTAGGTTGAGAGTCCGCATGAGAGCCCATCAAAACTGGATTCAAATTAGAGTTTTTCCCTTGTCTCCGTATAAAAATATTACCAATTTGATCGATGCTAACATCGAATTTAGCTTTCTTAGCTTTATCAATCAATAAATCACAAGCCTGTTTATCGAGATCTGTTAAGGCCAGACGTGTCACTCCCCCTTTGGAGGTTTTTCAAATTTGAGCAAACTCATTTAATAACTGAGTCAAACGTTGAGAATTAACGGTTAATTGCATAATAATTATTCCTTTGGCTGCAATTCATATCTAAAATCACAATATTTACTGCCTTGCATTATAGTATGGCTACGGCTTAATTTGATATGTGGTGCATATCCTTGAATAAATCTACTGTCTCTATTACAAGATAATAAGTACCCAATTTCATTCAATCCTATTTCATTATACATTTCTGCATAACGACAACGCTTAACGTTATACCTATAGTGTTCATGATTGAAATCTAAAACCTCCACCTCCAAAGCATCATCTTTTTCCCACAAATATTGTAAAGCTACAAAACTTTCAATATTGGTATTATGCAATTCTTTCTTAGCATAATTCCTACCAACATTAATAGCATCAGTATTAACAGCTTCCTCAATAATAGATTTTGCTTTTTCAACTCCAAACTCGCGTTTCATTATCTCATATATAGGTTTAATAATTTCCGCTTCAATTTTACGTTGTTGTAAGATACCAATTTCTAAAAACCGTTTCATTTAGTTAACTCCTTGCTAAAAATTATTCTCAAATTAAAATTGAAGAAATTTTTTAATTCTTTCATCTGAGTTTTTAAGTATTTCTTCTGGTGTTTGACAACATAAAATTTGTCCCTCATACATAAAGGCTATTCTATTTGAAACTGAAAAGGCAAAACGCATTTCATGAGTTACGATGACCATCGTAATACCCTCTTTAATTAAATCTCCCATTACTAACAATACCTCATCCACTGAATCGGGATCTAATGCCGCAGTAGGCTCATCAAACAATATAATACTAGGTTGCATCACTAAAGATCTTGCAATTGCCACACGCTGTTGTTGACCTCCCGATAATTGATGTGGATACTTATAAACTTGATTCAATAATCCAACTTTATCCAACATGGAAAGTGCTAACAATTTAGTTTCTTGTCTTGATTTTCCATGATACTCTGGTGCTAACATTAAATCCTGAAGAACTGTTTTATGAGGGAATAAATTATAATTTTGAAACACCATCCCTAAATGAATAATGAGTTTTTGGGCATCTGAACTTAATTTTTTACCCTCTACAAATAACCTACCATCAAACAAAATTTGACCCGAATCTAAAGGCTCTAACCCATTGATGCTACGAATCAATGTGGTTTTCCCTGAACCTGATGGTCCTATTATGGATAAAATTTCACCCCATTTAACATCTAAATTAATTTTTTTTAGAATAGAAATCTCAGAAAAATCTTTATAAGCATTTCTAATATTCAGGGCATATATGCCATCTCTTTTTTCTACTTTAATTTTTCTATATTCATCTAAGATATCTGGATCGGTCGTTATTTTTCCTTGAAATAATATATCTTTCTTCAAAGAAATATCCAAATAATTTTCAATATATTTTAATAACCAAGTAATAAGACTAACAATCAATACATAATAAAATGCAACAGCCATTAGCGTCTCAATTACTAAAAAGTTGCGTGTATATAACTGTTGGCCCACTAATAAAATTTCAGTCAAAGAAATTACTGATACTAATGAAGTTAATTTAATAATAGTAACATACTGATTAGTTAAAGGAGGCAATGATATTCTTAAAGCTTGTGGAATAATAATTTTCTTCTGAATCCCCCCAAAGCCAATACCTAAAGCCTTACCAGCCTCATATTGACCCTCCGGAATAGCTTGTAAAGCACCTCTGTGAATTTCAGAAATATAGGCAGATTCACTTAATGTTAATGCGATTAATCCTGTAATAAATGAATTAGACAAAATCACAGAACTACCCATCCAAAATTGAGGAATATTATAAATAAAAATCAATAAAACTAATAACGGCAAACTTCGAAAAAACCAAACATAAAAATTAGAAAAATATTTCAATAATATATATTTTGATTGATTTCCTAAAGCTAATATAAAGCCCCAAAAAACAGCACATATCCACGTTAATGTACTTAATTTTAAAACAGTAATTACTGCATTCCAAAAATAAAAACTATATAATAAACTTCCTAGGTATTTCCAATTAAAATCCTTTTTTATAAAACGACTATCTATTTTTTTATATGACTCGCTTTGGTCAATTTCAGCAGCTGACTTTTCTAAAACACCAGTTAAATGATTAGACTCTAGTAACTCACTACTTGGAAACTTTAAATTATACTTGTCCAATAATGCATCATACTGACCAGATTTTTTTAAATCTAACATTGTTTTGGCTACAATAGATTTCATTTTTGTATTGCTTTTATTAAATGCTAATCCAATCAAAACTGGCGATAATTGTTGTTTATTAGTAATTTTTAATTGATTCCCTAATTGATTGATCACCATTTGAGCAACTGCTGCATCTTCATATTGCACATCAACTCCTCTTGATAATAATGCTTGAGATGCTTCAGGTGCACTGGGATACTCTTTAATTACAATCGAGTCCAACTTATTAGGACTACAATAATCTCTTGATATTTGTTGAATTTTTGGTATCCAAGATGCTCCCTTCATTGATGAAACACTTTTACCACATAAGTCTTCTAAATGTTGCGGCGAATATTGATCATCTTTTCTAACCACCAACACCCCACCAGTCTGTAAATAAGGTAAGAAATCAACTTGCTTAGATCGTTGTGAATCAATGTATAAAGCAGAAGCAACCACATCATAATAATTCGAATTCAAACCTAAGATAATATTTTCGATACGTGTATCTTTAAACTCCACAGATAGTCCCATATTTTTTGCAATTAATTCCATAAAATCAGGGTCGAATCCACTTGGCTGCCCATCATCTAAATAATCATATGGTGCATAAGTTAAATCAATACCAACCGTTAATTTCTCATCCTGCGACATTTCATCTGCTAAAATAAAAACTGAAAAATTACAGAATATTAGAAAAAATATAATTTCTCTGAATATTTGTTTATTTTTTACTAAAAAACTCATGGTGAGACTATCTCATTAAATTAATATCTACTTCTAGGTAAGTAAAGTTAACTCCTAGAATATAAAAATATAAATATTGATTTTGAATATTAATAGCTCTCAAAAGAATAATGTTTTACTTTGATTTTATTTAGGAATATTACAAAATAGTATTTGTCTATACTGAAAAAATAAAAAATAATTGCTATTAAAAAGTAACAAGATATTTATTCATTTAATCCTCTTGTTAGTCTTGAAGATATCTGGCATGATTTAAAACAAGCATTGGATGAATAGGAAAAATTTAGATGGCATTAAAAATTCACACTATCCCTGTAACAAGTTTTATGCAAAATGCGACCATAGTATGGGATGAAGATACTAAAGATTGTATTATTTCCGATATGGGAGGCAAGGTAGATGAATTTCTCACATTCATTAACGATAATCATTTAAAATTAAATGCTATTTGGTTAACTCATGGTCATTTTGACCATATACAGGGAGTAGCAGAATTCTTAACCAAACAAGCTGTTGATGTTTTAGGGCCTCAACAAGAAGATTTATTTTGGATTCAAGGATTGCCTACGGTACTCAAAAATTACGGCTTTCCTCTTAAAGAATCATTTACCCCAACTCGTTGGTTAAAAGAAGGGGAACAACTGACTGTAGGAAATTATCCCTTTACCGTCTTGGAAATTCCTGGTCATACACCTGGACATGTCGTTTTTTATTCAGAAAAAGCAAAATTACTCATTGCTGGAGACGTTTTATTTTTAGAATCCATAGGGCGTACCGATTTTCCTAAGGGAAATCATCAAGATTTGATCAATAATATTAAAGATAAATTACTAGTATTGCCTGAAGATACGACAGTGATTACGGGACATGGTCCTTATACTACAATAGGACATGAGAAAAAATACAACCCTTTTCTTTAATGATAAGTCAATTGATTCCTTATATAACGAGAAGCATCTATAATTTCAGAAGCCGTTAAGCCAACAGGACCAATACCCTGAGAGACCAACCAATCTGCAGCCAAACCATGTAAGAATACGCCCGCTTTCATACTCTCTGTAAGTGAGAAACCTTGAGCTAACAAACTACCTAATATGCCTGACAATACATCGCCCGTTCCTGCTGTGGCCAAACCACTATTGCCTGTTTGATTAGTATAAACAGAGTCTTCTGTCAGACTATAAACAATCGTTTGATGTCCTTTTAAAATAACATTCGCATGATATTGCTGTGCTATTTGACGAGCAGATTGTATGCGATCACTCTGCACATTAGCTACTGTAGTACGCAATAACCTTGCCGCTTCTGCCGGATGTGGTGTCAAAATATGTTGTTGTGCTGATAAGTGAAATGTTATCTTTTTTTTCGCTAGTAAATTCAAAGCGTCTGCATCTAATACCATAGGAGTGGTCCAAGACAATAAAGTTTTTTGTAATACTTGCTGTGCTAATAAACTTTCGCCTAAACCACAACCAATTACTACTGTCTGTAACTTGATTTGATGACTTAAATAATCTTGGTAATTTCTTATCATCAGTTCTGGTGCATTCACAATATAATCAATGGATTGGTCTTTTTCTGCCACAAATCCTAAATATACTTTGCCACAACCCATTTTCAAAGCACTTTGTCCTGCTAAAACCAAAGCACCTTGCATTCCTTCACTACCGCCTAAAATGACTAAACTTCCAAAAGTGCCTTTATGTGAATCTTCAGCTCTTACTTTAAACACATTCGGAAATTCGTTTCCAAGCCAGTCCCGGGAAATATTTTGAAAAAAGTCATGTTTTATCATTAAAATACTTTCTTCTTAAAAAATTAGAATAACAATATTTGCTTATCTGCCAGTTCTTGCAGTGAATTAATAGATAAATCAATAAAATCTTGTTTGATATTTTGCACAGAAGTTTCTATCAAAACTGTTTTCATTCCTTTATCCTTAGCCGTTTGAAGATTAGAAACACTGTCATCTATCATAATACAGTCATTAGCACTCACGCCAATATCATCTAATAAATTCTGGTACACAGTATGCTCTGGTTTATATTTTAAACCCAAATCATCACATGCATAAATATTTTTAAAAAATTGCTCTAATTGTAATTCTTCAATAATAGCATCCACATAAAAATGCGGCGCATTTGAAAAAATAAATTTATCTCCATGAATCTGATTTAACGTTTGCGGTAAATCTCTCTCCACTACAAGTAAAGGCAAAATTTTATCCAATGGATGACTTTCTTTTAAAAAATCCAAAACATTAATTTCAGGGTAGTGTTTTTGCAAGCCCGATAATGTTGCACCATATTTTTCCCAATACATATTTCTTAATTCTGATGCTTCAGATAAGGACATGCCTAATTCTCTAGCTATAAAATATGTCATCTCCTGATTAATTAATTGAAATATACCAAAATCAGCTCGATGTAAGGTATTGTCTAAATCAAACAACCAATAATAGTCCTTCATTTATTGGATAACTCCTTATTCATTTTTAGGTATTAAAAAAGATTTCAACAAAAGACTTTCTCAGCAAACAGAAAGTCTTACTATTGAAATCTTTAGTGAAGCAGTAATTTTATTAATAACTTAATTAATCTATATTAATCTATATTAATCTATATTAATCTATTTTTTCTGCTTTGGTAATCACAATAGGCTCCAACGGTACATCACTATGCATTCCATGATTGCCCGTTGCCTGCTTTTTAATTTTATCCACAACATCTTGACCTGCTGTTACCTTACCAAATACACAATAACCCCAACCATTAGCGTTAGGTGCAGTATGATTTAAAAAATCATTGTCTTTCACATTGATAAAAAACTGTGCAGTTGCTGAATGAGGTTGCATGGTTCTGGCCATGGCAATCGTGTATTGATCATTTTTTAAGCCATTATCCGCTTCATTTTCAATAGGATCTTTGGTTTTTTTCTGATTCATACGCTCATCAAAGCCACCGCCTTGAATCATAAAATTATCAATCACGCGATGAAATATGGTGCCATCATAAAAACCAGAAGTCACATAATCTTCAAAATTTTTCGCGGTGATAGGCGCTGTTTCATAGTCGAGTTCGATATCGATATCCCCTAAGTTAGTATGTAATCTAATCATTTTTTCATTTTCCTTTATCTTTAATGCTTTTGCATTCATTTTAATTTTTAACTATTGGTGTATTTATTTCTTCGATAGTACTTTAACAGATAATATTTTAATAGGTTTTTGTGGCACATCTTGGTAATAACCTGATGTAGTGGTTGGTACTGCTTCTATTGCTTTCACAACATCCATTCCTTTGGTTACCTTCCCAAATACTGCATAACCAACATCATTGCTATTTTTGTAATTTAGAAAATCATTATCTTTCACATTAATAAAAAATTGGGAAGTTGCCGAGTTAGGCTCATTGGTTCTAGCCATAGCAATCGTTCCTGTTTTATTTTTCAAACCATTTTTTGCTTCATTAACAATGGGCGCCTTGGTATTTTTTTGAGTCATATCTTGCGTAAAGCCGCCTCCTTGAACCATAAATCCTGGAATTACACGATGAAAAATTGTATTGTTATAAAATCCATTATTGGCATAATCCACAAAATTTTTCACTGAAGCAGGTGCTTTTACATCATCCAATGCTAACTCAATATCGCCCAAAGAAGTTTTCATTAATACGTTGACTTCCGCCATTGCAAAGCTACTACATAGCAACAAACTTAATAAACTTAATTTTATCATTTTTTCTCTCTTTTTAAAATTAATTCATATGTAATTGTTCGACAAAATCGACCTCTTCACTCGCTCCCAATACAACAGGAATTCTTTGATGTAGTTTTTGAGGTTTTATGTCTAAAATATCCGATGCCAAACTACTGGCTTTCCCACCTGCAGCTTGTACAATAAAACTCATGGGATTAGCTTCATACAATAATCTTAGTTTCCCATTCTGAGTAGTTTCTCGACTGTCTTTGGGATATAAGAAAATACCACCACGTATTAAAATACGATGTACTTCAGCCACCATAGAGGCCACCCAACGCATATTATAATCTTTCTGTCTTTCGCCTTCTTTTCCTTGCAATAAACCATGAATATATTGCTGCATAGGTGGTTCCCAGTATCTTTGATTAGACATATTAATTGCAAATTCTTGGGTTTGGTTGGGTATAGAAACCACTTGTGTGTTTGGAATGAAATCCTGTTTATCATTTAAAGTAAACATCAAAACCTCTTGCCCGAAACTTAGTACCAATATACTTTGAGGACCATACAAAACATAGCCTGCTGCTACTTGCTCTTTACCTGCTTGTAAAAAATGTTTTTCTTCTAGTTTTTCACCTGATTTTCTTAAAATAGAAAAAATAGTACCAATTGAAATATTAACGTCAATATTAGAAGAACCATCCAAAGGGTCAAATAAGACCAGGTATTCCTGTTCAGAATTTAGACATACAAAATTATCCTCTTCTTCCGATGCAATACCTGCTACTTTTTTGTTATTTGACAATTGCTCAATTAAAATGTGGTTGGCCAGAACATCTAATTTTTTTTGTTGTTCTCCCTGAATATTTCCTGTTCCTGCCTCACCTAAAATGCCCGATAAATCACCTAATCGAACTTGATTGCTAATTTCGATACATGCCTCAACTATAGTTTCTATTACCGAAATTAAGGATAAAGATATATTATTTTTTTGAGCATAATCTGATAAATAGGATACAAAGGTTTTCATGCAAGCCATCTCCTCAATAAAATAGCAGTCTATTTTAACACAAAGTTACTACCCTTTTATTTCGTCTTTCACAACAATCCATAATTTAAAATAAAATGTGCTCTTTCATCCTGCTTTAGTAAAGCTACCATTTGCGGTAAGACCGTACTTAATTGATTTTTTAAAAGAAAAGGTGGGTTGATAATCCACATCCCACTGCCATACATCCCAATATCGCTATCAATATCACCCACAATTAATTCCGCTTGTACATACTTAGCACTAATATCCGATAAAGATTTTAGCATTGTTTTATGTCTTTCCTGTGCCAATAAGGGATACCATATTAGATAACAGCCTGTACTAAACTTTTTATATGCTTGAGCTACTGTTTTCGCAACTTGTACATAATCTGTTTTTACTTCATAAGAAGGATCTATCATTATTATTGCTCGCCTTACTTTGGGTGGAAGTAAAGATAAAAGACCCTGTAAGCCATCTACATGAAATAATTTTATATTTTTATGTGAATTGAGAGTCATATTGCTTTCTAAAATAGAAAAATCATTAGGGTGTAATTCATATAAATAAAGTAATTCCTTTTTAGGCATTATTGTTTTTGCGATATATGGCGATCCTGGATATTGCTGTTGATTCACGAAATAAGTTAAAAACTTTTTAAATGCGAATAAATTTTTATCTAATTCCAAATTCGAATTGAGTAGTTTTAAAACACCTGCTTGATATTCTTGAGTTTTCTTCGCTTGCTCTGAATTAATGTTATACAAACCGGCACCTGCATGTGTATCAATATAGGAAAACGGCTTATTTCTATTTACAAAATATGAAATGGTTTCAAATAGACAATAATGTTTTAAAATATCTGCATGATTACCTGCATGAAATGCGTGTCGATAGCTAAGCATGATAATGTTATCTTTAGTTGAAGGTTGTCGAATTTAGTTATTTTATATTGTGTATAATTTGTGTATCATTAATAGTTTGTTTAATCCGTCTAATACAATAAATCATTAGGCTAAATTTTAATTTATATGAACCCAATTGAGTCTCCACTTTTACAGTCTTTAAATCCTGAACAATTAGTAGCTGTTACCTACCCCAGTAATCAATCTTTGCTGGTTTTAGCAGGTGCTGGTAGCGGAAAAACTCGGGTTCTTACTTCTCGAATTATTTGGTTACTTTCCACGGGACAAAGTGTACCACAAAATATTTTAGCCGTAACATTTACCAACAAAGCTGCCAAAGAAATGCGTTCGCGGATTGAAAGTGCATTACCCTACCCCATCCAAGACATGTGGCTAGGTACTTTTCATAGTCTATGTCATCGAATTTTAAGACGTTATCACGAAGCCGCTCAATTACAAAAGAACTTTCAAATTATTGACACCCAAGATCAATTGTCCATTATCAAACGCATTTTGAAAAACAGTGCTACCGTCGATAATAGTATCACTCCCAAAGAATTAGCAAACTATATTAATAATAATAAAGAACAAGGTTATAGAAGTGACAGCCCTTTTTTAACTGCTCATAATCGATATTATTTACTTAATCCTTATTATGAAATTTACGAACAAATTTGTCGTCGTGAAAATTTGGTTGATTTTACAGAGCTCTTATTGCGCTGTGTTGAAACACTAAAAAATAATACTTTATTACAAGAGTCTTTACAGCACCGTTTTCAACATATTTTAGTTGATGAATTTCAAGATACCAATGATTTACAATATCAATGGTTGAAATTAATAACTGGTAATAATACAAGCATTTTCGCTGTGGGTGATGATGATCAAAGCATCTATTCATTTCGTGGTGCCAATGTGAAAAATATGCAATACCTCATTCGAGATTTCAAAATTACACAACCGATTAAATTAGAACAGAATTACCGTTCTACCCAAATAATATTGGATGCAGCCAATGAATTAATCGCACGCAATACAGATAGAATTGGAAAAACGCTCAAAAGTACCCAACAGCAAGGGGAACTTATTAAATATAATCGGGCTTATTCTGAACTTGAAGAAGGACAATTTGTTTTAGATGAGATAAAATCTCGCCACAGAAATGGTGAGCCTTATTATTCTATGGCTGTTTTATACCGTAATAACGCTCAATCTAGAGCGATTGAACAAAGTTTATTCAATGCGAATATTCCTTATAAAGTCTATGGTGGTTTACGTTTTTATGAACGAGAAGAAGTCAAACATGCCTTGGCTTACTTAAGATTATTAGTCAATCCTGAAGACGATCATTCGCTACTCAGAGTAATTAACTTTCCTAATCGGGGCATAGGTCCTAAAAGTATTGAAAATTTACAGACCAAAGCACAAGAGATAAAAGGTTCTTTGTGGCATGCCCTATTACAAGAGAAAAGTAAAAATAAAAACCTAGCTAGTTTTTATCAAATCATTTCTGACTTACACAAGCAAATCAATCAATTATCTTTCCCAGATTTAATCAATGAACTGATACATGCCTCAGGGCTAATTGATTACTATCAACAGAAAAAAGGTGATTTCCAAAATAAAATTTATAACTTACATGAATTAGTTAATGCCACCTATAGTTTTGATTATCAAGATATAGAGCAAATTTTTTCTGATCAATCCAAAAGCATTAGTGCAGAAGAAAAAATAATAGCTTTTTTATCAAATGCAAGTCTCGAAGCAGGAGAAAGAAATGCTAAAAATACTAATGAACATTCGGACTACGTCCAACTGATGACTGTGCATTCTGCCAAAGGACTAGAATTTGACACCGTATTTTTAATTGCCATGGAAGAAGGTTTATTTCCAAGCGAATATTCATTAAATAGTCACGATGGATTAGAAGAAGAACGTCGTTTAATGTATGTTGCTACAACAAGAGCCAAGAAGAACTTATATTTAAGTTCGGTCTATGAACGTTATCATCAAGGAAGAAAAAACCTTGCCTTGCAATCTCGTTTTATTAATGAAATACCGGAACATCTAATCCATTATTTATCACCTAAGGATAATACTCCTTTGGTTTCTAATTCTTTGCAAAATAAAAAAAATACTGTATCGTTCAAATCTCCTAAAGATGAACCTTATGCTTTAGGCATAATGGTCAAACATCCTAGTTTTGGTGTAGGAGTGATTATTAATCGGCAAGCAAAAGCACATTCTTATCTATTAACCATTAATTTTGGTCAACATGGAATCAAAACCTTAGATTCTGGCTTTGCCAAATTAGAAACCATTTGAACATGGACAATAATACCAATAAAAATCGTCTTATCCCCCAATTAAAATCAAGGCATCTTTCTATGATTGCTATTGGTGGCTCTATTGGCACAGGTTTATTTATGCTAAGTGGCAATGCCATCCATACAGCTGCGCCTGGCGGTGCCTTGTTGGCTTACATGGCAATTGGCGTTTTGGTTTATTTTTTAATGACATCCTTAGGCGAAATGGCTACTTATTTTCCTGATTCAGGTTCGATGAGTACTTATGCCAACCGTTTTGTTGATTCTTCTTTAGGATTTGCTTTAGGTTGGAATTATTGGTTTAACTGGGTAATTACCGTTGCTGTTGATATTACCATAGCAGCATTAATCATTCGTTATTGGGCTCCGATGCAATTTCTTCCTCCTTACGCTTGGAGTTTAATCTTCTTTGTTCTCTTAATGTTAATCAATTTTCTATCCGTGAAATCTTTTGGTGAAACTGAATACTGGCTAGCATTAATTAAAGTAGTCACCGTTATTTTCTTTTTAATCATCGGTGTATTGACTATTTTTGGTATTCTAGGTGGCGAGTATATTGGCACCAAAAACCTGACGATTGGAGAAGCTCCTTTTTTAGGCGACAGCCCTGTTAACAAATTCTTACTCACTTTCGGTGTATTTATTATTGCCAGTTTTTCTTTTCAAGGCACGGAATTAATTGGTATTACTACTGGAGAAACTCAAGACCCTAAAAAAAACATACCTAAAGCCATCAAACAAGTTTTCTGGCGTATTTTACTGTTTTATATTTTTACTATTTTTGTAATCGGTCTCATTATTCCTTATACTAGCCCTAATTTATTAGGAGGCAGTGAAACAGAAATTGCTAAATCTCCTTTTACCATTGTCTTAGAGCGCTCAGGTATTGCTTTTGCTGCTGCTTTGATAAATACCGTTATACTCACATCCGTGCTATCGGCTGCTAATTCGGGGGTATATGCCTCATCTCGTATGTTGTATTCTATGGGCGCACAAAATTTTGCGCCTTCTGTATTTGGAAGTACTAATAAAAATGGTGTTCCCGTTCTAGCCGTTTTTTTAACAGGGTTAGTTATATTTTTAATTTTTTTAATGCAATTAGGCCTTCCTAATGCTGAACCCTATATTATTGCTGCATCAGGATTATCGGGTATTATCTCTTGGTTGGGCATCGCCATTAGTCATTATAGATTTAGAAAAGCTTATGCCATACAGGGACAAAATTTAGACGACTTAAATTATAAGGCCAAAGGATTCCCTATAGGACCACTATTAGCTTTTATTTTATGTACAGTAATTATCGTATTTCAAGATATTGATGTCATTTTGGGTAAAAAACCTTTTGAATGGCAAGGTTTTTTAATTACCTATATGAGTGTAATTATCTTCTTAGGCTTTTTTCTTTATCATAAAATCCGCTATAAAACCAAAATAATCCCACTAGAAGAAGTTAACTTAGATCATAAATAGATTGAATTTTATTTAGTCAGTTTTATATCAAATAAGCTATTCTGTTATTTTGAATATTTTTTATGCTAAAATCCTACTGTGTGTAGTGCAAAGTGCAAAGGAATGGGGATAATCAATTTGTCTTCATAAAAAACTAACGCTAGTAAAAATTAGTTATAATTACCAAATAATTTCATTAGGAGTGAACGTATGAGTAGAGATGATTTTAATAACAACGATGACTACTTAAATCCAGACGTAGAAAAAAAATATCCTCTAGATGCCGATGAGGTAGATAATCAATTTCAAGAAGAGATTAAACCTTCTTCTGAAGAAATAGAGTTAACTCGCGCAGAAAAAAGAGAGTTGAAAAAAGCAGAAAAAGAACAGCAAAAAAGATTAGAAGAAGAAGCCCGTGAGCAAAGAAGACTCGAAAGAGAACAACAACGTCAATTAGAAGAACAAGAACGAGTTCGTCAACAAGCCATGCTGGAAGAAGAGCGTCGTATTGAAAAATTAGAAAAAAAAGAAGCCAAAGAGCAAAAAAGATTAGAAAAAAGAGAACGTCCTGTTCCTGTCTATAAATGGATTTTTGTGATGATATTATTACTCATCCCAATTATTAACATTTTCTTTGTCATTTATTGGGGCTTTTTCTCTGATCGAGTTAATAAAAATATTAGAAGTTATGTTCTTGCGTTACTGATTTTGTTTATTATCATTGGGGCTTTGATAATTGTGGGTTATGTCAAATCCGATCAATTAGACCCTCTATTATTACAAGCTTTAACTAATTTCTTTGATGGTATCTATGATTTATCCAGTAAACTATTCAATCAACTAGGTCAATTATTATCTCAAGTAAAATTGTGGTAACCGTATTAATAAAAATCTTATAACAAAAATGAGAGAGTCATACTCTCTCATTTTTACTTCCACTAAGTAATATAAATTTGAACACTATACACCCATCTTAGCTCTCAGATATATAAATAAACCCACACTCAATATTAGGAAAAGAACTCCCAATAAAAACGTAATACTTTTTGGATAGCGATAAATAATACTATTGGAATCAGTTAATAACGTTCTCGTTGTAATCAAATCACTACCATAAATCAACAAACAAGGAATAATAAAATAAAGATTAATTAAAATTGCTTTACCAATGAGCGCTAAATATGAATCCCAGCCCATAATCTTCATTCGAGCTTCTGGCACCACCGCCCAAAAAACAATTAATCCGACAATTAACCCTATGGTTAGTATTTGTACTTTAACTGAAATAGCAACCGATTCTGATAATGGATACTCAAATGGTCTTGTACTATTTTTAGAGAATAGTCCTCTGCAAAACTCTACAATCATCTGAAAACAAATAATCGCAAATGAGAATATCAGAATCAATATAAAAGCAGTAAAAGGACTAATCGCATTGATAATACTAGAAGTGAACGAACTAATAGAAAGTTCGTAAAAAGAAAAACTACTGTCAAACAAAGCTAAAACAAATCCAACCGTAAAGTAAAATAACCACAATCCCGAATTTTTATAGTGTTTGCCATACAAACAAAAAATACTTTTTTTCTCTTGAGTTGGCACCGCACTTTCAGAAAAGACCTCCTCGGAAGATACTACATTATTTTTATTTTCATCTCTTTGACTCATGTTCCTACCCAACCTTTACTTTATAGATAATAATGATGCGAATAGTTCTATGGTAAATTGATTTGAGCATCCTGTCTAATTATTTTTCTGCTTAAACTATTTTTAGTTTCATTAAAAATTGATTTTGATTAAACTAAAAATAATTTACTTATAGTCTATTATTTTTTCTTTATTAGCGCGGTACATATATTATAAGGTGGCTCTCTATTAAATCTTTTTTTTATCCATTCTATGGCAACGGGCACTCCTATTTCATCAACATGACCACCATCATAAACAAATTCCTCTACAATATCACCAGCAGCACATAATCTAGACACATACTCTTTAGCCCACCGATTAATAACCAAAGAATCTTTTAATCCTCTAATTAAAATCAATGGGGTGTCTGTTTTCTTTTGAGGCAAACTTTGCTTTTCATAATAAGCCACAGCTGCTTTTAATCCTTGATCAGTAGGGTTAATGGTCCATTTATTTGAAATAGGAACCATTTCTACCAAATTAGGCAAACACGAAAATTCTTTTTCAGAATCTTTCGGTGTGGCAAAAGAACTAAAAAAATCATCATAATCAATACCAGAATAACTACGAACCACCGCTGAAGCCAAATAAGGCAACAGAAAATACTGAGCAATAGTTGATACTTTTTTATTTAAAACATCATTCATCACTTCATCTAAATTGATAGGGGCTGAATATTGGACTGACCCTACTAAATTAAGTTGGGGAAAATAGTTTTCTCGCATTTCAGTAGCACTTAAAGTAGCATGACCTCCTTGTGAAAAACCTAAAAAGGCAACAGATGTTTTTATATTTATCTTTTGTATCTGCATTGCAGCCAAAGTGGCATCTAATAAGTCCTTGCCTGCTTCTTTAGCATTTAAATAAAGATGTGTTGTATTGGTTTCTCCCAACCCTCTATAATTAGGCATAATGACCGTGTAACCTTCTTTCAATAGCGGATTGATAAAACCTTTATGGGCAAACAAAGGGAAAATTTTATCAATACCACAGGCCTTATCAACCCCCGTTGTTCCATGAGCAAAAACAACTAGTTTATTATTTGGTTTGTCTGGTAACAATATTAAACTAGACGCAGTCACTAATCCTTTATTACCTTCGGCCATATACTGATAATAAAGTATTTTTTTTGCATTATTAATAAAAAGAGGTACGCTATATTCACTGCTTGTTAGAACATCACCATGAGCCATTGCTCTTAAGGCAGGATATTGAATAGTATTGGCATAAAGTTGTGTACAAAAAAAGATAAAACAACTGAATACCATTAATCTAGTATATTTTTTCATTTTAGTTGATACAATGATTGATGAATTATTATTTGGATGAGATTCACGTTCCATCTTTAATGCATTCTAATTTATCTACTCAGTCTAATGATATTAATCAGAATATTATTCAGGATATTTTGGTTGTCTGTTGCACAGTAAATCAAACATCATCCAAACTTTAGCAAGGTATTCTCGCACTCTAACTGTTAAAGATTGGTTTACATCTTCTGCTGCATAACAAATAGCATCAATATCATAAAAATTAGCAATAAATAAAGCTCTTTCACAATGAAAACGTTGGCTTACAATTGTATAGTGATCAACCCCAAATACGTTCTTAGCACGCACGATAGAATCTAAAGTTCTTAAACCTGCTTTATCCATCACCATTAATTGAGAATCAAGCCCCATAGCCACTAAATCCTTTTGCATATCTAAGGATTCATCATAACCAATCTCTTCATTAGAGCCTGTCAGTAGGAATTTTCTAACTTTTTTCGCGTCATACAAGTCTTTCGCTGCATTCAGACGATTCATGTAAAAAGGATTATATTCAAACTCTTCTTGAGAATTTTTTAATTCTCTCGCCGTTCCTAAAACCACGGCATACTCTCTAGCAGGAATAGCACTGACAGAGTCAAAAATTTGTCCTTTTACCGAAGTTTTCACAAAATAATTGACCAGTAAAACAAACAGCAATAAAAAAATAAAAATTCCCAAGAGAAATAAAATTCCTTGGGATATTTTTGTTGTGGTTTTACTCATTTTTATTTATCTAATTGAAAAACCTCGTGTAAAGCACGAGTTGCTAATTCTAAATACTTTTCATCAATCAATACAGAAACCTTGATTTCTGAGGTGGAAATCATTTGAATATTAATATTTTCATCTGCTAAAGTCTTAAAAATTTGAGATGCCACACCTGAGTGAGAGCGCATGCCTAAACCAACGACTGAAACTTTTACTACTGTATCATCACCATCAATCGTTTTTGCATGAATTTTATCTTGCTCTGCATTTAATACTTTAAGCGCATTTTGATAATCATTTCTAGGGACAGTGAAAGAAAAATCAGTTGTATCATTTTCACCTACATTTTGAATGATCATATCTACTTCAATATTGGCATCTGCAATTGAACCTAAGATATTATAGGCTATTCCTGGACGATCAGGTACTCCCTTCACATTCACTCTAGCTTGATTTTTATCAAACGCAATTCCTGAAACGACTACATGCTCCATATTTTCATCCTCTTCAAATGTAATTAAAGTCCCTTCGCATTCATCTTTTAAACTACTTAATACCCTTAAACGAACATGGTATTTACCCGCAAACTCAACAGAGCGAATCTGCAATACTTTTGAACCCAATGAAGCCAATTCTAGCATTTCTTCAAAAGTAATTTTATTTAATCTTTTAGCCTCTGGCACTACTCTAGGATCAGTAGTATATACCCCATCTACATCAGTATAAATTTGGCATTCATCTGCTTTTAATTTAGCCGCTAATGCAACAGCAGATGTGTCTGATCCTCCTCGACCTAAGGTTGTAATATCGCCATTTTCATCAACCCCTTGAAAACCAGCAACCACAATGACCTTACCTTCTTTTAAATCTTGTTTTAGTTTAGCATCGTTCACATCTTCAATACGTGCTTTAGCATGCACTTTGTCTGTACTTATGGGAATTTGCCATCCAGTATAGCTTTTAGCAGGCACTCCTATTTCTTGTAAGGCCATACACAATAAGCCAATAGTGACTTGTTCGCCTGTTGATAAAACGACATCCAATTCTCTCGGGTTTGGCTGTGTTTGTATGGCTTCTGCCAGAGCAAGCAAGCGATTCGTTTCCCCACTCATCGCCGAAACCACTACTACTACATCATTTCCCTGTTGTTTAAATTTAGCTATTCGCCTTGCAACATTTTGTATGCGCTCAATCGAGCCAACCGAAGTACCCCCATATTTTTGAACAATCAACGCCATTTTTTTATCCCAATGATAATGATATAGTTAAATAGATTTATTAAAGATTTAACTTGCGATTATTACAAATTGTGATTAAAAGGTAAAGTATTTACTTAATCATTCCAATCCCAGAAACTTCTCTAGCCATTTTTGCTGCAGCATTATCAGTCAGACCACCGACAAAATCCAATACTTTCATGTAAGCTGTATATAAAGAATCTGTTTCTAAAATAGGATCTTCTTTTAATAATTTTAACGCCAATCGATGTTGTACATTAATTTCTTGTTTGTTTTCTAATTTTACATATTCAAATGCGGCAGGTATTAATAAAGATAAAATCGAGCCTAAACATGGAAATGCAGCTATCTCTGTCATTATTTTATTAGGATGCATAAAAATTTTATCTCTCGCTAATTGTTTAGCATTTTCAATGCCTTCACTCACTTCTACACTACAAACTGACAACAAGTCCTTGGGTTGAAAATCCCCATGCATGATTTCTTGTTTATGCTTAACAAAAGTATGAGCAACATCCTTAATCGCATTTCCAATGGCTTTACCTCGTAACATACGACAATATTGCATGGGAGTTAAGCCATTTCGATTCATGACTTCGTGAATAATAGGATTCAAAACATTTTCCACATCATTTTCTGTTAACACGCCCATATCGACAGCATCTTCCAAATCCAGAAATGCATAACATATATCATCTGCTGCCTCCATTAAATATGATAAAGGGTGTCTTGCCCACATATTTTCTGAAATTTGTCGAATTCCCAACTCTTCAAAAACACTGTGCATTAAATCCAATTCCGTTTGATAAAAATTGAATTTGATACGTCCTTTAGGAGCACTACTGGTCCATGGATATTTGACTAAGCTACCAATACAGGCAGAAGTCAATCTCATACCTCCAGAATTTTTATACATCTCCAAATTAGTCACAATTCTAACCGTGTGAGCATTTCCTTCATAAGTTTGTAAATCATTAATTTCCTGCATGGACATGCCTAAAAGGTATTTAGCATTTTCAGAATCACGAAACCAAGCTCTTAAGGCTTCTTCTCCTGTATGGCCAAAGGGAGGATTGCCCATATCATGTGCCAAACAAGCAACCTGGACAATTGAACCAATATCCATGGGTTCAATTGAGGCCGGCAATTCATCTTGAATCATCGCACCTAATTGATTGCCAATGCTTCGCCCTACACTTGCGACTTCTACACTATGTGTCAATCGATTATGTGTATGGTCATTTTCAGCAAAAGGATGAACTTGTGTTTTTCTTCCTAAGCGCCTAAAACTACCAGAAAAAACTACCCTATCGTAGTCAATTAAAAAATCAGAGCGTAAAGCTTCCACGCCTTCTTTACTAGAATTGGTATAAGCCTTTACTACTTTTCCATCTCTAATTTTAAAACGTTGCGTACTTAGCAATTGAGCCCATTGCATCATGATAAAATTCCCTTAAATCATTAAACATACATAGCTTAACAGAAATTGCTCTTTTTTTGGTCAAATTAAACTAATCTATTTTTAGGTACGAAAATGTAATAGCTATTCTTGGATTATAGATGTAATACGAAAAAATATTTAAATATATTTAGTGTTTACAAATACTATAAATAGATTAAAATTAGAATTAATGATGTATATTAAATTACTATCATAATAATCATTGTTATCAGTAAAATTATTTTTAAATTCTAAATATGGAAGATTATGAAAAAATTCATAAAAAAATTTTCAAACTTTTAAAGCGCAAAAGAACTAAAAATAAACGCTCTCATAAAAGAAAATTAGGAATTTACATGATTTTATTATGTATTTATTTTATAAAGGAAAATTATGACAACTAGTAAAAAAGTTATATCTTTAAGGATAGATGAACAATTAGCATCTCAAGTAAAAGAACTAATCAATAAAAAAGGCATCACTCAAAATGAATTTATAGAACAAGCAATTTTAAATTACGCCAGCTATACAGAAAAAAAACTATTAGAAGAAGAAAAACAAAAGAATGAAAAAATTACCTTAGCCTCTAGAGTTACTTCCAGCGAAGATTTTGTTACTCCAATAAAAAATATAGAAGAACAGTTATTAGCATATGGGAAAGTAGACAATTTCATAAGGGTTAAAGTCAAATTTGGTGAGTCAATATATTTTTATGCGGATTTTAAAATTACAGAATTGTATAAAAATGACGACCCTGGAAACCTTTCAATAGGAAAAGCAAAGCTTGAAGACATATTACCGGACATAAGATACGCTGTATTTTCCCAAATGTTTCAAAAATATAAAAACGAGGAAATAGAGTTTTCAATAGATAATCTTTTGGGAGTGAGTGACACAACTCATAAAGAATTAACCAAACAGTTAAATAATTTTTGAAATAAAATTTAAAGAAAATGGGGTGACTGATGGGGATCGAACCCACGACAACCGGAATCACAATCCGGGGCTCTACCAACTGAGCTACAGCCACCACTGGTACGCCCGACAGGAGTCGAACCTGTAACCCCCGCCTTAGAAGGGCGGTGCTCTATCCAGTTGAGCTACGGGCGCTCATCGGTTTTGTTTGACAAATAAAAAAATGGTCGGGGCGGTGGGATTCGAACTCACGACCCTCTGGTCCCAAACCAGATGCGCTAACCGGACTGCGCTACGCCCCGACTGACTTATAGAAATCGAATTCTAGCCGTTGATTGATAAATTGTCAACAGGATTTTATAGTTATTTACTGAACTTTTCTGTAAATCAGTACAACACTAATCAAGAAGTATTAAAGCCAGATTAGCCAATAAATCCCCAATATCTCCCCTCAAAAAATTAATCTAAACAACTATTCCTACAAGAAAAAAATAGTAATAAAGGAAATAAGGATGTTATAATAATAGACTATACTTTTAAAATAGAATTATCAAAAATAAGTGAATACAACTTTTGTTAATTCTATTTTTTCTTAAAATTAAATAACTTGAAATACAAAATATGACAAAAAAAATTCGTAATATCGCAATTATTGCTCACGTTGACCATGGGAAAACCACTCTTGTCGATCAATTACTAAAACAATCTGGCACGTTTAGAGACAACCAACATGTTGATGACCGTGTCATGGATAATAATGATATCGAAAAAGAAAGAGGTATCACCATATTGGCTAAAAACACCGCCATTGAATATGAAGGCTACCATATCAATATTGTTGATACCCCAGGGCATGCTGACTTTGGTGGTGAAGTAGAACGAGTACTGGGCATGGTTGACTGCGTTGTGTTATTAGTAGATGCTCAAGAAGGGCCAATGCCTCAAACACGTTTTGTGACTAAAAAAGCCCTTTCTTTAGGTTTAAAACCAATTGTGGTCGTCAATAAAATTGATAAACCAGGAGCTCGTATTGACTGGGTTATTGATCAAACATTTGATTTATTCGATAAATTAGGCGCTACTGAAGAACAGTTAGATTTTCCTATTATTTATGCTTCAGGATTGAATGGCTATGCCAAAAACAACTTAGAAGATGATAGCTCTGACATGTATCCTCTTTTTGAAGCTATTTTAAAATACACACCAGAACCTCAAGGCTCTAGCGAAAAACCATTGCAGTTGCAAATCTCTCAATTAGATTACTCAACTTACACTGGTCGCTTGGGAATTGGGCGTATTTTGAACGGTAAAATTAAACCTGGGCAAAACGTTGTGGTTATGCATGATGATGAAGTTGTCTCTCAAGGAAAAATTAATCAATTACTGGGTTTTAAAGGTTTAGAAAGAGTTCCTTTAGGAGAAGCAGAATCAGGGGACATTGTGATTATTTCAGGTTTAGATGAAATAGGTATTGGTGTTACCATTTGTGATAAAGAAAATCCAGTTGGACTCCCTGCTGTTAGTATTGACGAACCGACACTGACCATGGACTTCATGGTTAATACTTCTCCATACGCTGGCTTAGAAGGTAAATTTGTTACCAGTCGTCAAATTAGAGATCGTTTAATGAAAGAAACTTTAACCAATGTTGCTTTGCGGGTAGAAGATACTGCTGATGCGGATGTATTTAGAGTTTCTGGCCGTGGTGAACTTCACCTTACAATTCTCATTGAAAACATGCGACGTGAAGGTTATGAATTAGCGGTTGGAAAACCAAGAGTTCTGCACAAAGATATTGATGGACAAAAATGTGAACCTTATGAGAATTTAACCATAGATGTCGAAGATAATCATCAAGGTTCAGTGATGGAAGCTATTGGCAAACGTAAAGGCGAATTAGTCAATATGGAAAGTGATGGTAATGGTAGAACCAGATTAGACTACCATATTCCTGCTAGAGGACTGATTGGTTTTCAAAATGATTTTATGACCTTAACCAAAGGAACTGGTCTAATGTCTCATGTGTTTGATGACTATGGTCCTGTAAAAGCAGATTTACCAAGTCGTCAGAATGGCGTTTTAATCTCACAGGAAAAAGGTGAAGCTGTTGCGTATGCCTTGTGGAATTTGGAAGATCGTGGTCGTATGTTTATCGGGCCTGGAGAAAAAGTTTATGAGGGCATGATTATTGGCATACACTCTCGCGATAATGACTTGGTTGTTAATCCACTAAAGGGTAAAAAATTAACCAATATCAGGGCTTCGGGTACTGATGAGGCCGTACGTTTGACAACACCTATAAAACTTACTTTAGAAAGTGCTGTTGAGTTCATTGATGATGATGAATTAGTCGAAATTACACCAAAAAATATTCGTCTCAGAAAACGTTATTTAACAGAACTAGAAAGAAGAAGACATCACAACAAAATAGAATAAGACCTTTGGTCTTATTCTATTGACTTGATTTGTATTCTTTATCTGAAATTATATGCTTGGTGATAACGGTTGAATTTCAATAACTGGGTGATACACCCCTTCTATTCTTTCCAAGGCAGTTCGGTATCTATTACTTGAATCTTCCTCGATTGAAGAGCCTATAATAGCGACTACAACAAATGATCTAGGACCAACAGACCAAATATGAAGATCCATAATATCTGCCTGTGGATTAACTACTTTAATACTATCTATCACCTGACTTTTTATATCTGCATCACTTTCTTTATCCAACAAAACAGAACCTGAACTTTTTAATAGCCCAACACTCCATTTAAGAATCACTACCGAGGCTATTAAACCAATCATAGGATCTAACCAATTCCACCCCCATGCCCAGGCTGCAAAAATACCTAGTAAAGCTGCTACCGAAGTTGCACTATCTGCAGCCACATGGATAACTGCCGCTTTAAAATTATTATCATAACTATTTAAATCAATATTCTTTTCATTTACTGAATGCGAATGGTGATTATGATTGCCATGAGAGTGGTGGTGATGTTCATTTTCTGGATTACGAACCAATATAAATATCGAAAATAAGTTTACTAATAGACCAATAAAAGCAACAATTGCTGCTTCCTTATAGAGCATTTGTACAGGATTAAATAAACGATTAACAGATTCCCACATGATAAAAACAATGGTACCCATTAAAAATATGGAGCTGGTATAAGCGACCAAATCATTAATCTTACCACTGCCCCAGGTAAAACTTCTGTCATCTGCGTATTTCCTGGTCAAATAATAAGCCAATGTCGCCAAACCTAATGCTAAAGCATGACCTCCCATATGCACGCCATCAGCCAAAAGGGCCATAGAACCAGACCAAATGCCAACACTAATTTCTGCTACCATGGTTACCAGAGTAATAATAGTCACTAATTTGGTTTTCTTCTCCTCTTGGTAGATAGAGTGATTACCAAAATCATGTTGAACAATTTGCTTTGAGTCTTGTTTTGAAGTCATTATTCAATTTAACTTTCTAAATTCTAATAAATGCGCTGTCCTGTTTCTTTTGAAAACCAACGTAAATTACTTTCATCATCGACCCAAACTTTAACCTGCTCCCCTACTTCATGATGATGATCAATATCTTTTATTTTCCGACCCATAACATAACGTTCACCATTAAAAACCAAATGAAATAGTTTTTCAGATCCTAACGACTCAATCATTTCAATTTCCATTGGTAAACCATTACTATCTATAACTAAATGTTCGGGACGAATGCCAAGATAAACTTCTTTGCCTAAAATATCTTTTTGCTTATTTTCTCTATTTAATCTAAGTTGATAGTCAGGACCAGTTAATTCACCCGAGTCATTTACCGTTACTGGGAATAAATTCATCGGTGGCGAACCCATAAAATCTGCCACAAAATAAGAAGCTGGCTCATTGAATATTTCATCAGGTGTTCCTATTTGTTCTATTCTACCTTTATTTAAAACAATAATTCTATCTGCCAAAGTCATGGCCTCAACTTGGTCATGTGTCACATAAAGACTGGTTACTTTTAACTGTCGGTGAAGTTTTTGAATTTCTAAACGCATTTGCACTCGAAGTTTTGCATCTAAATTTGATAATGGTTCATCAAATAAAAAAATCTTAGGATTACGCACAATAGCTCTACCCATAGCTACTCTTTGTCGTTGTCCACCAGAAAGTTGCTTTGGTTTACGGTCTAATAATCCTTGTAATCCCAGCATTTCGGCAATATCATCTACACGTTGTTTGATTTCGGTCTTAGGCATTTTGGCTATTTTTAGACCATAAGACATATTTTCAAATACTGTCATATGAGGATAAAGAGCATAGTTTTGAAATACCATGGAAATATCTCTTTGAGAAGGTTCTAATTGATTCACTACCTGTCCATCTATTTTTACTTCACCCGAAGTAATTTCCTCAAGACCTGCTACCATTCTCATTAAAGTTGATTTACCACAACCAGAAGGACCTACGATTACTACAAATTCATCATCTTCAATTTTAACATTGATATTTTGCATGGCCTCGTAGCCATTTGGATATTTCTTTTGTACATCGATCAACTCTAAGCTAGCCATATTTATTTTTCCGTATCTACTAAACCTTTAACAAACCATTTTTGTAAAACTAAAACCACAATAGTTGGAATAACTAAAGCAATCATAGTCGTTGCCATTACCATACCCCAATCCACAGTACTATCAGTTGTGCCTATCATTGATTTAATCCCTACCACTATCGTTGACATTTCTTCTGCAGTCTTCATCAATAACGGCCATAAATACTGATTCCATCCATAAGTAAATTGAATGACAAATAATGCCGCAATACTTGTTTTGGAAAGAGGAATTAAAATATCAAAAAAGAATCTCATCGGCCCTGCACCATCTACTCTCGCTGCTTCAACTAATTCATCAGGAACCGTCATAAAAAATTGTCTGAATAAAAAAGTAGCTGTCACCGAAGCAATCAGTGGCAAAATAATTCCTGAATAGGTATTGATAAGATGAAACTTAGTAACAATGTCATAAGTAGGTGAAATTCTAACTTCCACTGGTAACATTAAAGTTACAAAAATCAAGGCAAAAAACGTTTTTCTGAAGGGAAATCTAAAATAAACCAACGCAAATGCTGCCAACAATGAAAGTATAATTTTTCCTAAAGCAATTCCCATGGCAACAATAAAACTAACCCATAGCATTCTATTAACAGAAGCTCCACCAACAGCACCTTCTGTAAAAGCAGTACTGTAATTTTGCCACATGCTGCTACCTGGTAACAAAGACATTGGTGCATCTTTAATATCTATAGATGCTTGTGTAGAAGCAATAAAGGCCACATAAATAGGAAATACAATAACAATAACTCCAAGAATCAAAATAATATGACTTAAAATATTAAAACCAGGACGATTTTCTACCATAATTGTTCCATTTTAATAGTGGATTTTCTTCTCTATATATTTAAACTGTATAAACGTTAATGCAATAATAATTAACATTAAAATCACGGACTGAGCACCAGACGAACCATAATTATTTTCTTGAAAGGCCGTTTTATATACTCGATAAACCAAAATATTAGTCGCATTCCCAGCCCCCCCTTGAGTGGTCATATCTATAATAGGGAAGGTTTCAAAAAATGCATAAATAATGTTCATAATCAATAAAAAGAATGTTGTTGGTGCTAGCAAAGGAATAATAATATCCTTAAATCTTCTCCAAGGACCTGCACCGTCAATTGCTGAAGCTTCTATCACAGAATCAGGAATAGATTGCAGACCTGCTAAAAAAAATAAAAAATTATAGGATACCTGAATCCAAACAGCTGAAAGAGTCACTAAAATTAAGGCATGAGTCGAATTAAGTAGTGGGTTCCAAGCGATGCCAAAATAATCTCTTAGTACAAAAGCCAAAATACCTACCGATGGCGAAAAAATGAAATTCATTAAGGTCCCAACAACCGCTGGCGCAATAGCATAAGGAATAATTAAAAAAGTACGATAAAATAATTTTCCTTTTAAAACTCTATCTGCCATTAAAGCCAATAGTAATGCCACACCTAAACCAATAAAAGTAACTAAACTTGAAAAAATAACCGTGACGCCCATGGATTTATAATAAGACTCATCTGAAAATAGAGCGAGGTAGTTATCCAATCCCACAAATATTGGATTTTGACCAAAATTATCGGTTATAAAAAAAGAACTCCAAATACTTTGTCCTGCTGGCAAAAAGAAAAATACCAGAACAATAACCAGTTGAGGAAGTATCAGTAAATAAGGAAGTAGTTTATGATTAAAAACTGTTTTTTCTTGCATTAATTAATAAATTCTCTTATTTATTTTAATAAATTTTAACAGAACTTCCTCGTAAACTTAATGACTCAAAAGTCACCTGATTTACGAGGAATCACAATGATATTACTATAATTTTTAAAATTATTGGTGATTTTTTTCAAATTCCTCTAATTTTCTATTGGCTTTTTCTTGCATATTTTTTAAAGCTTCATCTGGTGTTACTTTATGATCAAATACTTTTTCCATTTCAGCTTGTTCAATATCTCTGATAGCAGGTAAATTACCCAAACGTATTCCTTGGTTTTTACCGTTTGAATTAGAGTTTAATTGTAGAATTGGTACTTCAGCATCTGGATTGGTAGCATAATAACCTTGTTCTTTGGTTAATTCATAAGCTGCTTTTGTAATAGGGATATAACCAGTTTTTTGATGCCAACGCGCGGCAACTTCTGGAGAAGCTAAATAATTTAAAAATTTAGCTATTCCTTGATATTTGGCTTCAGATTTCCCATTAAATACCCACAAAGAGGCACCTCCAATAATACCATTTTGAGGTGCTCCTTTAATAGATGCATAATATGGCATTTGAGCGACCCCAAATGAAAATTTACTATTTGCTTTAATATCGGAATAATTACCAGAGGTATCTAGCAACATCGCACATTGCCCTGTTGTGAACAATTCATTTGGTTTATCTCCTCTTCCTCCATAAACAAAACTCCTATCTTTAGACATTTCACCTAAATCAGTTAAAATTCTAACATAATATGGAGAATCAAAAGAAATGCGTGCATCTAAGCCACCAAATCCATTATTTTTGCTAGCATAAAGTGTATTATTTCTTGCTGAACCATTTTCCAATAGAATCCATGCTGGCCAAGTAACGGTTACACCACAATTCACACCAGAGTCTTTGTTGGAAACCAATTTTTTAGCGATCGTTTGAACCTCTTCAAATGTTTTTGGCGGATCGTCAGGATTTAATCCTGCTTTCCTAAACGCATCTTTGTTATAGTAGAAGATAGAAGTTGAACTATTAAATGGCATAGAAACCAAACGCCCCTGATTATCTGAGTAATAAGCAGCCACCACACCAACAAATTGAGATGAGTCCAATGGCGTACCAACTTCATCCATTAACTCACTTACAGGTTTCACAATACTTCCAGAATACATCATTGTCGCGTTACCAACTTCAAAAACCTGCAAAATATCAGGTGCATTATTGGAACGGACAGCTGCAATACCTGCATTTAACGCATCATCATAACTTCCTTTATTAATAGCTTTTACTTTAGTGTCTGGATTTTTTTGATTAAAATCAGCAATAATAGCATTTAATTCATTGCCTAACTCTCCACTTAAAGAGTGCCAGAAAACAATTTCATTATCTGCTGCTTTGCCATTACCACAAGCAGAAAGTGCTATTAAACTAGAAAATAAAAACACACCTAACTTTACTTTTCTGGAAAACATTTGATATCCTTTCTAATATTTTTTAATTTCATGCCTTTCGATTATAACAAACTATGTACAACAAGAAGTTATCCTAATAATTAATTATTTAAAAACTTGGTCAACTAAATCAGTAATGATGCCATCAACTCCCCAAGATATTAGTTCTTTTGCCCTATTTAAATCATTAACTGTCCAAGCCAATACTGCATATCCTTCTTTTTTTATACGGACAACTCTAGATTTTGTTAAATCTTTTCCTTGAGCATGTAACGAAACGCATTCTAACATTTTTAATTGACTAATAATTTCTTCATCATCTTCTGACCAATCTTCAATTAATAAACCTCTTAAACTATCTGGGTATATTTTTTGTACCACCTGCAAGGCGTCTAAAGAAAAAGAAGAAAATAACGGAGGAATAGTACTATTTTGCCAAAACTTAATCGCATCATTAGCTACTATTTCTGCCGTTTCTATTTCTCTGCCAGAGCAAGGTTTTATTTCAACATTACTGCCTATGTTATTACACACACAAAAATCGGCAATTGCTTTAAAACTTGGGACATAAGCAGGTTGATATTGCGGGTAACCAACACCTGCATCAATATGCATTATTTCTTCTAACAATAAATCTTTTACTTGTGTACCAATCCCAGCTACTCTTTTTAGATCATTATCATGAATAACGACAGATTGATTATCTTTTGTAATTTTTACATCAAATTCAACACCTCGAAAACCAAAATCATACCCTACCTTGAAAGCTTTTAAAGTATTTTCAGGAGCTATTTTCCCAGCCCCCCTATGCGCCATCCATTGCGTATAAGGCCAATTTTCAATACTTACTTCATTTTTATTCATGATTAATATTCCTTAAAAAAGGTAACTATAATAACTTTAGTTGATTAAGCAGACAGAATATTATCATTTTTGTTATATTCTTAGTATTTATTTTTTAGATGCGCATAAAAAATCAATCAAGATTACTTAACAATACTTTGTTGTAAATACCTTGATTGATTAATTTTTTATTTTTCTTATCGTACCAATTCAATTGAACCACTAATAGATAGGTTAATGGTTTTTTCTCCTGGTAAACTATCAGATACAACTGGAGCTGATTTAGCCATCATCGCTGATTCTGCTCTAAAATTAGCATAAGGCACTGGATAAGGAGGCGCATCTACATTACCTATATTGACCGACACTATTTTATATCCTTTACCACCAAATTCTTGGCTTATTAAATTAGCTTTTTCATTAAATCTACGAATCCCTTCTCTGGTTAATTCATCTTGCAAAGTATTAATTTTCTCTTTTGAAACTGTAAAAGACATGCTGTTGATACTCGCGGCCTCTTGAATTTTTGAAATCAATACATTCATGGCTTGAAAATCTTTACTTTTAACCAATACACTTACATTTTCTTCCCAAACTTGAGTATAAACAGGATTACCCTTATCATCTCTTTGAGCATTTATATTTTCTGATACTTCTCTTCCATTGCGATTTAATAATTGAGCCTCAAAAGAAGAATTAGCTTTGATTTCTTTCATCACCAAATTAAGTCTTTCAGTGACTTCATTCATGGCTATTTGACGATTTTTATTTTTACTATTGATAGAAAAAACCACCTCTAAAGTATCACTTTCAATCACTTTACTCGCCGACTGAGATAAGTTCACAACATTGTAGTTTTGATTATTATCTCTTTTATTCATTACCGGCTTTTCATTGCTATCACCTGAATAACATGCTGATAAAATAAAAGAGGATATTAACATTAAAGCCACTCTACAATTTTTAAATTTCACTTTATTCTCCTTCTAAGAATATTAAAATCTCCACAATTGGAATCATCTATACTTTTATTTAAAAATACTAGAAGATAATAATTAAGATATTATTTTTGATATTTTGTTCAATTTTTTTGTGCTTGATTAATCATCCTATTTTTTCATGCCAAAATAAACTATAATAACGCTTTGTATTCGCAAGGAGACATCATGGATCTAACTGAAAAAAAAATATCAAGTGAACTCATTTATGAAAGTAGCTTCGTGACGATTTCTCGAGACAAAATCCAACTACCAAATGGCAATAACAGCTATAGAGTGGTGATTAATCATCCTGGTGCTACTTGTATTCTAGCGATTACTAAAGAAGATAAAGTCATTTTAGTTAAACAATTTCGATATGCTGTTGGTGAAGCCTTGTTAGAAGTCCCCGCTGGAAAATTAGATATTGAAGGCGAAGATCCTGCTAATTGCGCTATGCGAGAATTAGCTGAGGAAACACCCTATACAGCAAAAAGTGTTACTTTACTACAAAGCTTTTATAGTGCTCCTGGTTTTTGTGACGAAAAAATGTATTTGTATCGAGCACATGATGTAGAAAAAAATAGTCAGCTAGATCCAGATCCAGATGAAATATTGGAAACCGTTTTACTCACTAAAGATGAAGTAAGACAGGCGATTAGCGAGATGCAAATCAAAGATGCCAAAACTCTAATTGCATTAAATTACTGGCTATCTGAAAAATAATTTTAATTCCCTATATATACTTATGCCTAATACTCCATTAGAAGAAATTATCATATACAATAGCATTCCAAAAATTTTAATCGGTTTAATTAAAGCTTTTATTATTTTAATTTTAGCTTGTATTTTATTTCTCAACCCGACTCTAGAAAACTACTATTACAACATGACTATTATTGCCATTGGCTTAATGATTATTGCTATTTGCTTTTATCATTTTTTTCAAGCCTTGCGTGTGATTATTCAAGCGAAAAATAATTATTTACTGATTAATGCAGATGGGTTATTTCTGCACTCCACTCTTTCTCCTAATTTCCAAATTAAATGGGATGATATTCAGTTGATGCATTCCATTATTAAATTTGATAAATTTATTTTTGAAACTGAATTAGTGCTTCCAATCAATAAAGTAAGTAAATATGAAATAATGTATCCAACAAAATCACTTGATAAGAATAGTTCTTATTGCAATATTGTTCTCTCTGCAAAATATTTAAATATTCACATCAAAGAATTAGAACACATTTTAGAAATCAATATTCCAGAAAAATCAAACACGGAAAACTAAAAATATTATGGATTTACAACACTTTTTACTCATTATCCCTATTGCCAGCATTGCGGGATTTTTATCAGGATTACTAGGTATAGGAGGTGGCTTGCTAACCATTCCTATCATAGTCTATATGCTGAGAAGTAATTTTGGTGATATTGAATATTTACAACAAATGGCTATCGGGACCTCTTTTGCTGTTATGGTATTAACCGTTATTTCAAGTGCTATGGCACATAATCGGAACGGTAATGTTAATTGGAACATTGTCAAAAAAATGGTTATCCCTATTATACTAGGCACTGCATTGGGTGCTTTGATTAGTCCTTATATTCCTAGTGACTACTTACAAGTTTTATTTATTTTATTTGTTTATTATATTGCGATTAAATCTATTATTAATTTAGAAGATAAAAATCCAGTAGTCAGAGAGCTTACTACGCCCAAAATAAAATCTGTGGGTTTTGGCACAGGATTACTGTCAAGTTGGGTAGGTGTAGGAGGAGGATCTATTTTTGTGCCTTTTTTCTTACGCTATAACATTGATATTAAAAAAAGCCTAGGTACCTCTGCAGCCTTAGGTTTTCCAGTTGCCTTAGTGGGTGTCATCATGTACATTGTCGCTGGTCTAAAGCATGTCAGTAGTCTGCCTGAGCATAGTATAGGGTTTGTGTACTGGCCTTATTTTATAGGACTTGCAATATGCACAATGATTTTCGCACCCCTAGGGGCCAAAGTAAGCGCTATTAGCAATCCCAAACTGCTCAAAGTGTTCTTTGTGCTTCTGCTGATTACCATTGGCACCAAAATGTTATGGGATTTAATACACTAGTTTTGATTACTACTTATAAAACGACTCCATACGAATCATAGTCACACTGCCCACTATAGCATCCAAGGATTCCATCTGTGCAATTACATTTTTTATGTTATTTTCAATGGTGGAATGTGTCAGAATAATAATTTCTGCTATACCTTCTTTAAAATCAGATTTTTGTATCATGACTTCAATGGAAACATCGTGTTTAACAAATATTTTAGTTAGCTCTGACAAAACACCTAGTTGGTCCCTGACAGCCATTCTTAAATAATAAGAACTACGAATTTCATTAATAGAGACAAAAGGCTGTTCTCTTACTTCACTGGAAAGATAAGAAAGATGAGGCACTGGATATTTGACTTGATTTATTAATTCACGAGATAAATCTATTAAGTCAGCTGTGACCGCACTGGCCGTTGGCAATGAACCTGCTCCAGCACCGTAATATAATGATTTACCCAACATATCAGAATTGACGTATACCGCGTTCATGACACCATTAACACTGGCAATTAAACGATCTTCTGGAATCAAAGTAGGATGAACCCTCAATTCAATGCCTTCATCCGTTTTTTTGGTAATGCCCAATAATTTAACCTGATATCCTAACTCATTGGCATACGCTATATCTTTACTCTGTAAATGACTGATTCCTTCTAAATAACAATGACTAAAATCAATAGGAATGCCAAAAGCCAAAGCAGCCATAATGGTAATTTTATGCCCTGCATCATGACCTTCAACATCAAAAGTTGGATCAGCCTCTGCATAACCTAATTGTTGCGCCTGTTCTAATGCCAACTCAAAATCTTCTCCTTTATCTTTCATCTGAGTCAAGATAAAATTACTTGTCCCATTGATAATACCAGCAATCCATTGAATATTATTCGCTGCCAAACCTTCTCTCAGTACTTTGATAATAGGAATACCACCCGCCACAGCAGCTTCAAATTTAACAGTCACTTGATTTGCTTCTGCTGCAGCAAAAATTTCGTTTCCATATTCCGCTAATAATTTTTTGTTTGCAGTAACTACATGTTTTCCATTTTCAATCGCTTGCAAGACTAAATCTCTCGCAATAGTACTGCCACCAATCAACTCTACAACAATATCTATTTCTGGATGTTGCACTATATCAAAAGCATCATCCGTAATAATCGTATCTGCAGGACACACCTCTTTCGCATTTTCTATATTTTTACAAGCAACCATAAAAATATTTAACGCTTTGCCTAGTTTTTTTTGAATTTCGAGCTGATTTTTAGTTAAAACCTCGATAGTCCCTTTACCAACAGTTCCTACGCCCATGATGCCAATATTGATTGGTGCCATATCTACCCCAAATAAATTATTCTAAAATAAATTACAAATTATACATTCTTTTGTTGAATAATTTAAACTAAAATACAAAGTTCATTGTTTCTAAGGAAAATTCATGGAAATAGAAATTACTAATTCAGATAATTACCCTATTTGGATTGACAGCTACGAAAATGGAAAAATTATCATTAACCATACAATATACACCCAACCTATCTCTATTCGTGGTAAGCACATTGAAACCATTGATAAATCGTTTCAAGAATTAACACTCGATGATTTAATGGTTGAATATAGCTCCAAACCAGAGATTATTATCCTTGGTACTGGTTTAGAACAAATGTTTCTTCCCAACAAACTACAAGTAGAACTCTACCAAAATGGACTGCGTGTCGACGCGATGAGTACCGCTTCAGCTGTACATACTCTTAATCTATTAATTGCCGATAACAGAAGCGTATGGGCTTGGCTATGGCCCCTTTAGCTTACCTTGGGTTAACTTTTATTTAACTAAATATTAACCTTTTCTGTTATAATATTCTCATCTAATTATTATAATAGTTCCATAAAATTTGATTAAATGAAATAAGGAAATAGAGATGCTCGATATATTACTAATAGAGGATAATATAGATTTAGCGAATACTTTCATTGATTATTTAGATCTACAAGACATTAATGTTGATTATGCCCCTAATGCAGAAATAGCTTTAAATCTAGTGCAAGAACACGATTATCAATGTTTGGTTTTAGATATTAATCTACCTGGTATTAATGGCTACCAATTTTGTCATAAAGTAAGATCCCTTGGTAAAGATGTTTCTATTTTAATGGTTACTGCTAAAGATCAACTACAAGATAAACTAGAGGGTTTTGATGCCGGTGCAGACGACTTTTTAGTGAAGCCGGTTGCCTTAGAAGAGTTAGTAGCACGTGTTAAAGTATTGGCTAATCGAAAAAGCGGACAAGTAAAAACTTTAAAATTCGGGACTATGGTCATGGATTTTAACGCCCACCAATGCACGGTTAACGGTCAAGTCGTCAATTTAACCCCTACTGGTTGGAAAATTATAGAAGTTCTATTAAGAAAAGCACCCGATACTGTTAGCCGTTCAGAAGTTGAAAATTTCTTATGGGGCGATTCTTTACCTAATAGTAATAGTTTAAAAGTTCACCTACATAAATTAAGACAAGCTTTAGAACAAGTTAATAATTGTGATATTCAACTCGAAACGGTTCCAAACTATGGTCTTAGACTTAATCAATTATCTTAAAAAGAAAAATGTAAGTTTAAGAGCATGGTTTATTGTTTCCATCCTAATTGCTTTTTCTGTGGTTATTATTAGCTATAGTTTGTTGGCCACTCATTTTTTGTTTCAAGGAATGAAAGAAATTATTTCCTATGACATTCAAAATATTGCCCTAAATGAGAAGAGCCCTTCTAAGATATATTATGTTTCCGATAGCTGGCAACAACAACCTCAAGAACTCCGCTCAGCAATGCCCAAAGAACCAAATGCTACTAATCATTTATACCGCATCAATATTCCCAAAAATAATAATACCGAAGAACTTTCCTCTTGGATTGTTTATAAATTTGAAAATGATTTAAAAACAAAATACGTCAGCTTTGTCAATAATCCCAGCGCTGATTTATCTAATTATCGTTTACTTGCTCCTACCAGGGTAGCCATTTTATTAGTTTCTACCGCTGTTATTTTATTATTATTTATCTTTTTTATGCTATGGTTTATATTCAAAACCATGGATAAACCAATATCAGCATTAAGAGACTGGGCAAATTCATTGACTATTCAAGATCTCAATAAACCAATTCCAAATTTTGTTTACCCTGAATTAAATGGCTTTGCTGAATTATTACACCATAATATGAAAGCCATTAGCCAAGTAAACGAACGAGAACGGCAATTTTTAGCCTATACGTCACATGAATTAAGAACCCCTCTTAGTATTATCATCTCTAACACTGAAATTTTAAAATACATTCTTAACCAGTGTGACATGCATGACAACCAAAAACTTCAACAATCCATTACTCGCTTGGAAAAATCTACATATCAAATGCAGGGGATGACTCAAGCAATTCTTTGGCTTGACAGAGGTTCAGAATCAATCAATCTAGAAGATGTTCAACTAGATCAACTAACCGAAGAAGTGATTCAACAAAATATCTCTATTATACAAAACAACCCGCAAATTCAGTTAACTACTTCTCTAGAACCTAGTAGCATTCAAACCTATCACTTCCCTTTACAAATTGTCTTGAATAATATCATTAAAAATGCATTTCAACATACTCTCACTGGAAGTATTACCATTCATTTAACACCCAATTATCTAGAAGTTGAAAATACCTTAACTGAAAGTAAATATGGATTTGGTGTCGGTTTAGAATTAACACGAAGATTAGCAGAAAAATTAGGTTTTAATTATATCATCCAAGAAAGTGATGATAAATTTTATTCTAAACTTATTTTCAGACGGTAAATATTTTTCTTCTATTTTGGTATTAATTAATTTTTTATAAGATAATTTTATTTTTTATTTCTCAACTAGTGACTATTTTAATCAAATTAAATCTGTATAATAAGCACTTTACATAATTTTTAGACGAAAATGAAAAAAGATATTAATACACCTTACGGCACTGTTGAAACTTATATAGATGGCGAAGGAACACCAATCCTTTTTATTCATGGCACAGGTGGTAATGCTATGAGTAACTGGTCAGAATTGATTAAAGCACTAAAACCTAAAACAGATTGGCTATGCATACGCCCCAACCTTCCAGGCTCTGGACGCACGCCCAAACTCAAGGAGGATTTAAGCTTAGAAATCATCAGTACTCAAATACTCGCTATTTTAGATGAATTAAAAATAGAAAAAATTCATATTATTGGTTTTTCTTTAGGTGCGAGCATTGCTTTATATCTTACTGGAACCTATCCTGAGCGATTTTTATCGGCAACTTCTATTGGCGGTTTTATTAATGCAAAAGCAGCTAGAACTCAATTGATGTTTCACTTGTGGCAAGATGCAATTGCTGTTAATTATAAACTCGCCTCACAAATTTTATGCTTGGATTTTTTTGGTAGCACCTTTTTAATGAAGTTAGATAACAAAGAATTGGATGTTTTAGTTAAAGGCACAGAAATAGGTACTAATTGGGATGGTATGTTGGAACAAATTAAACTGGATTTAAGCATCGATGTAGAATCTGCTTTGAATAATATCACGCAACCTGTGTTGATACTTACAGGCGCCGAAGACCAGATGGTCCCGTACGAAAATGCAAATGAACTCTATCATCACCTACCTCAATCGAAATTAATCGAAATGAATACTGGTCATGCGAGTGTATTAGAACAACCTGAAGAAGTAGCAAATCTATTAGTAGATTTTATTAAAAGTAAATAAGTCAAACAAAAGTTATTTACTGTATGACTATCTCGCTTTGTATATTTTACAAAAAAATGCTAAAAAATGTATACATTAAGTCAACTTAATGAATGAATTAAATAACAATTTAATTATTACGATCGCAAGTAAATCAAAAATATTGTGAATTATTCTACTACTTTTTTCTCCCTAAATTTATCTATGATTTAGGTGTATAATTTTTAATACACTTATGAGTTAAATAAATCCAAAATTTTACCTATTTTATCAATCATTACAACCCCAATAAAGCCAAGTATTTTTCATATTTTTAAAAATTAAACTTCCTTAGATCTTTGAAATTAAACGCCATATTACATCAATTAGAATTTGTTTATGTATTGATTCTTATGATTATTTTATGTCTTCTGGTCACCGTCAATCGGTGATAATTGTGATGTTGTTAACTAGTCGTCCAATTCTAAATACATAGAGAGAATCTGCATTTAGTTCTACTGCAACATTTTGATAAACTTGTTAAGCCTTAGTTATATATGAAAATGAAAACGAGAAAAGAAGAAAGACCAAATACCACTATTATCCTGATTTCATTGGCATATGATAATTCATCAGCTGAATTGAATCATCTCTCCAGAAAATTTGCGAAAACCGGGGGAAAAGCTGTTGTATCTAAAGACAGATCAGAAGAAAAATCACAAAAAAATAAAAAATCCTTGAAATTAACTTCAACGACAAAAGCGACACAACCTAAGAACCCTGACCGGACTACTATAGGAGTGGGGGAAGTGGTCACTATAACATCAAATAGACCTGTTAAATGGACAAATTCTTCTCCAGATCTAGCCAAAATGAAAGTAGTCACCTCGACTAAAGCGGTGTTGACTGCCTACGATAAGGCAGGACAAACTAGTATAGTCGCAAGTGCAGGAGAAGATTCAGCAACTATTTCCTTTACTATAATACAACCAGAAAAACTGGCAATAGAAATAATCCCTGGCAGCCCTATTATCCATAAAAAAGGACGTCCTGGTTGTGGATGGTATGGTCAAATGTATATCCAGCCTAGTGCAGTTAACTTTTATAACATACAAATTAGTGAACTAGATTCTAAAGCGGTAGGGGAGGGTTCATTATCCAGCTTTACTGGTATGCGGCATGGGAATTATCCAAATGGTAGATCTCACTGGTTAAACTTAGGAGATTATGATAGCAAGCTAGGTAGTTACAGTAAAAATAATAGAGACACAATTAATCTGTCAATTGATTTACCTAAACGTAAGGATGGATATCCCGAAGGTTATGTCTATACACCTATTCAATGGCAATGGAAGGTTAATACAATGAAAAATATTCACGACTTCCCTTTGGAAAAACAGGAACATTGGATATATAAAGATGGCTCTATTAAAACCTCCAAGGCAGGACATAGTGAAACTGCTAAATTATAGTAATACGAACAAATAATTTTGATTTGTATGAAATGAAAGAGTTCAATATGTTTAAAAAACTGGTCGGGATAATTGTATTTTTTTCAATATTTCTTGTAGGAGCAACTAATATGCAACCTATTGATACTAAAAAAGAACTTGAGGGTGTAAAAATTGAGCAACAAAAAGCAGAAGAGTTATTAAAAGAATTCTCAGATAACCCTTTTAGAGATGAATCTTATAATAACTTTCTCATAGCCAATGAGTATATTGATCAAGATCTTGATCAATTTCAGCATGCTCCCGATTTTGAAAACATACTAGATCAATGGTTAGTTCTAACTTTAGAATTAATCGACTTATATGATAGATATTATCAATCTAAATATTTCCCTGATGGTCCTGTAACGCTACATAATGAGTTTATTCTTAAATCAGACCCTATCAAGCAAAAAAAAGTCGATCAGGAACTATCTAAGAAAAGAGCTGTTTCTCATGAAAATACCATTAAATCCTCAGTAAAAAATAACTTCGAGCTTTTTGCTGGGAAAAATGTTGAGCAGTTTATTGATTTTGAAATCCAGGAGACTTTTAAATCTAGGTTACAACGTTACTATACACCCGAGGATAAACCAAAAGTATTATCTTTATTCAAAAAATATATTCATAATACTTCTAGATTTAATGAATTGGATAATTTTTTAGATACAGTTTGGTAAGATTTTTAGGTCTGTACTCAAAGATAAACTTGAGTTAGAATCCTTAATATGTCCATTAGATAGAAACATTATGAAATTTATTGCTATATTTCTTTTAGTTTGCGTTATTTTTTTACAATACAATATTTGGACAGGTAAAGGTGGTTGGAAAGACTTTTCTTCTATCGGTACTGAACTTGCTCAATTAGAAGAACAAAATAAAGAATTACAGGTACGTAATGATGCCATGCAAGCTGAAATTGATGATTTAAAAAGTGGTAGTGATGCCATTGCAGAAACTGCACGAAAAGACTTAGGGTTTATTCATAATGATGAAATTTACTACCAAATTATTCCTTAACTTTCAAAAATATTGATTTCTTTATATTTAACAATAAATACTTTGTCTAAATTATTTTAATTTAATCATTAAATAAAATTAATGAATTAAACCTGCACGTTCTGTCAAACTTTTGTATACTGACTAATGACAATAAAAAATTATTAATTCACTAATAAGGAGCAAATTATGTCTTTTGAATTACCAAAACTTCCATATGAAAAAAACGCTTTAGAACCACACATTTCTGAAGAAACTATTAACTATCACTATGGCAAACATCATCAAACATATGTTAATAATTTAAATAACTTATTAGCTGAAAATAAAGATTATGCTAATTTATCTTTAGAAGAAATTATCCAAAAAGCACCAAGTGGTGGTATTTTTAACAATGCTGCACAAGTTTGGAATCACACTTTCTATTGGAATTCCTTATCACCAAATGGTGGTGGAAAACCTACTGGCGCATTACTTGAATCTTTAGAAAAAAGTTTTGGTTCTTTTGATGCTTTTGTAGAAGAATTTACCAAACAAGCTACTGATAATTTTGGTTCTGGTTGGACTTGGCTAGTTAAGAAATCTGATGGTTCACTAGCTATTGTTAATACAAGCAATGCAGATACTCCAGTTAAAGATAAAAGCCTTACCCCAATATTGACAGTAGATATTTGGGAACACGCTTACTATATTGATTATAGAAATGCTCGTCCTGAATATTTAAAACATTTCTGGGAATTGGTTAACTGGGAATTTGCTAGTAAAAATTTGGGATAATCTAGTAGAGAATATTCGTATTGACTAATAAAAAAGGAGAAGCTAAATTCTCCTTTTTTTTATATATTTATTAAAGGAACTTTTTTAAAATTGTTCTATCTAATCTTTAGTTATTAATTAGTTAAAGTTATTTAAAATGTTCATCAAAAAATATTTTTCAATTTTACTATTATCCGGTTTATCTTTCTTTGCCTATGCTAATGATGATATTGACATTGACCAAGCGGTCAAAAAATGTAATAACGATAAAGAAGTAAGTCAATGTATCAAAGCAGCAGAATATTACAAAGGGAGAAAACAACTGGATTTAGCTTATAAATTTTATAAAAAAGCATGTTTAATCGATAGTGGTGCAAAATCAAATAATGTTCTGGTTTGTAGCATATCCAAAACTTTAGAAAATAGTTTTCCTGCTAATTTTTTTAAATCCAGATAGTATTTGGATTTAGCCAATCTTAGGTAGTCGTTCTACAAGAACCAATAGCTGCACAGCTATAATTAAACAACCAGCCAAAAAGACAATTAATAAAGCCCAGCTACCCCCCTTAACCCTGTAATCACCTGTTTGATACGGGGTTATTTTTCTTTCCTGCCACACCATTAGTGAAGGAATAACCAAAGTCATTAAAGAAAACGCAATCGCAGCCCAGCCTAATGCTTTTAAAAAACCTTTAGAATAAAAAATCACAAAAAGCATTGGGATAAAAAAAGTAATTATTGCAGAAACCAATCGCCCTAAAGTTTTTTCATTTATTTTCAAACCAGTAGAGATATAATCAAAAACACCCAAAGACACACCTAAAAATGATGTTAATATAGCAAGTAAGACAAAAACTTTAACCCCAATCTCAATGTAAGGCTTGCCTAATAATTGACGAATTGTTAAGGAAACACTATCAACACCTCCACCCCCTTTGATAATGCTACTTAAAGTAGCACTGTCTAAAATTCCGAAAATGACCAAAATCCAAAAAATATAGATAATTAAAGGAATAGCACTACCAATTAGCATTACTTTTTTTAATTTTGCTTGATTACCCTCCAGATAAATTTCTAAACTTTGAATACATGTATGAAATCCAAAAGCAGTAAAAACCAAAGGTAATGATGCTAAAACGATTAAATGGCTATCAGGTAAACTCGCTAAATTTTCTGCTTTAACAAACGGCAACATGGAAAATAAAATCAAGACCAATACAATAAGTTTCAGCAAAAACAATAATTTATTTAACACATCAACTTTATTGGTTCCTAATACCAAAAAAATAGTTAATATTCCAATCATCAAAATCGAATAAATATAGCTAGGAATATCTTTATCAAAATACTGCCTACCTATTACTTGAAACAACTCACCACCACCAGCAATATAAGCCGCTATTAAAGCAAACATCATGGTCAACATACTCACCAGCAAAATAATTTGTCCTGGTTTGCCTAGATAGTGCTCAGCAATTTGTGTCGGTGTATTATAAGGTGAGTGATACTGATACAATTCAATCATTAATAAAGCGGAGTAACACATCAAGCCCCACATTATGAATAAAATAATGGCAGACGTAATAAACCCAACACCAGATAGGGCAATAGGCATTGCCACCATACCACCCCCAATGGCAGTGCCTGCCACAATAAATACACTGCCCAGTATTTTATTATTTTTAATCATGTATTCCTAACTAATTGCTTGGGTTGCCGACTCTAACCACGCCCTCTCATCTGAATTAAGGTAATTGGATATTTTGGTTCTTACTATTTCATGATAACGATTTAACCAGTTTTTTTCTGCTTGTGTTAATGCATCTACTTGGATTAAACGTCGATCAATTGGACAAAGCGTAAGTATATCAAAAAATAAGAATTTTCCATATTCATCCTCATTAGAAGATTGATGCACCACAGATGCAGCTAGATTTTCAATACGAACCCCCCACTTACCAGGACGATACAAACCCGGCTCAATAGATGTAACCATTCCTTCATATACTTTTGTTTTTTCACTTACGCTAGAATAACAAGACAATACCTGAGGCCCTTCATGCACATTTAAGAAATAACCCACACCATGTCCTGTCCCATGGCCAAAATCAAGATGTTCTTGCCATAGTGGTGCTCTTGCCATGGCATCCAATAAAGGCATCGCTATTGCTTCAGGATAAATTAAATTTGCCATCGCAATATGTGATTTTAAAACCAAAGTAAAATCTCTTTTTTGAGCTTCTGTCACCTGATTAATAGCAACTACCCGCGTAATATCGGTTGTTCCATTCAGATATTGCCCCCCTGAATCGATTAATAAAATACCATTTCCCTCTAGTAAAGAATAATTATCTTGAGTGGCCGCATAATGAGGTAAAGCACTGTTGGCATTAAATCCTGCAATGGTATTAAAACTTAATGATACAAAGTTATTTTGTTTCGCCCTACGACTACTTAATTCCTCATCAACATCTAATTCTGAAATAATTTTCTTATCTTGTATGGTTTTATCTAACCAACAGAAAAATTGACATAAAGCGATACCATCTTGCAACATCGCTTCTTTGATATGATTTAATTCTAATGATGTCTTTTTAGCTTTTAGTAAGGTACTGGGGTTCATTGCAACATTTAATTGCGTTGTGTGTTTTTTCTTAACCAATGTTCCATAGGCTACTTTGTATTCATCTACTAAAAGCTGAGTATGATTTAATTGAGCAATAGTCTCATTAACATCTGCATAATCTAATACTTTAATTTGTTGATTATTTAAGTAATTGGTTATTTGGGTGTTTATTTTTTTGGCGTCGACAAATAAAATTACTTCATCCAACGCAATTAATAAATGAGATAGAAAAACAGGATTGTAATCTACATCAGAACCACGTAAGTTAGTGATCCATGCAATATCATCTAGGCTTGAAACTAAATGATAGTCCACTTTTTTATCTTGCATTTCCTTTCTAATCAGTGTTATTTTCTCCTGACAGCTTAAAGACACAAATTGTTGCTCATGTATATAAATTGGATTAGTAGGTAAAGCGGGTCTGTCCTGCCAAACCAACTGCATAATATCTTCATCAAGTCTTAAATGAATACCTGTATTATCAACTTTTTGTTTTAGCGCAGTATAGTCAGCGTAGGAAAGGGTGTTTCCATCCACACCAATACATTGTGTTTTTTTAAGTTCTTTTAATAACCAATCCCAAGGCGTTTCGCTTTGTTTGGTTTGCTTAAATAATTTAATTGACGTGCCTGATAGCTGTTTTTCTGCCTGCTCCCAATAACGACTATCGGTCCAAAGCCCCGCTTGATCTTTGGTGACTACTAAAGTCCCTGCCGAACCTGTAAATCCTGATAAAAACTCCCTAGTTTTCCAATAATCTGGAATATATTCTGACAAATGAGGATCAGAGGTTAATGCTACCCAGGCATCTATCTCTTTCATTTTCATAATTTCTCGTAATTGTTCTAAGTGAGATAGAATAATATTATTTTGCATATTAAATCCCTTATCATTTAACGCTATCAGTATAACTCAAGCTAGGCTTGGTCTCTATTATTTTATTAATATTCCTATATTCCATGATTCCATTTTGATTATTGATTCGATACAATACAAGCTCATTAGGATATTTTCATGCAAAGACTAACGCAATTCTTCTTCAATTATTTTTCTATTGTTATTATCTTATTGGTTGTAGTTTCTTTATTACAACCCGAATGGTTTACTTGGATTGCTCCTTATATTAATTATCTTTTGGCTTCTGTGATGTTTTTGATTGGTCTATCACTCAGCCAAAATGATTTTAAAGCTGTTATGCAGGCACCCAAAGGGGTTATATTATGCCTACTCTCTCAATATTTGATTATGCCTCTAGTGGCATTACTTTTGATTTATTTATTTAAACCAAACACAGAAGTTGCAACGGGTTTAATTCTAGTAGGCTGTTGTCCTGGTGGTACTGCTTCTAATATTATGACTTATTTAGCCAAAGGAAATGTTTCCTTATCTGTCTGTGCAACCACTCTTTCAACCCTGTTAGCTCCTATCATGACACCTTTTTTATTATATTTATTTGCAGGCCAATGGATTGAAATTTCAGTGCTCGACTTATTTACTACTATTAGTTTAGTGATTATTATTCCTGTATTAATGGGTTTTTGGTTAAGTATTACTTTGAAAGAATTATCTTTCAGAATGAAACAATGGGCACCTTCAATATCAATTATCCTCGTTGCCATGATTGTATGTGCCATCACTGGTTTAAATGCTGAAACAATGTTGCTTTACGGATTAAGTGTCATAGGTTTAGTTATTCTGCATAATTTAATCGGTTTATTTTTGGGTTATGCCTTTGCCCAACTATTTAATTTATCTCGTTATGATTCAAAAGCAATAGCTATTGAAACAGGCATGCAAAATTCAGGCTTAGCTGGTTCGATTGCGCTACAATTTTTTTCGCCACTCTCGGCTCTACCGAGTGCTTTATTTAGTATTTGGCACAATATATCTGGTTCCATTTTAGCGAATTATTGGGGTAAACAAAGAGCCCCAATTGTTATTGTTAGTCGAAAAATCACCCCAAAAAATTTTACAGGTATCACCCTTTATCCATTTATTTTTTGCAGTCATGAAAATTACTTATCAGATACTTTAATTAATCATGAGCAAATACACATTGCACAGCAAAGAGAGTTGCTTTTAATCGGATTTTATCTCATTTACGTCATTCACTATTTGATTAATCTCATCATTTATCGAGACAAACAAAAAGCTTATGCTAATATCGTTTTTGAGCGAGAAGCCTATGCCAATGAAGATAACCTCAATTACCTTGAAAATCGTAAATTATGGGCTTTTATTCCTTATTTTAAAAAAAATAAAGGTGATTGAGTTTTTTGAATTAAAAATCACATGGCTATCGATTGGCAATATTCAAATACATATACTTGATATTATCTATGAACTGTATCCCGAGCTAAATGATTTAGAACCATAAATCTATAGAGTACGGCTTACATTATATTTATTAATTATTGATATTTATTAATTATTGGTTTTTTTAATATGAGTTCTGAAGGAAAAAGTAATTTTATTTGGTTAATTTTAATAATGATACTGGTATATACATGTACAAATTTGGGTTCACAAAATAACAAACGTAGTAATAATCACTCCTACCATTATACCAATGATTATGAGGATTATGACGATTACGACGGCAGAGTACACGACACTAGAAGCTATGAACACGAACATGGTGGGGGCAGAGGCAGACGTTAGTATCATTTACCGTAGCAATAAAAATTATTGAGCATTTAATAACGATAATTTTTCACCGCATCCACAAACGCCTTAGCATGCGAGACTGGAATATTGGGTAAGATGCCGTGCCCTAAGTTAGCAATATAGTTTTGTCCTGAAAATGCTTGAATCATTTTTTCTACTTCTACTTGAATCTCTTCAATAGGAGATAGTAATCTTGCCGGATCAAAGTTTCCTTGTAATACGACTTTGTTGTCTGTTAATTCTCGTGCAACATGAGGAGGACACGTCCAATCAATTCCTAAGGCAGAAACAGGGCTTTTTGCCATTTCATGCAAAGCAAACCAACAACCTTTAGCAAATACAATCACTTTAGTTATAGTGGATAATTCATCCACTATTTGCTTGATATATGGCCATGAAAATATCATATAATCATCAAAGGAAAGCATGCCTCCCCAAGAATCAAAAACCTGTACCACATCCACACCCGCCTCTACTTGTGCCTTTAAATAAGCAATGGTTGTATCAGTAATCTTTTGTAGTAAGGTATGCGCTAAATCTGGATTGGTAAAACAAAACCCTTTGGCAATATCAAAATTTTTAGATCCTTTCCCTTCCACCGTATAACATAAAATCGTCCAAGGCGAGCCTGCAAAGCCGATTAAGGGAACGCGTCCTGCTAATTTTTCGTTGGTTAAGTGAATAGCATCCAGCACGTATTTTAAGGTTTCATGTACATTAGGGACAATCACCTCTTCCACATCTTTTTGAGTACGAATCGGAGCATCCAACCATGGCCCTTGATTTTCTTTCATCACGAATGGAATATTCATGGCTTGAGGCACGACTAATATATCTGAAAACAAAATAGCCGCATCCACTCCAATAATATCTACGGGTTGAACTGTAATTTCAGCGGCTAATTCTGGTGTACGACATCGAGTAAAAAAATCATATTTTTCGCGAATTGCCATAAACTCAGGCAAATATCGTCCTGCCTGACGCATCATCCACACAGGGGGACGAGAAACTGTTTCATTATTTAAAACTTTTAATAAAATATCATTTTGAATTGTTTTACTCACACGGTACCCCCGCTCATCTGATTAGCACATAGTATTAAGGTTTCTTTTCTGCTTGGATAAGAAGGCAACATAGGTACAACCTCTTTGCCAACAGCTCTTGCTGTGGTTTCTCCAATACAAAATACTTGCTTTCCTTGCAAGGAATTATTTTTATGAAAACTATTGACCGCAGAAGGACTAAAAAACACAACCGCATCATATTCTTCTTGAATAGATTGTGAAGTGAATGAAGTTTCATAAACTTGAATTTCTTGAAAATCAATATCAGCACTTGTCATATAATCGACTAAAACATTACTACGCAAATTTCCGGTTAAAAACAAAACAGAAGGTTGGTAGTCTTGTTGTAAAAAATCAATCATATCTTTGGCATAATCAGTCACATATTTAACCTGCCAGCCATTATTTTCTAGTATATTTTTGGTTTGTCGTCCCACACAAATAACAGGATATTTTTTTAGCTCTTCAACACTAGGATTAGCCAACATGCTTTTAACCGCATTTTGACTGGTAATAAGTAAATAATCAGGTTTTTTATCAGGCATTTTAAAATCAATGATTTTTGTACTAATCATCGGCACTTCTAAATAATCTATCTCATGCTGATCAAAAATTTCTTTTTCCTCATTATTTAATATTTGAGTAATTAGAACCGTTTTAGTCATTGTTGCAAATCACTCCTAATCTCTTGCATAATTTCTTCGCCTCCAGTATTTAAGACTTCCTCTGCTATATCTTCACCCAATGAATGCGCTTGCTCTAAAGGAATGGTAACATCAATAACAACTTTTTTACTTCCATCTAATGAAAACAAACCTCCCCTAAAAGAAGCTAAATCTTCTTCAACACTCATCAAAGCACCAATTGGTGCTGAACACCCTCCTTCGAGTGTTCTTAAAAAAGCTCGTTCTTGTGAGGCACAAAAAGCTGTCTCTTCATGGTTGAAACAATGTACTAAGTCAAGTATTGATTGGTCTTTTTCTCGAGCGAGTACAACAATCGCTCCTTGAGCTGGTGCTGGAATCATCCAATTTAATTCAAGATAATGATCAGGCAAACAATTGACTCGTTCTAGTCCCGCCTTAGCAAAAATAGCACCTTGCCAGTTATCATTCGCATAGAGACTATCTAGTCTTTTTTGTACATTACCTCTTAAATTCACTACTGTGTGCTCAGGATGATGAGCCAACCATTGTGCTTGACGACGCAAACTTCCTGTTGCAATCGTCATGGGTTGATTAAAATCAAGTTCTCCCTTAAACACTAAAATGTCCAGCACTTCACCTCGTTTCAAAACTGCTGCTTGTGTTAACCCTGAGGTTAATACCGTTGGCACGTCTTTCATGGAATGCACAGCAAGATCAATTTTATCTTCTAACAGTTCTTGATCCAGTGCTTTAGTAAACACACCAATTTCAGACATTTTATGAATAGGCTTTTTTAAGTCTAAATCACCAGAAGATTTAATAGACACTAACTCACACCTAACATTGTTTTCTTCTAATTGTTGCTTTACTAGATTGGCTTGCCATAAAGCGAGCTGACTACTTCTCGTGCCTATTCTGATTGTTTTGGTTCGCATAATATTTTAAACACACAATATGACTAAAATTGCTATTATACCTTTAAATGAAGGTAGAATAGAATGATAGAAATATTTTTCAATGTGATACCATTAATATAAAGAAAAAGTGACCTCAAATAATTAATCTCATCACTACTAACTTAATTGTGTAATATTCTCGATGAAGAGGAGTACTGCATGAATAATGAACTTGAATTAACATCAAATGAGCGAAAATTTTTTATTGCTTTGAATACTAAAAACTATTGGATTTTTAGTTTCCTTTATTTTTCTTTTATATTTTTCTTAATATATTGTGGAATCGATAATCATTTTATTAATACATCTGAATGGATTAGATTCATCGGTAAATCCGTCCTATTTTCTATAACTATTATCTTCCCAATTAGTTTGGCTTACAAATATACAAAAATTTTAAGCAAATTATCAAGCATTGAGCAAAATAAAATCAATATAAATCTACAAAAAATAATTGATAATGAAATGGAAAACGCCACTAGTTTCACTGAAATACAGAAAAAAGTCTTTGAATTACAGGAAAAACAATTTGAAATAATATCCCAATTCAATACAGTTAATACTCAATTGGAATTAGTTTATAAGGAAATAAAATCTAATTGTAACAAAGGAGAAAATTCAAAATAAAAGTTTTCAATCAGTATTGAATAGCAATATGCTTGATATCTCAATCAAATAATCTTTATTATTTAATTATAAAGTAAGGCGAATTTTATTTTTAATAATAACTGTTTCACTTCAAAAAATTTAGACCAGGTTGGTCATATAATATTCTTGTCATACAAAAAATGTATCATTTTCCTCATTGAATATTTTTATTCATCATAGAATGAAACAACAATATAAAAATATTCTTTAAGATTTAACCTTTTTAAAAAATTTAAAAAATATTTATTTTTTTATCGTTTAATTTTTTATATTAGTGATAAAATCGAAACCGGGGATCGAGCCTGTGGTATTGATAAATGTAAAAGCTTGATCATAGTAGTTGTTTTAATTAAAAGGAGTTTGTGTTATGAAAAAATTATTATTAGTTAGTTTGTTAGGTTTATCTTTTGGTATTGCTAGTGCTAACCCTATCACTGATTCTGTTAACGATTTAGGATCAACTCTTGTAAACGGAGTAACAGATGCTGTCGCTAACGTGTCTACTGGTAGTGTAGATTCTGGTGCTAACAGCGTAACTGGTTTAGTAGATGGTTTCGTTGGTAGTATTGCTGGATTAGTAAACAGCGTAGTTGGTAGTGTTTCTGACTCTGTTTCTGGCAGCATCTAATTAAAAGTTAAATATAGATATATTTTCTATAAAACTAAGCCTGCTATCCAGCAGGCTTTTGTTTTAAAATATCTCTCTTAATAATAATCCTGCTTAAATCTAAACACAATTAGAGTAGCCATTACCTAATTATCAGAATAATACAGCTGTCATGTTAATTTAATTCCATCAATAAGCGTTTAATTTCTTGTACTCTTTTTTCAGGATCTTCTTGTGCTATTTTTACCACTAATTTAGTCCCATTTTGTAATTGAAATTTGCTCGGTTGTGTTTGAATGAGTTGAATAATTTTACCTAGATCTACTGAAGTATGTTTTTCAAACAATATCGATATCTTCTCCGAGCTAGCATCTATATACTGTATGCCCATTTGTGCCGCCATTATTCTTAAATAATGACTTTCCATCAATAATTTGGCAGGCAATGGCAACAGTCCAAAGCGATCAATCAACTCTTCTAAAATATAATCCAAACGCTCCTTACTCTCCGCTTGGGCTAATTTCTTATACAAAACCAAACGCTCATGGATATCAGGACAATAATCTTCTGGTAACAAAGCAGGACTGTATAATTTAATCTCAGATGTAATTTTTAAAGGCTGACTTAAATCAGGTGTTTTTCCTTGTCGAATATCTCTTACCGCACGACGCAGCATTTCAGTATATAAATTTAAACCTACTTTAATCATCTCTCCTGATTGATTGTCTCCTAAAATCTCTCCTGAACCTCTAATTTCTAAATCTTGCATGGCTAAAAAGAAACCTGCACCCAGCTCATTGGCATACTCTATGGCTTCTAACCTTTTTCTCGCCTCTTTACTCAAATATTCAGGAGTTAATAAATAAGCATAGGCTTGGTGATAAGAACGCCCCACTCGACCGCGTAATTGGTGTAATTGTGCAATGCCAAATTTATCCGCCCGATTAATAATAATCGTATTCGCATTCGGAATATCAATCCCCGTTTCAATAATAGTCGAACAAACCATAACATCATATTGATGTCGTAAAAAAGAACGCATCACTTGCTCGAGATCTCGCTCATGCATTTGTCCATGTGCCACACAAATCCTTGCTTGAGGTACTAATTCTGACAACTTATCGCGCATATTTTCTATGGTCGAGACTTCGTTATGTAGGAAAAACACTTGTCCATTTCTTTTCATTTCGCGCAAAATAGCTTCTTGTACTACTGCTTCTGAAAAAGGTTGCACCATAGTCTTAACCGCCAAACGTTTTTCAGGAGCAGTGGTTATCAAAGAAAAATCACGCAAATTTTCTAAAGCCATAGAAAGTGTTCTTGGAATTGGTGTTGCTGTCATAGTCAACACATCTACTTCACTACGATATTTTTTCAATTCTTCTTTTTGGCGAACACCAAAACGATGTTCTTCATCAATGACCAATAATCCCAGATTTTTAAATTCAATATTCGGCTGAATTAATTTGTGAGTACCGATAATAATATCAATCTTGCCCGCTTTTAAATCTTGCAAAATATCCTGTGTTTTTTTATTACTCACAAAACGAGAGACGGATTCAACTCGAATAGGAAAATTAGCAAATCGACTCATAAACGTTTCTACATGTTGTTCAACCAATAAAGTTGTAGGGGCTAAAATCACCACTTGCTTTCCTGACATAGCCACCATAAAAGCAGCTCTCAAAGCAACTTCCGTCTTACCAAAACCCACATCTCCACAAATCAAACGGTCCATAGGTTTATTTTGTGCTAAATCATGCAAGGTCTGTTCGATGGCTTTTGCTTGATCTTCTGTCTCTTCATATTCGAACCCATCGACAAAATTTTGATAAGCCTCCATATCCAGAGCGTAAGAATTTCCCTCTTTTAATTCTCTCTGAGCATAAATATTCAACAACTCTGCGGCCGTATCCCATGCTTTTTGTAAGGCTTTTTGTTTGTGTTTACTCCATTGTTCTTGACCCAGAGCATGCAATTGTACAGATTCTAATTTTTGTCCTCGATAACGACTGATTAAATTCAATTGAGAAACAGGTACATATAATTGAGCATTATCTTTATACTCCAACAACATAAATTCTTCTTGTTGCTCTCCTAAATCTAAATTAACCAAACCCTTATATAAACCAATACCATGATTTTCATGTACCACAAAATCACCTATATTGATTTCTGCCAAATCCATAAAAGCACCATCTGAAACAGATTGATGCTTACGTTTTTTGGTTACTCTACGGCTATTATTTTGATATAAGTCAGACTCAGTTACTAAAGCAAGATTAAGTTCTGGTAGAATAAATCCATGCTGAAAATCAGGGGCAACCAGTATCGCTAATTTTTGATCTGATTTTAGAAAATCTTGCCAACTATTAACCCGTGGAATTACTAAGTGATTTTGTTGTGCTAAATTAGTAATAGTCTCACTCCTACCCAGACTATCAGCTAATAGCAAAACTCTTCCTGAAAAATTTTGTATAAATTGTTTAAGGGGTTGCGTAGAATCATTTAAACTACGGTCGATGCTTACAGTAGGCAATTGTGCTTTTTCAGAAGCTTCAGTTTCCCATACTATTCTAGCCAATGGTTTTAATAAGCCTTGAAATTCATTTGCCTCTAAGTACAAATAATTCGGTGACAAAGGCGAATAAGCAACATCACCTCCTGCCAAAACATATCTAGACTTAACATCTTTTTCGAATGTATCTGCCATAGTAGGCAGATTTTGATTTTGTACTACAATAATATTCTCAGGTAAATAATCTAATATAGTAGCTATTTTTTCTTCAAAAAATAATGGGAAATAGAATTCTAAGCCACCCCCAAATATTCCTTTAGAAACGGACTGATAAACATTGGCTTCATGCGCAGGACTTTCAATGATTTCTCTAAATTGAGATTTGAATATTTGAATACTCTCTTCGTTGGTAGGAAACTCATAAGCAGACAACAAACGAATAGAAGAAACCTTTTTAATCGTACGTTGCGTCACAGGATCAAAGGTACGAATACTCTCAATTTCTGTATCAAATAAATCGATTCGATAAGGCACTTCTGAACCCATGGGAAATAAATCAATAATTCCACCTCGCATAGAAAATTCACGAGGAGAGACAACTTGTGAAACATGTTGATAGCCATTTTCCACTAAATTCTGACGGAACATCTCTATATTTAAATCCTGATTCACTTCCAACCAAACAGTATGGTTCATAATAAAGGAAACAGGTGGTAATTTTTGCATGGCTGTTGCCACGGGCATAATCACAATATCGAACATATTATTCGCCATATGCCATAAGGCCAATAAACGTTCTGAGACTAAGTCATGATAAGGAGAAAATCGCTCATACGGTAATAACTCCCAATCAGGAAAGTAAATAACTTTTTTATTGGGTTCAAAAAATTGCCATGCTAAAAATAACTCTTTTGCTTGCTGTGTATCATCAGCCAAAACCAAAATAGGTTGTTTTATTTCAACCTCATTCATAGCAATTGGTAGGGTTTCTAAATTTAAAATAGGTAAAGTTTGCTTTTTACCTAACTGGGGGATTAATGCCATAGATATCTTCAATATTTTGTATTTATTTAATCATTAAGAATTATTATTGGGACTTTAATTTAAATATCAATAAAGCCTATTTTACACTGGGATAGTTTTTTGTTTACAATAGGGCTTATTTTATCATTTTGGAAGTTGAGATTCATGTCATCTCAAGGTTTTTTGCAAAAATTAAAGCAAAATAGACTTTTTAATTTTTTGCAATTTTTAATCAATCGGTTTAAACATTTTGATATTGGTTACTCTGCTGCCAGTTTAACATTATCAACACTAACTGCGTTAGTCCCTACCGTTACATTTTTGATTTATTTATTTAGTAACACACCTGCCTTTGAACAATTTTCAGGACAAATTCTCATTTATATTGCTTCATTTTTAGAAAGCAGTGCTTTTAATGCTATTACTGATTACTTAGGCACCATCCCTGATAAAATCGGTAATCTGTCTATTATTGCTGCTGGGATTTTATTAATATCCGCATCCTTTTTAATGTCCGTTATCGAAACGACTTTTAATAAAATCTGGCAAGTAGAAAAGCCAAGACACTTTTTCTGGCGTGTTTTAATTTATCTTCTTGTTATTATTATAGGTCCTTTATCTATTGCTATTGTCTCTTCTTTTTGGAATTTCTATGTAAAAAACCTAGATTTTATTGAAGTATTTCCTTTACTTTCTAACCTTAGTTACTCTCTTGTCTCTTTACTGCTATACACCCTGGTTATTTTTTTGATGTTTCGATTAATCCCTTATCGTTATGTTCCTAATACAGATGCCTTATTAGGGGCTTTTATTACTTCTCTTGCCTTAATAATTATCAAGAAAATATTTACTTTATATGTATTAAAATTTAACCGTTATGAATTAATCTATGGCGCATTTGCTGCTATTCCTTTGTTTATTTTATACGTGTATATTTTATGGTATACCCTTTTATCAGGCGCAGTTCTGACATCTAGCTTGTCTCATTTTAAAAACAATGCCTTTAAAAAACAAAATATTAGTAATAATCAGTTTGAAGATGCCATCAGGGTATTGAGTCAATTGTCTCATTCAAGCAAAAATAATAAAGGTTTTAAAATTCAAGAAATTAGAAAATCTGTTACCATGGGTTATGATGCATTAGGACAGTTATTAGATAGATTACAGCAATTAGGTTACACTAAAAAAGAACTTTTGCATTGGAAATTAAATATAGACCCTGAAGAAATTAAGTTAAGTGATTTATTTGATGAGTTTGTTATCCCTGCCAACCCTATCCAAAAAGACTTGTGCGGAAAAACACTCTACTCTCTTATCAAACCAGGTTTTGAAAATTTAGATATTTCACTTGAAGATTTTTTGGAGCTTGAAAAACAGGTAAAAAAAACCACACCTCATGACACACCTTACTGAATCTCAACTCTTTTTTGATGTGGCTGTTGATAAACCCCTATACCAATTATTCACTTATCAATATCTGAAAGACATACCACTAGGCTCTAGAGTTAGTATCCCTTTTGGCAGCAAAAAAATTACAGGCATTGTTATTCAAAAAAACACGCACCCTAAAATTGCACTTAATAAAATAAAATCTATTGAACAGGTTTTAGATCCTACGCCTATATTCACATCAGAATGGATTTCTCTCATTCAGTTTACCGCCACTTATTATCTCTACCCTATTGGACAAACTTTTTTTAGTACTCTCCCTGTCGATTTAAAACAGAATAAATCCATCCAACATCCTAAAAAACCTTTGTTATACCAATTTAATGCAAAAATAAATGATGAAAAACCTCCTCAAGCCAGACACCAAGCGCTATTGGCTCTGTGGAATGCTTTAAAAAATAGTTTTATTTCTTTAGATGAGGCCATCTACCTACACCCTAATGCCAAATCTTATTTAAAAAAATATCAAACTAAAGGTTTACTAGACACCAAAATAGAAAACAATCTTAGTCAGTGGCAATACCGCACTAAAACACTGAATCAAGAACAAAAGACAGCCAGTCAAGCTGTTATTAATCACATAAACCAATTTAAATGCTTTCTTTTATTTGGTATTACCGGTAGTGGTAAGACTGAAGTGTATTTTGAATTAATCAATCGAGTTATTCAGGAAAAAAAACAAATTTTAATGTTACTGCCTGTCATCAATCTAACACCTCAGTTTTTTGCACGTGTGAAAGAAACATTCTCAGAAGCGAATATTGCTGTATTGCACAGTAAGATTTCTAAACGACAACGTTTGGATAACTATTTAAACGCCAGCAATGGCACAGCACAAATTATCATAGGAACTCGCCTTTCAATTTTTACTCCTCTTAAAAACCTAGGGTTAATTATTGTAGATGAAGAACATGATGATTCTTTCAAACAAGAAAATGACTTACGATATAACGCTAGGGATTTGGCTATTTGGCGGGCACAAAAAAATGATTGCCCTATTGTTTTAGGCTCCGCCACACCGAGTTTGGAAAGTTGGTACAACGCCTGTCAAAAAAAATATACCTTATTAACTTTAACGAATAGAGCTATTTCTCAATCTACCTTACCAGAAATTCATTTAATTTCGACTAAAAATAAAATTTTACATGAAGGTTTTTCTGATGAGGTTTTAGACCAAATACAAAAAAATCTCTCCAAAAAAGAGCTAACACTTGTTTATTTAAACCGTAGAGGATACGCTCCTACTATTGTATGTCTTGATTGTGGACATGTTATAGAATGCGATTATTGCAGTGCAAAAATGGTTTATCACAAACAACAACAACGCTTGAAATGTCACCATTGCGAACATGAACAAAAGATTCCTTGTGCTTGTCCCAAATGTGGCAATCAGGATTTAACATCTCTTGGCATAGGGACAGAACGCATAGAACAGTTCTTACACGATTTTTTTCCAACTGCACGGATTGCTCGAGTGGATAGTGATACCATTGCTAATAAAAATGCTTGGACTGATATCTATGAAAACGTGCTAAATGATGAAATTGACATCCTAATTGGAACTCAAATTTTGGCCAAAGGCCATGATTTTAAAAACCTTAGCTTGGTTACTGTTATTCATACGGATGGCAGCTTATTTAGTGCTGATTATAGAGCCCCTGAAAAATTATTCAGTGAACTTATGCAGGTATCAGGTCGTGCCGGCAGAGATAGAACAAAAGGACAAGTTTTAATTCAAACCCAATTCCCAGATCACCCACTGTTTCAAGCACTAAAAAAACATAATTATCCTGAGTTTGCAGAACAACAATTATCAGAACGTTTATCATTAGGCTTTCCACCTAAATCGCATCGTATTGTAATCAAAGCCGAACATATTGATTTTAATATTGCAGAAGCTTTCTTAAAAGAATTGGCAGAAAGTATTATTCCTGAGCCTGAAGTAACAATCATTGGACCTCTACCAATGACAATGCTCAAAGTCGCTAACCGAGAAAGAGCTATTTTATACTTTGAATCAGAAAATAGAGGCCTCTTACATCAGACTGTTAAAAAAGCGATTGCGCAGTTACTCTCTTTACAAAATAATTATCGAACCCTAAAATGGACAATTGATGTTGACCCCAATGAAACCTAACATGAATTTTTTGCGCTTAATCTACCCTTTTTTACTAATTGTCTTTTTTATCATTCCCCACATTTCCCAAGCAGTTGATTTTGGGCGAATTCAACCCGACGAAGTGGCTTATTATGTACAAGACCTAAAAACAGGAGAAATTTTAGCAGAGCATCAGGGGACAGCACCTATGAGTCCTGCATCTACTATGAAACTGGTAACTTCTTTTGTTGCTTTTCAAACCTTAGGAAAAAATTATCAATGGGTAACTTCTTGGAGCTCGGATGCCCCTATAAACAATGGAAGTTTATTAGGTAATCTATACTGGAAAGGAACCAATGACCCTGTTTTTGACCAAAAAGATTTAACCAGTATGCAAGTTCAATTAGCTCAAAAAGGTATTCATAATATTCAAGGTAACTTGGTATTGGATAAAAGCCTACAAAAAGAAGTTAATACCAGCTATGGATTTGATAAAGATAAAGGTAAAAGTTTTACAACAGCACCCGACCCCCACAATTTAGCCTACAAAGTAGTTTGGCTTTACTATTATCTAAACAATCAACATCAAGCAACGATTGGAATTAATCCTCCTTTACCCAGCAGTATGACAAATATACAAATAACATCTAATCCAGCAATCAAAACTTGTTCTGGTTTAAATTCATATTTATATACTAAATGGGACGGACAACAGCTAAACATTAAAGGAAACATTCCATCTAGTTGTATAGGAGAAACTACTTATATCAATATTTTTGATATTAATGAATTTGTTAAATACAGCTTTATTTCCCAGTGGTACAAAGTAGGCAACACAGGTCCTAAGGATGTGATTATTGGGCACGAACCCATTATTACTAAAATATTAGCCATTAACTACTCTCCTAAATTAAGCCATATTATTAAGGATATGAATAAATATTCCAGCAACATTATTGCTCGTAATATTTTTTTAGAAATCGGTAAGAAAAATCGCTTACCCTCTAGTCAGGCAGTTACTAGAACGCTTCAGAAAGCAAATATTGATACGCAACATTTCTTTGTAGAAAATGGTTCTGGCCTCTCGCGTGTTAGTCAATTAACCGCAAAAATGATGGGGCAAATCCTATATGCAAGTTATTTTTCACCTTTTAAGGATGAGTTTATTGATAGTTTACCTATTGCTGGTGTTGATGGCACTTTGAAAAAACGTCTAAAAACCATTCCTAACTTGCATTTAAAAACAGGTACTTTAGATGATGTTCATGCCCTAGCGGGTTATAAGCTCCCTTCTCAGGCTAATGAACATCCTATGTCTATTGTGATTATCATAAACAAAAAACATAATATTAATCTCATTAATGGCGACATAGATAAATTGTTAATTTCTATTTTAAAAGATATTGATGAACAACAAAAAACGCAAACATTCAATCCCTAAAATAAAGCTGATATAATAATCTTGGTAATTTAATGACTATTTTAATAAAGGATCAATATGAGCAACGAAACTCAAGACAACAATCAAACCAGTAATTCTCAAGAAGAAAGTATTTTTAATATTGAAAAACTATTCGTGAAAAATATTTCATTAGAATCACCTCGTTCTCCTAAAATATTTTTTGAAAATATACAACCTGAAATTGATGTAAAATTCAATATTAATTCACAACAAGTTGACGAGCCTTTTTATGAAAATGTAATCACGGCAACAGTAACTGCAAAAGTAGATAACAGCGTAGTATTTTTATGTGAAGTTTCTCAAAGTGGTATTTTTAGACTTGAAAATATTGATGCTCAGTCAACCGATGTATTATTAAATGTAACTTGCCCTTCTATTTTATTCCCATATTTGCGTGAAGTCGTTTCTGAAACAATTATTCGAGCTGGCTTCCCTCCTATTTATTTAGCGCCAATTAATTTTGATGCAATGTACCAACAACAGTTGGAACAAACTGAAAATGCCTAAGATGCTATTTTAAGCATAAAAAAACTGCTCGATATGAGCAGTTTTTTTATGCTTTTTATTTTTATAACAGTGTCCCAGACAAAATCACCATCGCCACTAAGAAATAAATAACGAGTCCTGTAACGTCTACTAAAGTTGCTACAAATGGTGCTGAAGCGGTCGCCGGATCTAGTTTGAATGATTTTAATATGAATGGAATCATCGCGCCTACTATAGTTCCCCACAAGGCAACTCCAACTAAAGCCGCTGCTACGGTAAAACCTAATAAAGTAAAATGCTCTCCATAATCAAACCAGCCCATATGTTGCCATGTTTCTATCCTTAGAAAGCCAATAACGGCTAAAGTTACTCCAAGCATTAATCCCATAATTATTTCTCGACGTAAAACAAAAAGCCAATCTTTTAATTTTATTTCCTCTAGTGCTAACGCACGTATAATCAGAGTCGATGCCTGTGAACCCGTATTCCCACCACTAGAAATAATCAAAGGGATAAACAAAGCCAACACAATCGCCCTTTCTAATTCATGTTCAAAATACCCCATGGCATTCGCTGTCATCGTTTCACCGATAAATAGAATTATCAACCATCCTGCTCTTTTTTTATAAAGATTGAATAAAGAAATATTCACATATGGTGTTTCTAAGGCTTCCACCGCACCATATTTTTGTGCGTCTTCTGTCATTTCATCGGTGATGACATCGATAATATCATCCGAAGTGACAATACCGACCAAGACTCCAGTATTCGTAATCACTGGGAGTGCTGAACGGTCATATTTTTTAAACTTTTGGGCTGCTAACTCTTGGGGCATAGTAGTAATTAAAGCCTCAAAACTATAATCACACAATTCAGAAACCAATGTATCTGGTTTTGCCATCAAAAATTTACCAATAGGAATATCATCCAATAAAACACTATTATCATCTACTACATAAACAATATTCAATGTTTCAACAATTTTCCCATAGCGTTTTATATGATCTAATACATGCTCTACAGTCCAATCTTCTTTAACACGAATGTAAAATGGGGTCATGATTCGTGCAATAGAATCTTCAGGATAACCGAGTAGCTTTAAAGCAACATCTCTTTGTTTTTGACCCAATAAATTAATAGTGTCTTTAATCAATTCATCTGGTAAATCTAGAAAAAACTCCGTTCTATCATCTGGAGCCATCTCATTTAATATTTCTTTGGTTTCCTCTGCGCCTAATGCTTCTATGAGCTCTCTTTGTAATGTTGAATTCAAATAGCTAAATACTTCAACTTTTAAGTCTTTTGGGAGACGATAAAAGTTGAACAATCTATCTTTTTTGTCTAATTCTACTAATTTTTCTGCAATATCATTAGGATGCATATTTTTTACTGCTTCCATATCTTCAAAAATATTACGCATAGCTTAATCCTAAAATTATCGTTAAACACAAATCAAATTAGCTTTACAATAAACGCCCTATGCTAACATATCCTTTGTACAAAGTATTAAATTTATTGATAAAAAGTAAAAATATCTTTAAGTAAGTTGCTGCATGACATAATCAACCTTAACAAAAAAAAATTTGAGAAAATACGCTTCCAATATCAAATTAAAATAAAAATATATTTATACAAAACTACTGTACAACGATAATTCATCTTGTTTTTTTTTGATTTAAAAAAATATTTTTTTAGTATTCTTTTCTATCAAAAAGAAAATTATGTTATGTTATTACACGTATCAATATGAAAAATAAAAAAAGGATCAAGGCACATGTCAAAAAATAAAAAAAGTTCAACAATATTACTCGCTTAACCGCTCTTACATTACTCTTAACAAGCACCATTAATCAAGCTGAAAATAAGATTCCACAACTTGACCCCAAAGAACCAGTTGCTACTTCAGTCATGCAGATTTGTGCACGTATGGGGGAAAAGCAACCAGGTAACCAGGCACATAGTAATATGCGTGATTTTATTGCTGATCAATTTAAAAAAGCAGGTTTAGAAGTCAAATATGAAAATTTCAATATGCCTATTTTTAAAATCAAAAATGTTTCAGCAGAGTTACTATCACCATCAAAACAAACACTGGATATAGCCTCATTTTCTTACGGTGGCACAGGTGACATCAAAGCAGAAATTGTCGATGTTAAATCAGGCAGACCTGAAAACTATAATAATCTAGATGTCGAAGGAAAAATTGTTTTAGTACAGAGAGATGTTAGTTTTCATCGCACGGCACAGTATGATGAAGCCATCAACCGTGGTGCTGCTATGTTATATATTAGCGGCGCTCCTAACAACTTAAAACAAATTGGTTCTGTTCGTTTTGCTAGTGATATTCCTGGTTCTATTCCTGCCGTGAGCATCGGTAGCGAGGATGGAAAAAAATTGCGTGATATTCTCAACAAAGGTCCTGTAAAAATGCATTTAGTCGTTGACGCAGAACGTGTGAATGAAGTGGCCACTAATGTATTAGGCACTAAAAAAGGTAAAAAATATCCCGATAATTATATTATCGTCGGTGCTCATTATGATTCGTGGTTTAATGGTGCAGTAGATAATTGTTCAGCAGTGGGTTCTATGATTCAAATGGCTTATGATGTTGCCAAAGAGGATTTGGCTTATACCGTTATTTTTGCGGGCTGGGATGCCGAAGAAACAGGACTTGTAGGAGCTTATGATTGGGTTAAAAAAATCAAGACTTACTGCCTAAAGTCGTATTCAATGAAAACTTAGAAATGACAGCTTCTGTAACCACCGCCTTTAATAAAGACTTACCTTTTTCAACCAATCTTGTTTTCAGTACTCAAAATCCAACCATTACTGCTTTAATGTTAAAGTCAATGGCTAAAACAGGACATCCTGCAGTCGTCGTTCCTGCTCCTCAAATTAGAGCCCTACAAGGTGGTATTATTCCAACTGATTTACAAGCTTTTTACTCGTCTGGCATTCAAGGATTTTCAACTTTCTCTAACAGTTCTTATTACCACACAGCAGGAGAAAAAGAAACACAAGTTCCCAAGGACGCATACATTAAAGTAACTAATTATTTGACTGATTTTTTAAGAACCGTACAAAATTTTGCGCCTAATGTTTTACAAACGAGAGAAGTACCAAAAGTTGAGATCAATACCGCCAAAAGCGCGCGTCTTGGTAAACCTATTAATGTATCTATTAAAATCAACCAACCAAATGGTAAACCTGTTACCAATAAAACACCTGTGATTCTTGTCCAAGAAAAAGATAATTGGGCTCTTTTAAAAGACAATGTTCAAAATCTAGGAAATGGGGTTTATCAGTACAAGATTGATGGTCAATACACAAAAAAACCAGGCAAATTATGGATTACTGTTTCTGTACAGGACAAAAACTATATGGCTTAAGGCTATCAGTCCATCGATATTAAATAATCAACCAATTAACTTTAAACCCAAACGACATATTCTCCCAAGAATATGTCGTTTATTTTTGTGTCCCAATGATAAAGTTGTAGTACCATTATAGAAAGATAATTTTGAGGAGGTTACTATTTATGAAATGGACTGATATTTACGATATTGCGGCATATTTAGCAGATAACTACCCCGAAACAGATCCTAAACAAATTCGTTTTAGTCAGCTAAGAAGACTAATTCTAGAAATTCCCGATTTTGATGACAATCCAGACCATTGCGGAGAGAGAATACTAGAAGCAGTACAACAAGCTTGGATTGATGAACTAGATTAATTTCTATTTACTTAATTTCATGTGGATTTAATCTTGGATTATCCTCCGCACCCAAACCTACTAAGCGGCGCAAGTGGGTGATGTATTCGTTCACATCAAACCCTGTCCCTGATCGCTGAGCTTTCCAAATCATTTCTACGAGCGCATCCATCATTTTATCCTCAGCAGAAACCCAATCACCTTCTTGCGCACATAGTTTCTGGTGTATTGCTGCAATTCCTGGAGGTTGATCAATGGAGACTTGTTCCTGGATAGATAAATGTAATGACAAATGCAAAAATGGATTCGTTTCTCCCAACTCGGGCGACCATACAAAATCAATATAATCTTCCACCTTTTCTAGATAGGGTTGATACTCTGGATGCGCTAAAATTATCTTTAGCGCCATCTGTTGAATAGGCTCGAGTTGCATATCAAAGCGATGCCGCCACACCTCGGCAAAAAAACGACGAACGTCTTGTGAATTTACATTAAACATTTAATTACTCAAAAGATACAATTTCAATACCAAACCCTTGCAAACCGACGAAACTAGACGCCGTCCCCATAATTTTCATTTTTTTAACCCCTAAATCAGCTAAAATTTGGGCACCCACACCATAACTCTTGGTATCCCAACCTACCGATTTATTGTTATCTTTTTCCATTAAGGCGCGCTCTAAGATTTCTTTACTGTCAAAACCACGATGTAAAAACACAGCCACCCCTGCTTCACTATTTTTAATTTTCTCTAAAACATCTGGCAAGTAAAATGAATGATTGGGATTAGGGCTTAAAAAATCTAAAAAATTAATGCCATCATGAACCCTAACAAGTACCTCTGTATCTGGTGCAATATCTCTTTTTACTAGGGCAAAATGTATTTCATCAGAAACGGTATCTTGGTAAATGTGTAATTCAAAACTACCCCAAGGAGTATCAATTTCTCGTGTGCCTTTTTCTACAATCAGCTTTTCATGTTGGTTTCGATAAGCAATTAAATCAGCAATGGTGGCAACCTTAATATCAAACTTTTCTGAAAATTCTAATAACTCTGGCATTCTCGCCATAGTCCCATCTGCATTCATGACTTCACAAATTACAGCACCCTCTCTTAACCCCGCCATTTTTGCTAAATCAACACCTGCCTCTGTATGCCCTGCTCTGACTAACACCCCACCTTTCTCTGCTTTTAATGGAAAGATATGTCCTGGTTGCACAATATCTTCAGGCTTCGCTTCAGGATTAATCGCGGTTAAAATAGTAGTTGCTCTATCTTTAGCAGATATCCCTGTGGTAATCCCTTCTCTTGCTTCAATAGAAACTGTAAAATTGGTACGATTTCTGGCTTCGTTTTTATCTGTCATTAAAGGCAATTGAAGCTGGTTGACTATTTCAGCCGATATCGGCATACAAACCAAGCCGCGCGCATGGGTAATCATAAAATTAATCGCTTCAGGCGTCACAAATTCTGCTGCCATTAATAAATCACCTTCATTTTCGCGATTTTCATCGTCAGTTAAAATAACTATTTTCCCTTGCTTAATATCCTCAATAATCTCAGGGATAGTGGATACATTGGCCATGAATTTCTCCTCATTATTTTCTCTCATTGTCAATTCTAATACTAATTAAGAAATAACTAAAGTAAGTTATAAATAAACCTTTTTTATCAGTTAACAAGTATCTCATTATAAGTTAAAATACCGATTATATTTTAATATTTTACCAACTGGCTTTATAAATCCATGACTAAATTTATTTTTGTAACCGGAGGTGTGATTTCATCTCTAGGTAAAGGTATTTCTGCGGCATCCGTAGCCACTATTCTTGAATCTCGTGGTTTAGATGTCACCATGATTAAATTAGACCCTTATATTAATGTTGACCCCGGTACCATGAGCCCTTTTCAGCATGGTGAAGTTTTTGTCACTGAAGATGGCGCAGAAACGGACTTAGATTTAGGGCATTACGAACGTTTTATTCGCCCGACCATGTCGAAAAAAAATAATTTTACCACGGGGCAAGTATATGAATCGGTCATCGCTAAAGAAAGAAAAGGCGATTATCTAGGTAGAACAGTACAAGTAATCCCTCACATCACCGATGAAATTAAAAGAAAAATCCATCAAGGTGCTGATGATAAACAAGTGGCTATTGTAGAAATCGGCGGAACGGTCGGTGATATTGAGTCACTTCCCTTTCTAGAAGCAATTCGTCAAATGAGAACTCAACTAGGACGGCAAAACACTTTTTTTATTCATTTGTCTTATGTTCCTTATATCCCATCAGCGGGTGAAATTAAAACCAAGCCTACCCAACACTCAGTCAAAGAACTAAGAGAAATTGGAATTCAACCTGATATGCTCATCTGCCGAATGTATAGAGAATTACCATATGAAGAAAAGCAAAAAATTGCCCTTTTTTGCAATGTAGATGAAAAAGCAGTTATCGGTTGTTATGACTCTGATTCTATTTATAAAATACCTCAAATGTTGCATAATCAAGGTATTGATAAAATTATCTGTGAACAACTGCAATTAAATGTTCAAGAAGCTGATTTAACTGATTGGAATAAGATTGTTTATGCGATTGACCATCCCAAACATACGGTAAAAATAGCCATGGTTGGCAAGTATGTTGATTTGACCGAATCCTATAAATCGCTTTCTGAAGCCTTAGTACACGCGGGGATTCATACCGATACCAAAGTGTTAATTGATTATATTGATAGCGAAGAAATTGAAAAAAATAATATCGATATTTTAAAAGAAGCAGATGCGATTTTAGTTCCAGGAGGCTTTGGTAATCGAGGCATTGAGGGAAAAATTTCAGCGGTTGAATACGCACGAAAAAATAATATTCCATTTTTAGGAATTTGTTTGGGCTTACAAATTGCCGTCATTGAATGTGCAAGGCATGAAGCTGGTTTGGAAAATGCCAACTCAACGGAATTTGATATTAAAACCCCTTATCCTGTAGTCGGTTTGATTAGTGAATGGTCAGATTCAGAAGGTAATATTGAAAAACGAGATGCCAATGCAGATTTAGGCGGTACTATGCGTCTAGGTGCTCAAGCGTGCGAGCTTGAAGAAGGTAGTTTAGCCAAAGAAATTTATCAAATTTCTCCTATTAAAGAACGACATCGACATCGCTATGAAGTCAACAATCACTATGTAGATGATTTAATAAAAGCTGGACTTCGTGTTAGTGGTTATTCTACAGGTCATGAAAAATTGGTAGAAACTATAGAACTACCTAATCATCCTTGGTTTTTTGCTTCTCAATTTCACCCTGAATTTACTTCGAATCCAAGAGATGGACACCCCTTATTCAATTCTTTTATCAATGCTGCCTTGATGAATAAATCAAAAGTAAAGGATTCATAATGAAATTATGCGGTTTTGAAGTTGGTTTAGAACACCCTTTGTTTATCATTGCAGGTCCTTGCGTGATTGAAAGTGAACAATTAGCACTTGATACAGCTGGCTATCTTAAAGAAATTACTTCAGAACTTGAGATTCCCTTTATTTATAAATCAAGCTATGACAAAGCCAATCGCTCCAGTGATGCATCTTTTCGAGGTTTAGGTATCGATGAAGGTTTACACATCTTATCCGAAGTCAAAAAACAAATACAAGTTCCCGTCCTAACCGACGTACATACTGAAAAAGAAGTCCCATTGGTTGCAGAAGTCGTTGACGTCTTACAAACTCCGGCTTTTTTAGCACGTCAAACTGATTTTATCCACACAGTAGCTCAAAGTGGCAAACCAGTTAATATCAAAAAAGGGCAGTTTATGGCGCCTGATGATATGTTACAAGTTATCCAAAAGGCTAAAAATGCAGCCTTGGAAGCCGGACTTGATACGGATTCTTTTATGGTATGTGAACGAGGAGCTAGTTTTGGCTATCATAATTTGGTTTCTGATATGCGTAGCCTGATGATTATGCGAGAAACTCAATGTCCTGTGGTGTTTGATGCCACGCATTCAGTGCAACTGCCTGGAGGGCAAGGAACCTCATCAGGAGGCCGTCGAGAGTTTGTGCCCATACTTGCTAGAGCTGCTGTGGCAGCAGGTGTTGCAGGAGTTTTCATGGAAACGCATCCCAACCCCAAAATAGCTAAATCAGATGGACCGAACGCCGTTCCAATCCACTTGATGAAAGAATTACTTGGAACCTTAAAAGAAATTGATAGCCTTATTAAACAAAAAAATTTATTAGAATACGATTTTTTAGCTTTTGATAAAGAAAATTAATTGGCTTCACCGACTTCTACACCATTGATTAAATCACTTTCCTGATAAAGCCCTGATACTATCTTTTGCGCCTGTTGGAATTCATCGGTGCTCATTGTTTGTTGATAAGATTTACTCGAGCGTGTATCTCTCATCATACTCCATGAATCTGTGTAGTCTCTTAGTTCTAAGTTATCAGAATCAGCCAATACCAAATCGACTAAATCAGGACGATTGCAGATAAGAAAAATATCACAACCTGCTTGTTGAGAAAGCGCTACGCGTTTGACAATATCACCCACACCACAAGCACCTTCCATGGTTAAAGAGTCTGAAAATATTAATCCTTTAAAATCTAGCTGATCTCTTAAAACATCTTTTAACCATATTTTAGAATATCCAGCAGGTAATTCGGCGTCAACCGCAGAATAAACTACATGCGCTGGCATAATAGCGGACAGTCCTTTTTTAATCATCTCTCTGAAAATTAGTAAATCATTTTTTTCTAATTCTTGAAAATCTCTCTGATCTTGGGGTAATACACAATGACTATCGCCCTCAACATAACCATGACCTGGATAATGTTTGCCACATCCTTGCATTCCACCAAGATTCAATCCGTCTACAAAAGCACTGGCTAGTTCAATCACCACTTCAGGATTCGAATGAAAGCTTCTATTGCCTATCACCCCACTTCTGCCCCAATCCAAATCTAAAACAGGTGTAAAAGAAAAATCAATATCAACAGCCCTTAACTCAGTAGCCAAAACCCAAGCTGTTAATCGAGCATACTCTAAAGCAGTTTCACTGCCCTCTTTATCGTAAATTTTTCCAAGGGTTCTCATAGCTGGTAAGCGAGTAAATCCATCGATAAAACGTTGTACTCTGCCGCCTTCATGATCAACCGCCACCAATAATTCAGGAGATTTAATCTTCTTAATTTCAGTAATTAAATCCTTTAGTTGTGATATAGATTGGTAATTTCGTCTAAATAAAATTACCCCACCAATTTCTGGACGTGATAATTTTTCCTTCTCTTCCTCTGTAATTGTATATCCTGCAACATCAGCCATAATAGGGCCTAAACAACTTGAACTCATTTATTTTAACTTCCTTCAGCTAATTCACCTGCATAAGGTATAAATATTGGTTTGTAGTTTCTTATCAAAAAAATGGGCACATTTTTCTGATTTCTTAAAGCTACTTCTAAATCATCAGCATTTTTAATATCATACGCACCAACCCGCACAATAATATCTCCTAATGCAAAACCCAAAGATTCGGCTTTATTTCCGATAGATGCAATCTGCAACCCACTGTCTAATTTATAATAAGACAATATATCTTGATTTGGTTTTTTTAAGCCAACATCTAAGCCTTCTATGGCATAAATCTCTGTATTTTTGAGATTGTTTTTTTCATTGGATTTGATAATATCACCCTTTATTTTATTTAAATCCCCTCTAGGTTGTAGTGTAATCGTTACTTTTAAGCCATGTTCTTCACGCCAAATATATAATTCTATTTCTTCTCCAGGTTTGATTAAATTTAAGATACCAGGTAAGTCTTCTGGTCCTTTAATGGTCTCTCCATTAACCGCCAAAATAATATCGCCAACTTGTAGTTTTTCTTCAATTCCATTACCATCTAAAACGTCTAAGATTAAGGCCCCGTCAGAATTATTTCGGCCAAAAGTTTTAGCCAACTCATAACTCATACCATCCACTTTAACACCTAGTTGCCCTCTTTCTACTTTTCCTGTTGTTTTTAATTGATTAGCAACATTTATCACTATGTCAATAGGAATAGCAAAAGCAATTCCAACAAAGCCACCAGATCGACTATAAATTTGTGAGTTAACTCCTATCACTTCTCCATCTAGATTTAAAAGAGGTCCTCCTGAGTTTCCTTGGTTGATGGCTGCATCGGTTTGTAAAAATGGAATATAAGAGGGATCATCTTGAATAGTTCTTTTCTTGGCTGAGACAATGCCTGATGTCAGAGAAAATTGAAACCCAAAGGGTGCACCTAAAGCGGCCACCCACTGACCCACCTTAACTTTTTTGACATCACCTACTTTGATAGGCACCAAATTATCGGCTTCTATCTTCAATAACGCTAAATCCGAGATGGAATCTATGCCCACTACTTTAGCCATAAAGACACGTTTATCCATCAGAGTAACCTTAATAGCATTACTTCCTTCGATAACATGCACATTAGTAATAATATAGCCATCTTTATCTAAAATAATCCCCGAGCCTCCATTAGACTCTTCTGAATTCGGAGCGTCCTCATCCTCAAAAATATCTTCTCTAAACTTATTCACATAGTAAGAATCTACACTCACAACCGAAGGTCCCACTTTTTCTAATAAGTAAGTAAAATCTGAATAAACTGATTTTTTTGTGTTATCCGATTTGGAAGAAACTATGTTTTTTGAATTAATATCCAAAACAGAATGTTCTTTTTCTGAATTAGATTCTGAACATGAGCTAATTAATAAAGCCCCCAAAAGAGATAAAAAGAGATATTGAAATTTCACCACTCCCCCATCAAAATATTTAATTTAAAATTATCAATACCGATATTACATCATAATTTTTTATTTATGAATAGAATAATCACATAAATCATTAATAATACATTGAGAACACAAAGGCTTACGCGCTTTACAAACATATCGTCCATGCAAAACCAACCAGTGATGTGCGTTTTTTAAATAAGGCTTAGGGATATTCTTTTCTAATTTTTTTTCAACCTCTAAAACTGTCTTTCCTTTAGCGATTCCTGTTCGGTTAGCAACTCGAAATACGTGTGTATCTACTGCAATAACTGGCTCATCATATAAAGTATTCAAAACAACGTTCGCCGTTTTTCTCCCTACGCCTGCTAAACTTTCCAGCTCTCTTCTATCTCGAGGCACTTCCCCATCATAATCAGAAATTAGTTTTTGACTGCAAAGAATAATATTTTTTGCCTTATTTTTATATAGTCCTATAGATTTAATATAATTCTCAAGTGCTCCTTCTCCTAATTTAAGCATTTTTTGAGGTGTGTTCGCCACTTGAAATAAAACATCAGTTACTTTATTCACAGAAACATCCGTTGCTTGTGCAGATAAAATAACTGCCACCAATAATTCATAAGCAGAAGAATAGTTCAATTCAGTCTGCGGATTAGGATTTGCTTTTTCAAAGCGTTTAAATATTTCTATGCGTTTTTCTTGATTCATTAAATTGTTTTTAAATTCTTACGAAATACCCAAGGAGGGATTACTTCATAATTTTGCCATAGGCCTCGTTTTTTCATCTTTGCCTCTTCTTGTGCTTGATAATATATTTTCAACCTATCTTCTGTTAAGTATTTTTTAGCATATGTCGGGAAAATCCATGCATAACCATCTCTAACTTGTTGTAGTGCTATATCTTGATTTTTATAGTAAATATTGGATACTTCTCTTTTGTACCGGTCCTTGTACAAAGTAGTCACTTCGACATTTTCATCAACTAAAAATAATAAATTTTCTCGACTGCCTTTCCCATCTCTTTGATTCATTTCAGGTGCATCTATATTGGCTATACGAATTTTATGTTTCAAACCATTTTCATCTTTAGCATGCAAGGTATCACCATCTACTATGTAAACCACATTCGCAAGGTACTTAATAGGATAAGGATTTTGATTTTGATTTTGCGCCTGTACCACCAATAATAAAAAGCCAAGCACAAAAAATGTCAAAAACTTTCTCATCTCCTAAAAAAATCCTCCCAACTGTTTGACTTCTACCCCTTCATCTTTTGCTATCACCAAAACATTGGCAGGGTGTTTTGCAAAAATACCGTTTTCTACTACCCCTGTTATTTGGTTAATTTCATTTTCTAATTCCAGTGGTGTTGATAAATTCAATCCATGCACATCAATAATTTTATTGCCTTGCTCTGTTGTATAACCCATTCTTAATTCTGGTCTACCACCTAGGGCTACCATTTTTCTAGACACCATAGAGCGTGCGTAAGAAAGGACTTCTACTGGTACTGGGAATGTACCTAGCTTAGAAACATATTTACTATCATCAACCATACAAACAAAATTTTTAGCAACAGAAGCGACAACTTTTTCTGCTAACAGGGCACCGCCACCACCTTTAACCATCTGTAATAAAGAGTTTACTTCATCAGCACCATCAAAATATACTGGTAAAGATGCTACCTCATTTAAATTTAGCACTTCAAATCCATATTTGAGTAAAAGTGCTTCTGTTTGTTTTGAAGTTGACACAACGCCTTTAATATCATCCTTAAAAGGCACCAACTCTTCAATGAAAAAATTAACTGTAGAACCTGTTCCTATACCAATATAAGCACCTTTAGGTAAAAACTTTAATGCTTCTTTTGCCGCCATTCTTTTTTTATCATCTTGAGTTAACATATGTTCATATCCTTTTATCTAAATTAATACGTTCATCAGCAATCTTTTCATTATACCAATAGAAATAATCTTTTTCTTGTCTATCTTCATTGATAAAATGTAAATAAACAATATTAAAACTCATATCTTAAATTAATTTGTTATAATTCACACTAGAATGTAGGGTCCATTATATTTATATAGCAAAATTAACCATTAAAAAAGAAGTTACCTTTACTTAATGCTATAGTAAATTCGCTAACTATATGCTGCACACCTTATACATTTCTGACTTAATTTAATTGAATATCGTTGATTGAAGTAATTATCCATATATAAAAGGAAATTGTGATGTTTTCAAAAAATCCAACCATCGAACAATTTGATCCTGAACTGGCACAAGCAATTCATCAAGAAAATGAGCGCCAACAAGATCATGTTGAATTAATTGCATCTGAAAACTATGTTAGTTGGCCAATTATGCTGGCTCAAGGCTCTCAGTTAACCAATAAATACGCCGAAGGCTATCCTGGTAAAAGGTATTACGGTGGTTGTGAGTTTGTGGATATTGTTGAACAACTGGCTATTGATAGATTAAAAAAACTTTTTCAAGCTGAATATGTTAATGTACAACCTCACTCAGGTTCTCAAGCGAATCAAGCAGTCTATACAAGTGTTTTAAAACCAGGTGATACCATCCTAGGTATGAGTTTAGCTCATGGTGGACACTTAACCCATGGTGCTAAAGTTAATATATCAGGAAAAATTTATCATTCAATTAGTTACGGCTTGGACGAAAATGAAGTACTCGATTATGACGAAGTAGAACGTTTAGCACTAGAACACAAACCAAAAATGATTGTAGCAGGTGCCTCTGCTTATTCTTTAGTAATTGACTGGAAAAAATTTAGAGAAATTGCCGATAAAGTTGGCGCCTATCTTTTTGTTGATATGGCTCATTATGCGGGACTTATTGCTGGCGGAGAATACCCAAATCCTGTTCCTTATGCGGATTTTGTCACTACGACCACGCACAAGACATTGAGAGGTCCTAGAGGTGGTGCAATTTTATGCCGCAGCACTGAACATGAAAAAGCCCTTAACTCTGCTGTATTTCCTGGTTTACAAGGCGGGCCACTAATGCATGTTATTGCCGCCAAAGCGATTTGTTTTAAAGAGGCATTAACCCCAGAATTTAAAGAATATGCCAAACAAATCAAAAAAAATGCTCAAGTTTTAGCAAAAACACTGACAGAAAGAGGTTTACGAATTGTTTCTGGAAAAACCGAAAGTCATGTATTTTTAGTAGATTTACGTCCTAAAAATATTACTGGTAAAAGTGCAGAAGAAGCATTGGGTAAAGCACATATCACAGTTAATAAAAACGCAATCCCTAATGATCCAGAAAAACCTTTTGTGACTTCTGGTATCCGCCTAGGTACTGCTGCCATTACCACTCGTGGTTTTAAAGAAAAAGAAACTGAAGAACTTGGACATCTAATAGCAGATTTATTAGAACAACCTGACAACTCAGATACCATTCAACAAGTCGCTGAAAAAATTAATCAACTTTGTGAACAATTGCCTGTGTATGGCTAATTATTAAAAAAGGAACTTATTTATGAATATTTCTGTTATTCCTCCAGGAAAGAGTTTTCCTGATGATTTTAATGCTGTCATAGAAATTTCAGCTAATTCTGCACCTATAAAATTTGAAATTGATGAAGAAAGTGGTGCTATGGCAGTTGATCGCTTCATGGGCACTTCCATGACTTATCCTACTAATTACGGTTTCGTTCCCAATACATTATCTGGAGATGGAGACCCTTGTGATGTTCTATTGATTACGCCCTTCCCTGTTCCTCCAGGTGTTTTGGTAAGATGCAGAGCCATCGGTATTCTTGATATGGAAGATGATGCAGGTTTGGATAAAAAAATTCTTGCTGTGCCTGTAGAAAAATTATGTCCTATGTACAAAAAAATTCAACAGCTCTCTGACTTACCAGAATTATTGGTACAACAAATTCAACATTTCTTTGAACATTATAAAGATCTAGAACCTGGCAAATGGGTTAAAATTAAGGGATGGGGAGATGTTAATGATGCAAAAAAAGAATTAGAAGATGGTGTAAAAAATTTCCAAAAATAATTTGATTGCCTTATTATTAACAGGTTATTCTTTTGTACAAAACAATAACCTGGTTTTATTTAGGCCCAAAGAACACTGACCTTCCATAATAGTCACTATAGCTTATTAAAATTTATTCCAATTAATTGAAGTCAAAGAAGCTATTATCCTTTATACTAAATAAGTTATACTAAAATCAGTCTAAAATTAGTTATTTAATAGTAATTCTTTAATTCATCTGAAAGATATGCAAGAAATTATAGATAAATTCAAACAAAAACAGCAAACTCTGTATGAAAATTTCAAAAAACACGATGATCCATATCGATTTTTTGAAGAATATTCTGAAACCACCATCAAGCTATTAAAAAAAATTTGGTATTTACACTCCCATGGGCATGAAGATAATTTATGTTTAATAGCAGTTGGGGGTTTTGGTAGGGGTGAGTTATATCCGTACTCTGACATAGATTTGGCAATTATTACTCAAAAAAAACCAAATTTAGAGCAAGAAAATTTTATTTCTGATTTTATAAGTACTCTATGGGATATTGGATTATCTCCTTCTATGACCGTAGGTACCGTTGAAGAGTTATTTCATGACGCTAAAAATGAAATAACCAAAGAAACATCCTTTTTAGAAACTGAATACATTCTTGGCAACCCTCAGTTACTTGACGATTTACTTAATGAACTTAACAATAGGCGCGAAATAGTTGATTTCATCGAAGCAAAATTAAGTGAAATGCAGGCACGACATGATCAGTTTAAAGGGGCAGCCAAACAGCTTGAACCAGATGTTAAAAATACGCCCGGTGGCCTACGCGATATTCATACTTTATTGTGGATTGCGAAAGCCCAAGGACTGCAGCCTGATGTTAACGAACTAACTAAAAGCAAGATTATTACCAAAGATGAAGCCAATCTCATCATCAATAGCCATCAAAACTTGGCCCGCATTCGCATTCATCTACATATGCTTGCCCATAAAAATGAGAATTATTTATTTTTTAATTATCATAACGATATCGCTCAATTAATGCACTGTAATTTCCCAGAAGACCCACACCAAAACGGTGAACAAATGATGCAAATTTTTTATCGTTCAACTAAGTTGGTAAGGCAGTTAATGGGTATTTTAATCCCTATGTTAAAACGCAGAGTCTATGTTCCTTATCCTAGAAAAGTGTTTCAAATCGATAAAAATTATTATCAAGTAGGCAACTTAATTGCTTGTAATGATATCTCAATTTTCACTAAAGACCCCACTCAAATCTTACAAATTATTACTTACTTGCAGAAAAACCGAAGTATTGTTGGCATCGCTCCTAAAACATTGAGAGCTTGGTGGCTCGCCATTCAAAATATAGATGCTTCTTTTTCAGAAAGCTCTAAAAATAAAAAAGCTTTTATTCATTTATTTAAATACGGTCACGGTATTTTTCAAATATTACAATACCTAAATTTATATGGTTTTTTAGAAAAATACATCCCTGGTTTCGGTCGCATTGTTGGTTTACTACAAAATGACTTGTTTCATATTTACCCAGTAGATGACCATATTCTAACTGTTGTTTATTATTTAGTTAGATTAGAAAATGAAAATTTTATTTTCGAAGCACCCTTTGCCTCAACCCTAATGAGTAGCTACAAGAATAAATATATTCTCTATCTCGCTGCTTTTTTCCATGATATTGGTAAAGGCCGGGGAGGAGGTCATGAAATCATAGGGGCTCAAATTGCAAGACAGTTTTGCGATAAACACCACTTGAATGAATCGGATACCGATTTAATTGTTTGGTTGGTTAAAAATCATTTAATCATGTCCATTACAGCTCAAAAAAAAGACATTGGTGATTATTCTGTCATTAAAGAATTTAGCGAGATAGTTAAAACACCAGAGCGTCTAGTTGCCTTATACTTACTCACGATCTCAGATATCAGAGGAACCAATCCAACCATATGGAATAACTGGAAAAGCAATTTACTCTACCAACTATTTACCTCTACCCTAAAAATATTACAAGATAAATCACACCTAGAATTAGAAGACATCGTTCAAAAACAAACCATCATATCCCAATTAATTTCGGAAAACTCTCAATATAAAGAAAAGATCACTCAATTTGCTAATTCGATAGATGATTCTTTTTTTAATACCCAAACTTTTGATGATATCCGTTGGCAAATTAATGAAATTACTCATACAACTGAAACTGCTTTTTTTGATTTTAGATTTTTAGATGAAATTACACTGGCGTGTATTATCTTCAAACCCAGTAGTGATAATTTGATGCTCACTTTATGTAAGATATTTGCTCATCTACATCTTAATATCATAAGAGCAAAAGCTTTTATGACTAAAGATGGCTGGGTACTTAATAAATTTATTGTTGCTTTCCCTTTTCAATGCTTGCCTAGTGATGTCCAAAGAATAACCAAGCAATTAGAACATTATCTTACCCTCGTGCTTAATGAAGAGATAAAAGAAGATGAATTATCTATTCCTGAAATCTTCTTAACAAGACGTTCTTTACATTCCAATATCGTACCAAAGGTCATTATTTCTCAAGAAGATTATCACAACCAAACACAGGATTATTTTATTATTTCACTCGTTACCATCAATAGAAATGCTCTACTTGCTAATATTGTTGAGCTTTTTAATCAATACCAAATTGAAATCATCTCTATTAGCATTCACACCCTAGGAGAGAGCGTTGAAGATAGTTTTCTCGTAAAAAGTAATTATTTATCATCTACCAAAAATCGGATGCTATTTAAAAATAAATTATTAACAATCTGCTCACTGTAAAGAATCCAAGATAGATTTTAGATTTTTTTGATATTCTGGATTTTGTTCCATGTAATTATGGCCTTGATTATCAAAAAATAAAACTTTATTTTTGCCTTTGATATAAGCTTGTAACTTCTTACTTGAATCCGCGTAAATAACTGTATCCTCTTTCCCATGGAAAAGATAAACAGGACTGCTGACTTTCTCTAAAAATTGATAGGTAGGGAATTGAAATTTTACCCACGATTGTGGAATAAAAGGAACATGGCTTTTGGCAACATCTGGAAGACTATAGTAAGGCGCAAGCAAAAATAAAGCTTTGGGATGATTATCACTGGCTAACTTAGCGGCCAGCCCTGTACCAATAGAATAACCTAATACGATAATTTTATTTTCTGGGTACATACTACCAACAAAGTCATAAACTTTTTGCATATCTTGATACAAAATCTCTTCATTATTAATTTCACCAGAACTTTTACCAAAGCCGCGATAATCTACCATAAAAACGTCATAATTATTCTCTAAATAATGTTTAGCTGAGGAAGACCAACCTTTTATATTACCAGTATTACCATGTAAATATAAAATAACGCCTTTGCTATTCTGGCTTTTAAATAAAACACTATTAAGATCAATATCATCATCTACTGGAATATTGTACTCAATATGCGGTACTTTAAATGCGAAAGTATAATCTTGATGTAGCTCCACAGGATAAAAAATTAATTTTTCCTGAGCGCAACTTACTAAACCTAATAACATTAATGTTAAAACTAATTTCATCTTCATTATTTTTTTCCTTAAATCACAATTTAATTTAGCCACCCTTTCTTGGGTGCCTTAAATCGGTAAATAATAGGTCGATCTTCACCATCATTTCTACGCATATTGTTATTATCCAGTCCTATCCATACCTCATTCTTATTTAACCATAATGCTTCAGCTTGTCCAAAAGAATACTGGGCATATTGATAATTTTCATTTTGTAATACTGAATTTTCAAAGCGCCAGCATTTTTCTACCCGAGCACTCCTAGAATCCCGACGACAAATTTGATGCTGTAATCGCTCTAAAGTAAACAGTTTCCCTTGATAATAAAAAATATCTGAAAAATCCAACGGTAATTCTTTTGATCCCAATAACTTAGGTGATACTCCCATAACATCTTCAGAAAGCAAGACACAATCCCGACAAATCCACTGTCCACTAATTTTTTCTAAAAAAATAATCCCTCTATTCTCTCGCTCAGCAGCCATCCATATTTTTTGGCCCCCTGGATCTAAAGTTATCCCTTCTAACTTTGCATTAGGAACGGTCAGAAAATTAACTCGTTTTGCTTCATTTAACCAATTTTCAGACAACTTTAACCAATTGGATTGACAAAAGTCAGGAGTAATCCTTAAAACTTGACTGGTTAACTCACTCACAAGATATACTGACCCCTCTTTATCGCAAAAAATACCCTCAAAATCTAAATTATCTTGACTATTAAGTAGCTGTTTTTTTTCTAAAATAGATAATTCAGACAAATTATTTAAACCAGGCATAGCAGGTAAAGCCATTTTTTTAGCTTGATAATAAAAGTCTTTTTCAGTAAGATGATAAATATACTCGTCATCTTTATCTGAAACCACTAACCATTTGTTTTGACAAAAAGTTATCCCTGATAAATTACCTAATGGCATATCGTTAACCGGCTTTGCACTAATTAAAACTAAAGATTCCATTGGTGAATCATCAATTTTATCAGTTTGAAAAGCTGTTAATAAACAAATAGAAAATACAATTATTAAGTATTGAATAACCTTTTGCACAATTTATCATCCATGTTGAAAACAATAGTCCATATAATCATATATACAGATAACATCAAGACCATAACAGTTCAAAATAATTATTTTTTTAATCAAAAATTACCCAAGTATGTTCTAATTTTTTTAAGTTATATACATATACATAAATATCGTTTGACATAGATATCAATTAAACATAGTCTTAAAAATTAAATACTTAAATAATATCAGGTAATTACGATGCTTAATTGGTCATACATCCAACAAATATTACCTCTTTTTGAGCACGCATTGTGGCTAACAATTGAAATATCTTTTATTGGTATTTTAATTGCATTTATTATTGGGCTCATAAGTAGTGATATTATTTTTTACCAGATACCTATTTTAACTAGCTTAATTAATGCCTATGTTAATTTTTTCAGAAACACACCACTACTACTTCATTTGTTTTTTATTTATTATGGTTTGCCTCGTGCATTTAATATTGCTCCAAGTTTTTAAACAACAGCTTTAGTCGGTTTATCTCTGATGGGAGGAAGTTACATGACTGAGTCATTTCGCTCTGGTCTTGATGCCATCACAACATCACAAAAAGATTCAGTACTTTCTCTGGGTTTAAAAAAAACACAGTTATTTCGTTATATCCTCCTCCCTCAAGCATTTTCCTATAGCATTCCTGCTCTAGGAGCGAATTGTATTTTTTTATTCAAAGAAACATCGGTCTTTACTGCTATTGCTGGAACAGATGTCACCACTATGGCAATTTCTCTTATTAATACCGAAGGACAAACTTATGAAAATTTATTTCTACTTGTTCTTTCATATTTAGTTGTCATTCTCCCTTTTATTGTTTTATTGTCCTATCTAGAAAAAAGGTTTCGCTATGCAGAATTTGGGTATTGAAATCCTCTTAGATTGGTTAACTTGGAAACGCTTAGTACAGGGTTTATATGTAACCCTTGAGGTTGCTTTTTTTGCCATTATATTCAGTTTGTTGCTAGGCACCATTTTAGGCGTATTACGAACTTTCGATTATAGATTTATCAAAGTGAGTTCCTATATTTATTTAAGTATTATTCGAATTTTACCAACCTTGGTCTTACTCTATATTCTCTACTATACCTTACCTAGCTTATTAAATATTGAAATCGATGGAATACTCGTAGGCGTGATTGCTTTCACCTTATGGGGAACAGCAGAAATGAGTGATATTGTACGCAGTGCAATTATTTCCCTACCCCAACATCAATCAGACTCCGCTTTGGCTATAGGTTTAAGCCAACAACAGGCTTTTACTTATATTTTATTGCCTCAAGCATTTAAAAATGTCATTCCTCCAAGCATTAATTTAGCCGCTCGCATCATCATGACGACCGCATTTTTGTCACTCATTGGGGTTCGCGAATTAGTAAGGGTTGGTAAGGAAATTATTGAAGCCAACGCCATGCTCAATTATATGGCACCATTTTGGATTTATGGCATCATTTTATTATTATTTTTTGCAATGTGTTATTCACTGTCTAGATGGGCCAAAACATTATATGACTAAGCCAATATTAAGCATTCAAAAATTATATAAAACATTTAATGACAGACACGTCTTAAATAATATTAACTTAGACATTAATCCTGGAGAAGTCCATGTGATTCTCGGTCCATCTGGCTGTGGAAAATCCACTTTACTGCGTTGTATTAATGGATTGGAAACAATTGATCAAGGATCGATAAAATTCAACGATATCGAACTCAATACAAGAGGTACCAACTGGCCATTAGTGCGCCAAAACATTGGCATGGTATTTCAAAGTTATGATTTATTTCCACACATGAATGTCATTGATAATATTATGTTAGGTCCTATCAAAGTACAAAAAAGGAAACGTTCAGAAACAGAGTCTCAAGCGAATGAACTACTTAACAGAGTAGGCTTAATAGAAAAAAAATTAGCTTACCCACGGGAATTATCAGGGGGACAAAAACAAAGAATTGCCATTATTAGAGCCTTATGTATGAATCCTCAAATAATGTTATTTGATGAAGTGACAGCTCCTCTTGATCCAGAAATGGTTAAAGAAGTCTTAGATGTCATTACAGAGTTGGCTGCAGAGGGTATGACGATGGTGTTGGTTACTCATGAGCTAAATTTTGCCAGACATATTGCTAATCATATTGTATTCATGGATCAAGGAAATATTCTTGAAATTAGTAATCCTAAAAAATTTTTTGACAATCCTTCTAGTTTGAGAGCCAGAACATTTCTATCTGCTCTTGATTTTTAAACACCTTATTATTTTTAAAGAGGTCTTATTATGAAACTATTATCCAATCTAAAAATATTTCCCTTATTTCCAGTATTTTTTTATTCCTAGCTCTTTTAGCTTGTAACAATGGAGTGCAAAAAGAAAATACTCAGAATTCATCATTACAAGCCATCAAAGACAGGGGTGAATTAAGAGTTGCTGTCTTTAGTGACAAACCTCCATTTGGTTATGTGGACAAAGAAGGAAATAGCCAGGGTTATGATATTGAGTTAGCCAAACGTTTAGCTAAGGATTTATTAGGCGATGAGAATAAAATTAAATTTATATTAACTGAAGCCCAAAACCGCATCAATGTTTTAAATGCCAATAAAGTAGATATTACTCTTGCTAACTTTACTATTACACCTGAAAGAGCGAAGCAAGTAGATTTCGCAAAACCCTATATGAAGACAGCTATAGGCTTAGTTTCCTCAACACAATCTCCTGTTACTTCACTAGAACAACTAGATAAAAATATCTTAATTATTAATAAAGGAACGACTGCTGAAATTTTTTTTAGTCAAAATTATCCTCATGTTAAACAGCAAAAATACGATCAAAACTCAGAGGCTTTTGCTGCTCTTAGAGATGGTAGGGGCATCGCTATAGCACATGATAATACATTACTTTATGCATGGACTAAAAATAATCCTGATTTTAGTGTTACGATTAATCAAGTAGGAGGTAATGATTTTATTGCCCCTGCAGTTAAAAAAGGCAATACTGAACTACTTAACTGGCTTAATGAGGAAATCACTCAGTTACAAAAAGAAGAATTTTTTCATAACGCCTATGAGCGATCAGTCAAACCTTATTATGGTAATGAGATAAACCCTAATAACATAGTTATTGATGCCAGTAATTTAAACTCGCAAGATTAAAATATAAAAACCAAAAGAATACTTATTTTAGCTGATACTTTTTTTCTGCCTCTATAAGTAAATCTATATTATTTTGTTGCAAATAAGGTTGAAGTGCTAAAAACTTTTCTTGTGGCCAATCATATATTTTTAATGCCAATAACTTGTGAATAGTCTCTGTGGGAAACCTATATTTTACCACCTTAGCCGGAGAACCCGCTACCACACTATAAGGAGGAATATCTTTAGTCACCACACTATTAGATGCTATGACAGAGCCCTCCCCTAGTGTGACACCAGGCATAATCATGGCTCTCATTCCAATCCATACACCATCTTGAATATGAGTCTCACCCTTAGATATATATGTGTCCTCCATATTATCGATAAAAGTATATAGACTAAACCAATCAGTACTATGACTATTATTTCCACCCATTAGGATAACTACTTGTGCTGCAATACAAACATAATCTCCTATATAAAGTTTGTCTGTCTCCCACAATGGTTCCCACTTTAAACTTCCTTCATCGCCATATAAATATCTCACCACAGAATCTTCAAATCCATTATCCCAAAAATCACTATAGTAGCTATGCTTTCCTTTAATAATGATATTACGGTTTTTAACCGTTTCATGTAAAAATTCCACTTTAGACCAATGTTTTTTATTCATTATTTAACTCCAATCTGCTTTAATTATTATGTTTTAAAATATTCAATTTAATCAACTTAATATATGCGTTTTTGGTACTAATTGATGATTTTTTTTAATACAATAGTGGTTATTATTGGTTGAGGTAATATTGGTCGATAAAAGTTATCTTCACTTTTTTGTTGCGAGACCATCAATTAAATAGAAACTAAAAAATATGCTATCAAATATAGATTTCTATTAATTGACATTTTTAATAAAATTTTCAGTATTATGTTTTATCGCCTAATGATTTTTTTATTATCTGATACTTATTTTAAAGTCATTTCAAGGTAAAATAAGTGTACAATAGCGGTGATAATAACAAAGCATTAAAGGTCTTCTTTTGGTAATGCCTCATAAAACACTTAGCGTGACTTCTTATAACACCCATAAAGGTATGTCTGCACTAAATAGAAAAGTTCAAATCAATACCATTGCTCAGTCTTTAAAAGACATTAATTCTGATATTATCTTTTTACAAGAAGTGCAAGGATTACATGAAAAAAAAATTGAAAATAACAAAGATTTCCCAGCCAAACCTCACGATCAAATTATTGCAGAGTATCTAAAATACTATAATAGCTATGGAAAAAATGCTGTTTTCAAATACAAGCATCACGGCAATGCCATTTTAAGTCGCACCCCTATCAAAACAAAACTGAATATCAACATCAGTACCAACCAGTTTGAACAAAGAGGAATATTGCATTGCCAAATCACACCACCAGGTTGGGATATCCCAGTAGAATGTTTTTGTGCTCATCTAAACTTAATGGAACAAGACAGAAAAAAACAATATATACGTATTTTTGAATATTTTAATCACTTTATTGACCCCAAAAGTCCCATTATCCTGGCTGGAGATTTTAATGATTGGGCCTATAAATCTCAAGAATTTCTAGAGGAGTTAGACCTAATGGAAGCCTTTTTAACGCATCAAGGATTTAATCCTAAAACATTTCCCTCCAAAAAACCCATGCTCAGCTTAGACAGGATTTTTGTTAGAAATTTGGAAGTGATTGATACCATCACACACAGCGAAAGTCCTTGGGATAAATTATCCGATCATTTGCCGATTACTGCCATCGTTGCCCCAACATCTTAAGAAAGTCATACTAAAAAGTATGACTTTCTGACTCATTAAATTTTTGAAAGCAACTATTTGATTATTATAATAAGTTCTTTTTCTGGCAAGCGAGATTTTTTAATTCCAGCATTAAAATCATGCTCTCCTGTATAACCAATTGCTACTAGATAAACAGAATGAAGTCCCTTATCTGTCAACCCCAGTAACTGATCAATTTTACCCCTTGTGAATCCACCCATAGGAGTTGCATTAATACCCAATCCTTCGATACCTAATAAAAAGAAACCTAAGGCAACATTTACCTGAGCATCAATATGAGCAATCTGTTCACTATGGGATAATGACATGTATAAACTTGCTCTATTTTTAAAATATTCCTCTTCGCCCGCAAACTTATCAAATCGTCCATCTGCTTTTTCTTTTTTATAAACTTCTGTCAAGTATCTTTCGTTGTATCCATTCACCCCACAAAATACGATTACATGAGAAGCATGTACGATTCTATTGTAATTAGATTCCCAACTAAAATCAGCAATTTTTCTTTTCATTTCATCTGATTCTACAATTACAAATCGACTAGATTGAGTATTAGACGAAGATGGACTTTTAATCAAAATCTCTTTTACTTTCTCTATATTTTCTGCTGAAACTTTTTTTTCAGGGTCATAGTCTTTACAGGTATAACGACTATTGACTAATGACATAATATCTTGCATTTTTTTCTCCTTATTTCATATATTAATTATGTTAATTATAACCACTAAAAAAATAATTAGATACACAAGCTTATTAATATATTTATAAGATAATTTAATGACTTTTATTGAACTTTTTTTAAAAAAAAATCTCTAATGAAAACTTATTTTTAAAGAAAGAGAATAAAGAGAACCATGAAAAAAATATTACTATTGGCAGGTTTACTATCAGTTGCAGCTTGTAACTCTGAAAACACTCAATCACAACAACAAAATTCTGAACAACAAACTGCTGCCGTTCAAGCAGATACTACTGAAAACTCATTGGATTGGATGGGCACTTATGAAGGAGAAATCCCTTGTGCCGATTGCAGTGGTATTAAAATGACATTGACGCTTAATCAAGATAAAACTTATTCTCTAATACAAGAATATCAAACCAATAAACCTGGTAACAATACTTTCACCACTAATGGTACTTTCACTTTTAACACTGATAATCCTTCTTTAATTACTTTAGATGAAGAAGCCGATAATCGTATTTTCTTTATTGGCGAAAATTTTGCTGAGATGAGAGATATGACTACAGGTGAAAAAATTGAGAGCTCTTTAAACTACACCTTACAAAAAGTATCTGATTAATATTAGTTTAAAAGTCCTTCTCATAACAATACATCTTTGAGAAGGATTTTTTATTGTTCAAGATACTATTCTAAACATATTCACTATAGAATAAATCGATAAAAATAAATACACCAATGATATCAAGAAAGCCACTCGATACTGAAAATTTGGTTTGTTTTGATAAAATTTCAATACATTAGGTATGAAAAGTATAACCAATAAGTTCACTATAAAACTAATACTTATTTGAGTAATACCCAACAAAATTAACTGATGCTCAACCGATGCATTTATATTAATAAACTGTGGCAAATAAAATAATCGCCTTAGGATTAGTTAATACAACAATCATCCCTATCAAATAAGACGATTTATGAGTACCCGTGGTCGTTATACTAGTGCCATTATTAGGAAATAATTTTTTCTGCTTATACTGCTTATAGGGGAAAGACTTGATTGCAAGATATAAAAAAAAATACACTCACCAACAACAACATGACTGCATATAAATAAGTGTTCTTACTTATTAAAAAAGACAAACCGGAAACAGACATCAATAAAAATATAAAAAAAACCAGTACTTATTCCAAATAAAGACAATAACCCATCCTTAATACCTGCATCCATAGTTCTCGTAATTAAATAAACCATGTTAGGGCCAGGATTAATAACCATTAACAATGATATGAGAGCAAAAGAAAAGTAGTTATGCCATTCCATATATTACCAATAACATTCTGATAAAAATCAAAAAATTATACTTCCATCATAATACTATAAAATTAATTATCATTAACCCTTAATCTAAGCTTATTTTTATCTTATACTTAAGTATGTCGTTTAATATGTTGAGGAGGGATTTCATGGATCGCAGAACATTTTTAGAAACAGGTATGTGCTTGGGTGCATCCTTTTTAGTAGGTTGTCAGCCAAAAGATAAATCACAGCAACAAAAAGAAACAATGCATCATCAAGATCATTCATCGCATGCCGCGGCGAATCAGGACGATAAAAAAAATATAGCTGTCCCTTATACCTATCAGTCACCTCTACTAGAGAGAGAGAAATTCCCTAGTCATCAGCCACTACAACCCCTAAAACCTTTACTAAATCAAAGCAATACTACCAACTCTTTTGAAGCAAATATCGAAGTTAAACCACATACGCTTTCACTGGTTCCTTCTCTTCAAACTGAATTTTTTTTGTATAACGGTATTTTAGCAGGACCTCAAATTGTGGTAAATGAAGGAGACACTGTTAAAATTAAAGTAACTAATCGCTTAACACAACCAACCACTATTCACTGGCATGGGTTACCCGTTCCTTCCAAACAAGATGGAAACCCTCAAGATGCCATCGAACCTTATGGTTCTAGGGTCTATCAATTTAAACTACCATCAGGTTCAGCGGGTACTTATTGGTACCATTCTCATGCGCATGGTTTAACTTCTGAACAAACTTATAAAGGTTTAGCTGGTAGCTTTATTGTAAAGAGTAAAGATGATCCTCTCAGAGATTTACCCGAACAACATTGGCTTATTTCAGACTTACGATTAGATGAAAATGGTAACATCCCTGAGAATACTGCTCTGGATTGGATGAATGGTAGAGAGGGAAATTTTGTACTAATCAATGGACAGTTAGAGCCTAAAATTACTATTAAGGGAACTGAACGCATACGAATTTGGAACGCTTGCAATGCCAGATACCTTAGATTAAAAATCCTAGACTGTAAAATAATTGTAATTGGTTCAGATGGTGGTCTGTTGGAAAGCCCTCAAAATCAAGAAGAGCTATTTTTATCTCCTGGTGAACGTTATGAGATTATTGTAGAAACAAGCACAAAGAGAAATACGCACCTGGTTTTATTACCTTACAATCGTGAAAAAATGATGCAAGCTTTTGAACCAGAAACAATAACATTGGCAGAAGTGACCGTTTCTCCTCTAGATAAACCTATTCCTCAAAAATTAAGAGAACTGCCTCCTCTAGAAACACCACAGGAAACAAAACATATTGTATATACCGAGGTAATGAATCATTCAGAAGGTCATGGTCATGATGACATGCAAGGAATGTCTGCCATGAGTATGCAAGATTTACAAAACATGTTCCTTATCAATGGAAAAACCTATGATATGGGACGAATGGATTTAACCAGTAAGGTTAATGTTCCGGAAAAATGGGTTATTAAAAATGATTCTCATATGGATCATAATTTCCATCTTCATGGAACTCAATTTTACGTTCTCTCACATGAATTAAATGGCAAAGTTTCTAAACCTGATTATAAGTCACTTAAAGATACTATTAATCTTAAGCCCTATGAAACCGTTTCTATTATTTGTAAGCAACAACTTACAGGAATTCGTTTGTTTCATTGTCATGTATTGGAACACGAAAACTTGGGTATGATGGCTCAATTAAATGTGCTAGAATAAGCCCTTCAAAAAAAATCCACCTCAATAGGCCAAATCATATTTGGCTTATTGTTTCTTGAAGGTAAGATTAAAATAATTTTAATAAAAGGAAAAAAATGGAATCACAGCAAAAAAACAGTCAATCAAAAAACCTATTTTCAGACATTGATTATTATACTTTTTTTGGTGTATTGCTCGTATTGCTGGGTTTCGCTCTCCCTTTACTATTTTATCCTGATTGGTCGGCACAATGGGTAGATTACTTTAAAACCATATTAACTGATCAGCTTGGGGTTTTTTATCTTGGTTTTGGTGCCCTCGCTGTTATTTTTGTATTGTTTATTGCCTTTTCCGATATTGGTAAAATTAAATTAGGCAAGCCTGAAGAAGATATGGAATACCCTACCTATTCATGGGCTGCTATGCTATTTTGTGCGGGTATTGGTGCTAGTATTCTTTATTGGGGCATGATTGAGTGGGCTTTCTACTACCAAGCTCCTCCTTTTGAAATAGAAACAGGCACCTCTGAAGCTGTAGAATGGGCTGCCACTTATGGAATCTTCCACTGGGGTCCTGTTGCTTGGTCTATCTACCTAGTTCCAGCTATTGCTATGTCTTATTTTTATCATGTTAGAAACCAACCGGTTTTAAAAATAAGTCAGTGTCTTGCTCCTGTATTAGGAGAAAAAAGAGCTAATAGCTACTTTGGTAAAACCATCGATATTTTATTTGTATTTGGTATGATTGGTGGTGGTGCTACAACTTTAGGTCTTGCTTCACCCCTTATTACAGAAGGTCTTAACAAACTTTTTGGTTTCCCTGTTAATATTACTACTCAATTAATTGTCTTACTTTTTACAACTATGTTATTCGCCTATAGCGCTTTTCAGGGAATGAAAAAAGGCATACAAGTTCTTTCTAATATTAATTTTTACCTAGCTGTCATATTTCTATTTTTTGTATTACTTGTCGGTCCTACTATATTTATTTTAGATGTTGGTTTTGAAAGTCTAGGCAAGGCGTTAACTAATATGGCAAGGATGATGACATGGAATGAAGCTTTTTCAGGTTTTCCTGAGTTTGGATTTAAAAAATCCAACTTTCCTCAAAATTGGACTATATTCTATTGGGCTTGGTGGTTAGTATTTTCCCCTACTATTGGAATTTTTATTGCTAAAATATCTCGTGGTAGAACTTTACGCCAAGTAGTCGTTGGTTCTCTATTTTTTGGAAGCTTAGGTTGTGCCGCATTCTTTATTATTCTTGGTAATTATGGCCTATATTTACAAATTAGTGGGCAATTAGATGTGCTCTCTTTATTAAATAATGTTAGTCCAACGGCTGCTATTTTTGGTATATTAGAGACATTGCCAATTGCTAAAGTTTCGATGGCAGTCTTTACAGTATTAGCTATTATTTTCACAGCAACTACTTTTGACTCTATCTCTTACATTTTAGCCTCTGTCGTTCAAAAAGAAGTCGATGAAGAACCAATGCGTTGGAATCGTTTATTTTGGGCATTTGCGTTATGTCTACTACCTACTGCTCTATTACTGGCAGGTGATTTATCTACCTTACAAGCAGCAGCCGTTATCTCTGCAGCGCCATTATTACTAGTTGCCGTAGCATTAATAGTTTCAATTATTAAAGCCATTAAATACGATTTATATTTCCAACCTGATTATTCTCCCAAGACTATTCATATCGATGAAATTCCAGATAATGCACCATGGGAAATTGGGGAAACTTCAGATGCACCTGAGGGATCAATACTCCATACTGAAGGTGTTTACGAACAAATGAGAAAAGATCAAGAAGATGAGGAAAGCAATAAAGAGAATAATGATAAAGAAAAATAACTATATTAATTTTTATATAAATTAATTGATTGCCTTTTAAATAAGGATACTATCATTACAAGAATGTATGTCTAATATTTATTTATGTGCAGAAAAAACAGCAGGAAAAAGCAAGAATGTTCAAAGTTAGGAATATTTTTTAAGGAATAAAAATCATTGCTTTTTTAGCTTGAAATTAACATCCTCTTCTTTTCCCTATAACTAAAAAGAATTATTATAAATTTTTAAGAATTACTTGCAATCTGTTTTATATTTTTTAGATATTATTTTTATATAAGTACAGTTTATTGAAAATTCTGTCTAGCAGAAAAATTTGAATTAATCTCTCATTCAGCAGTCGGAATCCAGAGAAATAACTAGCTAAAAATCAATAAATTTATATACCCATATAAAACACACAATAAAAATAACAAGTCAGCACACCAGGAACAAAGATACACCATTTAGTATTGAATTAGAAAATTGTGAAAATTAAGGTATTGAAGGGTAATTTTATGTATAAAGAATTAGTCAGGTATAAAACTTTACCAAAATGGGATGCCCAAAGCCTACCACAGGCATTTTGTAAAAAACACAATACGCAACAAGATACGTGGGCAAAATTAGAAATTATGCAGGGAGAATTAGATTTTGAAATCATGAATGAGGCAGGAAATGTTATTTCCACTCATCATTTTTCAAAAAAAGTGCAACCTCCTTTTATAGAACCACAAGTATGGCATCGTATTGCTAAGGTTTCTGATGATTTAAACTGTCAACTCTCTTTTTATTGTCGGCAAGAAGATTTTGCTAAAAAGAAATATAATTTCTCTCGAGCTCATTCCGAAGTTATAGAAGCTTTTGAAAACATTACCTTTAAGGAACAACCTAATCATTATAAAGTATTAGATTTAGGTTGTGGACAAGGTAGAAATAGTATTTATTTAACATTAAAAGGTTTTAATGTAACTGGGGTAGATATAGAAGAAAGCAAAATCAAACAATTACAAAATATCATCACTGAAAATCAATTGAATCATCTACATGTTTACACCTATAATATTAATGCAGCTAGTATTGAAGAACAATACGATTTCATTCTTTCAACCGTTGTATTTATGATGCTAGATAGCAAGAAAGTTCCTGAAATTATAAGGAACATGCAAAATCATACTAATAAAAATGGTTATAATTTGATTGTTTCAGTAATGAATACCGACGACTATCCCTGTGATCTAGATTTTAAGCATAAATTTAAAACTAATGAATTAAAAAACTATTACCAGGATTGGGAAATTATCAAATATAATGAAGATGTGGGAGAGATGCATAAACTAGATCCTCAAGGAAATCGGTATAAATTTCGTTTTGCCACCTTATTGGCTAAAAAGATTGAGTAATAAGTAAGATTAATTATAAAAAATAAAACATTATTACAAATCGTTAACAATAAAAAGGAGAACATAATGTCTGTTTATGATTTTATAGTACAAGACATCAATGGAAATGATGTTTCTTTAAAAGAATTTAAAAATCAAGTGATTTTAATTGTCAATACAGCAAGTAAATGCGGTTTTACTCCACAATTTGAGAAACTAGAACATCTCTATCAAAAGTACAAAGATCAGGGTTTTACTATTTTAGGATTTCCCTGCAACCAGTTTGCCAATCAAGATCCGGGAAACAATCAAGAAATCATGACATTTTGTCAAAAAAATTATGGCGTTACCTTCCCGATGTTCTCTAAAATTGAGGTTAATGGAAAGGATGAGTCTCCTTTATACACCTATTTAAAATCATCGCAACCAGGTCTATTAAACGAGAAAATCAAGTGGAACTTTACTAAATTTTTAATTAACCGAGATGGAAGTGTGGTCAAAAGATTCGCCCCTACCACATCTATGGATAAAGTTGAAAAAGAAATCAAACTACTGCTTTAACAATTTCTCTATTTCTTTTTGATTTTTTTACTTGTTTTGGAGGCTGTTTTTTTATTGAATTTTGCTGCAGACTTCGCTTTTTTGGATAAAAGTAAAGAAACAACCAAGGGGGTTAATCTGCTTATGACTGTTCTATTAGTCAATACCATTTTACCTACATTACCCAAAGCAGGGATATAACTCATCAGCTGATCAGATAAACTCTTAGGCTTTTGCTCTAATTCAACATCTTGTTTTACATAAGCAAGCTCTAACTTGGTACGTAAAATATCGGCTTCCATTTGAGAATATTTTCGTTGATCATTACTCATGAGATTTCTTTCAACTGTTGATCAATTTTACTTTTAAGCTCTTCAGAAACTTCATTAGGCGTATTTCTTCCTAATAAAAATTCTATTTCGTTGCCTAAATCTTTAACACTACTATTTAAGGTTTGAATAGAATTCGTTAATTTACTAATTGCCCATTTCAGAAAAATAAAAAATAATATAAGCGCAACAACACTGCCACCAAAGAAAAGCCATAATCTTGCTTTAGGATCACTAACCACATCATTAAGACCAAAAAAAACGCTAATAATAGCAATTAAAAAGAATACTAAAGCGACCCCTACTAAAGCGAATCCATATAAAATGCTTTTCTGCAATGAGGTTAAATCAATAGAAATAACTTCAAACCGAAGCTTAAGCAATCGTTCTATATTAGAACGATTGCTTTTAACAAAGTTAAATTGCTCCGTGACTTTTTTAAAATCCGTCATTTTAAACCTAACAAAGTTGACTAATTAGTTTTTCTTACCAAGTACAATACCTGCAACCAAACCAACTAAGCCAGCAATTGCCAAAGCTTCCACTGGTTTTTTTCTAATAGCACTAGAAACTTCATCACCAGCTTTTTCGATTTGATCTTGAACTTCTTGCTGATATTTAGGAATTTTATTTTTAACTTCTTCTATTTTATCACTTGCTTCATCTTTGAAGTTGTCATAGAATTCGCGAGCATTGTCTTGAAAATCTTTAGCATCACGTTCAAATTGCTCACCACCAGCTTCTTTTAACTCAGAAAAATCTTTTTTGATTTGCTCTAAATCTTTTTTGAATTTTGATTTTTTAGTATCATAATCATTTGCCATAACATTCTCCTTAAAATATTCAAAGGTTAGTAAAGTATTAATCTGTCTTTCATAATACATGTAACCATAATACACGTAACTCAATCACGGGACAACCCCTATATTTCTTCTATATAAATAATTAATTTATATCATATAAATAATTAATTTATATTTATCGTGAACACACTTTAATCAAAATATCTAAGATACAACTATATAAAAAATAGAATATTATTCATCTCTTTTTACACAAAGTATAGAAAAAATCTCTTTCTAAAAATAGCAGAGCAAGGTAAAGAAATCAATCTCAACAGATCATTCAAAATAACCAATTATAAGTTTTCTCTCTGGAAAGGGTTAAATGTAAATTACTAACAACTGCTCA
>WNLJ01000029.1 GCA_017114885.1 Neisseriaceae bacterium PsAf | reverse complement strand
TGAGATTTAGTTAAGCATATACTTCGATTAACTATTCTAGCATATTGATTTTATCGAGTATATAATTGTGTTAATCAAATACAATAATTATTATGGTAAAATGTCAATAAAACTATAACTGAATTTCATCAAAGGAATATAAATTATTTTATTTTAGAGAGTCCAAAAAAATACATCAAAAAATGATTGAAACTAGGCCAATAGTAATCAAAATCTTCATTAAAAATTCTTTCAATTTCATCATCATCATTTAAGATGACAGAATCATCATCTTTATTGTATAAGAAAAGCCAGCCGGGTGTTTGTTGTAGTGCGATATAATTTTGAGAAAGTCCTTTATTATATAGGCTCTGATTCCAAGTGCCATCTTGCAATAATTCAATGACATCACCAAAAAAACCAATACTTGACTTACCCTTACCACATTTACTTTGGTAGTGCGTCATGTAATCAAAAAAGCTATAACTTGCATCAAAATTTTTTTCTAGCAATAGTTTACTCACTTGGTTAGATTGCTCTGTGGAAATTCTCGCGTCATAACCTAAATCGTAGGCTAAATAATCTTGAACTTCTTGACTTAACATCTAAATACCCTTTAATCCGTTTATAAGTGTTATCTTACATAATAGCATTTAACCGCCGTTATCTTGTTTGTTTTCCTCTTTCCATTTTCGTAAAAAAGCCAAAGCAGCTGCTTTTTCTTGTTCCGAACCATAACGAAAATCTTTTTGTGCTTTACGATAGGCTGCTCTTTTTTGTTCTTGTAAAATTTTTTGCTGGCTATGTTCTTGATCTTCTATTTGAACTCGATTGAGTTTTCTATTCCTCGCATTACGTTTGGCTTTATCCAGTAGGGATTGAATAGCCAGACTAGAAGTATTGGATGTGTCATTATCTCTTTTTTTCAATGCTTTATTTTTTGATTGTTCTAGATAAGTTTGTTTTTCTTCTTTTAAACGTTGTAATCTTTGATTTCGATGATCAAAGCGAATTTTAGCGTGTTGAGATGCTTTAGTCCTAGGGTCTAATGAATCGCTTAAGATAGGATTTTTAGGCAAATAATCGATATCTTCTGGTTCTGGAAATATACAATCAACTGGACAAGCAGGAATACATAGCTTGCACCCCGTGCATTCTTGATTAATGACAGTATGCATTTTTTTAGTCGTACCAACAATGGCATCCACAGGACAAACTCGAATACAAGCCTTACAACCAATACAAATCATTTCATCAATATAGACAGTTTGATTAATAGAAGGCTCAACAGGAATAGGGGGTTTATCCAAAAGATTGGCTAAATCAAACATCACTTCATTTTTACCAGGAAGGCAAAGATTAATCTCTGCCTCTTCTTTTGCAAGAGCAGTGGCATAGGGTAGGCATCCTTCATAACCACATTGTTGGCACTGTGTTTGTGGAAGAAGTTGGTTGATTTTTTCGGCTTTCATGCGTTATTGAATTGAAGTTTAAGTTAAAAAATACTGGAAAATAGTTAAAATAACTGTATTGATAATATCAATAAAGAAAGCACCCGCCAATGGAATAATTAAAAATGCTTTAGGGGATGGGCCAAATTTCTCAGTTACAGCTTGCATATTAGCGATAGCTGTTGGGGTGGCACCCAAACCAAACCCGCATTGACCAGCAGAAATAATCGCTGCATCGTAGTCTCTACCCATGACATTAAAGGTTACAAAATAAACATAAAACAGTAATAGGAGAGTTTGAATGAGTAAAACAACTACCACAATGTAACTTAAACCTGATAGTTGCCATAGTTTTAAAGAAATTAACGCAACGGCCAAAAATAAATACAAAGTAACATTACCAAATACGTCAATATTCCTGTCAAATATATCATAATTGAAAATATAAGTTAGAATATTTCGTAAAATAACACCTGTAAATAAAGCCCAAACAAAGGGAGGAACTTTGATAATACTGCTTGGATAATTGGTGTCTAAAAAATCAGTAATAAAATAGGAAACACTTAGACATAGTGCAAACATTCCCAGTACTTCTAACGTCGAACTAGCCGTAATGAGGCGAACCTTATCTTGACTTTCAAATAGGATAAAATTTTCATCCTCTCTTTTTGCGATTTCTTCTTTGGAAGGAGGCGTTACTTTACGCATCAACAAATTGGCCATAGGACCACCAATTAATCCCCCTGCGACGAGACCATAAGTAGCAGCAGTCATACTCATGGTAGAGGCGCCCATTAAACCATAGTTCTCTTCGAAAAAAGCACCCCAACTGGCTGCTGTGGAATGTCCTCCTGATAAAGGAATGGAACCTAAAATTAAACCATCTAATGGTTCTAATGGCTCAAAAAAATAGGTAGAAATCACCCCCACTAAATCTTGTAAAAATACAAAAAGCATTAGAGAGACAACAAAAATGGCCAGAGGCTTACCACCTTTAACTAGACTTTTAAAATCAGCACTTAATCCAATAGAAGCAAAAAAAGATAGCATACAAAAATTTTTTAAGCCCTCATCAAATTGAAACTCAAATCCTCGAGTGTAATATAAAACTAATAATAAAGATGAAACAATCAAACCACCAGTTACGGGTTCTGGGATACTGTATTTCTTGAGAAAAGGTATTCTTTTAGTCAGAAAATGACCAAGTATAATTACTAATACAGCGGTAATTAAAGTATAGTAGGGGTTAACGACAAAACTGGTAATGGTTTTTTCTATTGATTCCATATTATTCTTGTCCATTCCATAAAATAAAATTTTTTAAAAGTTGTATGCCATTGTTTTGGCTTTTTTCAGGATGAAATTGAGTAGCAAATACATTATCTTTACCGATAACTGATCGAAAATTTTCAGGATACTGAGTTATGCCCAAATTAATCTCTTCAGGGATTTTTGGCGAAAAATAATAGCTGTGTACAAAATAAAATCGACTGTCTTGTTGTATATTTTCAAATAAAGGATGTGATTTTATCTGATGAACATTGTTCCATCCCATATGAGGAATTTTTAAATTTTCTACACAAGAATCTTTATGCATATGCTGAAAATGTATAACCTTACCTGGATACCAGCCTAGAGCATTAGTAGGGCCTTCTTCACTATAGTCGAACAAGAGTTGTGCGCCTACACAAATACCTAAAAAAGGTTTGGTCCTAAAAGAAGTTTGCAAAACTTCACTTAACCCACTTTCATTAAGAGCTTGCATGCATTTTGGCATTGCACCTTGTCCAGGAAAAACGACTTTGTCTGCATTTTTAACAACATTGGGATCAGAGGTTAATAGAACAGTTGCGGGATTTCCAAGAATATTATTCGCATATTCTAAAGATTTTAAAACAGAATGCAAATTCCCCATTCCGTAATCAACAACCGCAATTTTCATTAATATAATCCTTATTTTTAGTTACTTAGAAAGTGTTCCTTTGGTAGAAGGTGTTTGATTTTTCATTTTTTCATCATAAGAAATAGACATTCTTAAAGCTCTGCCAAAGGCTTTAAAAATAGTTTCGACTTGATGATGCGCATTTTGACCTCGCAGATTATCTATGTGTAGGGTGAGCATAGCATGATTGACAAAACCATGAAAAAATTCACTGACCAACTCTAAATCAAATTGACCAACTGTATTTCTAGTATAATCAACTAAATAAGTCAGGCTTGGTCGGCCGGATAAATCAATAACTACTCGGCTCAAAGACTCATCCAAAGGGACATAGCTATGACCATAACGCGTAATGCCTTTTTTATCACCAATCGCTTCTTTGAAAGCCTGACCCAAAGTGATACCGATGTCTTCCACAGTGTGATGGTCATCAATATGGGTATCACCATTAGCGATAATCTCTAGATCCAGCATGCCATGTCTGGTAATTTGTTCCAACATATGTTCTAAAAATGGAATACCAGTATCGAATTGATGCTGTCCTGATCCATCTAAATTAATTTTAACGCTAATCTGGGTCTCATTAGTATTTCGAGTAACACTTGCAGCTCTCATAGGCTTAAACTTTCAAATAATGATTTAATTACACCAATAACTTTACTATTTTGCTCTGGTGTACCGATAGTAATACGGACACATTGGTCTAACATTGGGTGTTTGCCATGAAAATTTTTAACTAAAATTTTATTTTTGTATAGTGTGTCAAATACCAATTTTGCATCAGGGGTTCTGATCATTAAGAAATTAGTCTCAGAAGGATATACTTCTAAAAATTCAATTGATTCTAATTCTGATAACATTATTTCTCGTTGATATTTAATTTCAGTTGTTTTTTCTGTGACCCAATCAAAGTGTTCTAAAATATAATCAGCAGTAGCTAGTGTTAATTGATTCATATTATAGGGAGGTGTAATTTTTTTTAGTTCTTGCATCACACTTGGGTGACCTGATGCAAAACCCAAACGAATGCCTGCAAAACCAATTTTACTAAAAGTTTTAACCACAACTAAATTATCAATGCTGCCTGCCAAGTCTAAAAAACTATCAGAAGCAAAAGCACCATAGGCTTCGTCAATTACAACCAATGCATTTGATTCTGTAATAATTTTTTCAATTTTACTTCTTTCGAAGCGAATTCCTGTTGGATTATTAGGATAAGCAATAAAAATTAAATCTGGTTTTTCTTGGTTAATGATGTCAAATACTTGATTAAAATCAATTTGTAATTCTTCATCACAATCCACAGAAATATACTGCATACCATATAACTCAGCGTCAACTTTATACATAGCGAAACTAGGATCTAAACTGAGTACTTTAGCATTGTTTTTCGCTACTAATAATGTCAAAAGTTGAATCAATTCATCTGAACCATTACCAGTGATAACTTCAGCTTTTGTAGGGACTTTAAAGACATTTTTAATTTTACTCACAATAGGGTGATGATTGATGTCAGGATACAGTCTTAACGGAACTTGTGCTAAGATTTTGGCAAGTTCTTGTTTCATTTCATTCGGAAATTCGTAAGGCAATTCCATCGCATCTAGTTTAATAAACCCTTCGGGTGTTTCTTGAACATGATACGCTGTCGTTTTTTGAATATCCTGACGAATAATGTCTTTAATAGCCATTTTAAAATCCTACTTTATTAGTAACGATAATGTTCAGGTTTATAAGGGCCATCTATATTAACACCAATATAATCTGCTTGTTCTTGAGTTAATTTGGTTAATTTAACACCAATTCTGCCCAAATGTAATTCAGCTACTTTTTCGTCTAGTTTTTTGGGTAGAATATATACTTGATTTTTATATTGATTTTCTTGGGTAAATAGTTCAATTTGTGCTAATACTTGATTGGTAAAACTATTACTCATCACAAAACTAGGATGTCCTGTGGCACAACCCAGATTAACCAAACGTCCTTCAGCTAATAGAATAATACGATTGCCACTGGGTAAAGTAATATGATCAACTTGAGGTTTGATATTTTCCCAAGAGTATTGGCGCAAAGATGCAACATCAATTTCACTATCAAAATGTCCAATATTACATACAATGGCTTCATTTTTCATTGAAGTTAAGTGCTTATGGTTTAATACATTGATATTGCCCGTTGTAGTAACAAAAATATCACCTTGACTAGCAACGTCATCCATATGGACAACACGGTAACCTTCCATTGCTGCTTGTAAAGCGCAAATAGGATCAATTTCAGTAACCCATACCGTCGCGCCTAAACTTCTAAGACTTTGGGCGCAACCCTTACCCACATCACCATAGCCGGCGACAACTGCAATTTTACCTGCAATCATCACATCAGTGGCACGTTTAATACCATCCACCAGGCTTTCACGACAACCATATAAATTATCAAACTTAGATTTAGTTACACTGTCGTTAACATTAATGGCAGGGAATGGTAGTTCATTACTCGCTTGTAATTGGTATAAGCGATGAACGCCAGTAGTTGTTTCTTCCGTAACACCTTTAATTTTTTCCAAACGCTTAGAATACCAATGAGGGTCTTGTTCTAAATGTTTTTTGATACTGGCAAATAAGGCTTTTTCCTCTTCGTTACTAGGAGAAGCAATATGAGAAGCATCTTTTTCTGCTTTTGAGCCCAAAATAAGTAATAAAGTAGCATCACCACCATCATCTAAAATCATATTAGCAAATTCGCCATTAGGCCATTCAAAGATTTTATGTGCATATTCCCAATAATCTTCTAGTGATTCACCTTTGTAAGCAAAAACTGGATTGCCTGCTTTCACCATAGCTGCTGCAGCTTGATCTTGAGTAGAAAAAATATTACAAGAAGCCCAACGAATTTCAGCACCTAAAGCAGTTAGTGTCTCCATTAAAACAGCGGTTTGTATGGTCATATGAATAGAACCAGCGATTTTCGCCCCTTTTAATGGTTGCTTATTTTTAAACTCACTACGAAGTGCCATTAAACCTGGCATTTCAGTTTCTGCAATATCAATTTCTTTTCTGCCCCAAGCAGCTTGGTTTATATCTGCAATCGCATAATCATTCATTATTTTATTCTTCCACTTAAAATTTTTAACAACCAATTATAAACTGAATAAGCAGGATACAAAAGCATATGGGTATGTTTTGTTATTTTTAAGTCAGATTTAACCTTTAAAAATAATAATAATTTAAATATTGAGAGTTTATTATTGAGTTTCCTATCATTTATCTATCTTATTTCTATCCCTAATAGCCAACAAAACTTTTATAGGTATAAAGTTTATATACTCAATATTAATTATGCTAGGATTGTATGTGTAATTTATTTTTTAATTAGGAGATTATTCATCAATGCCTCATACCATTTCAATTGGTAATATTTATACTGCAATTAAAGAAGAAAAATTAGATAATTGTTCTAGGGTATTGATTGATCGTTTATGGCCTAGAGGGATTAAAAAAGTTGATTTAAATGATATTCTTTGGTTAAAAGAATCAAGCCCATCTACTCAATTAAGAAAAAAATTTCATTCAAATATTATAGATAAAACAACTTTCCAAAAAATGTATTATCAAGAATTAACTGATAATTCTGAACGTTTACAACCCCTAATTGATTTAGCGAAACAAAACGATGTGCAACTTTTGACAGCGACTAAAGATCCTAATGATTCTTATTTGCTTGTTTTAAGGAAGGTTTTACTACAAGTTATGGCGTAAATATTTTCAAAGTGTAAGAAGTATAATTATATTTTGTTACAAAGTAGTAAAAAAATAATGCATAAATAATGATAATCTTAGCCGTTATTTTTTGATAGAAGGATGGTTGTTTTGTTGATACCAAGATTTCTTCCATTATTTTTTCTAGCATTGCCGAATTTTTCTCATTCAGAAATAGAAACTTTAGATGACTTTAATATTCTTCGTAGTGAACACCCAAATATTTTAGAAGAAAATACCCAGAAAGTTGTTGAGATTACCCAAGCCAGAACTGCAGAGCAAGAACAAAAAGCTCTTTATGATAGTGCAGATGTCGCAACTTTTAATTCTATTGTTTTTGTTGGTCCATCTCTCGATTATGCACTAGGTGGAGGCATACAAGATGGCTGGTTGCGTTATACTGATAAAAGATTTTTAGGTGCAAGAAATATTATTACCCTTGTTGCTGGAGCTAATGTTGGTATTGTTAATACAATCTTAAAAAATAGATACAGTTATCCAAGACCTTTTGTGTTAAGTGATGACATCAATAAAGTATCGGGTGAAACTTATAATAAAGTAGGTGCTTTTAAATCTTTTCCAAGTGGCCATACAGCACTAGGGTATTTTAATGCACTACTATTGGCGCAACTTTTTCCAGAACGCTATCCTGAATTAATGACTGCGGCTTCAGATTTTGGACATAGTAGAATTTTATTAGGCGTACATTATCCATTAGATGTCATGGGTAGTCGTATGGTGGTGATGTCACAAGTTGCCTCCTTGATGAGTCATCCCATATTTAGAAGCCTTATTAGTATCGCGAGATTGGAAGTGCGCACACCTATTGAGTTTAGATGTCAAATGTCTATTTTAGATTGTACTAAGAAAAATATTCCCTTACATACGGAATATTTTAATGATATTTATAACGATAAAGAAAATAATCGACAACGATTTAACGAACGAATGAATTATGGATTTAGTAAAATATCTGATCCCAATGCTCTTTTTGTCGCGCCTGAAAACTCAGGTTGGCTATTATTCTACCGATTTCCTTATCTGAGTAATGAACAACGATTAGACATCATTAGAAGTACAGCAGGAGAAGCAGGCTACCCCCTAGACAACCAAACAAAAAAGGGTTCTTGGCAAAGGGTTAATTTATATGAAGCTTCCTTTGGTCCTAAACGAATTGATGGCACATGGGTAGTTGATATGGACGGACAATGGCAAGAAAAAATCATCTCTGGTTTCTCAAATCCTTACTATGCTTATGATCAATGGCATAACAATATTTCAGGTAATGGAAATTTAATTAAAAAAGGTCGAGGGGTATTGGCCTTAATGGGGAATAATCATTTATCTGGTATCACTGTATTAAATGGTGGATTGATTTTAAATGCTGATAATGAATTAAATGCATTAAGTGAAGTGAAAGGTGGTTTTTTAGAAATCAATGGCACTTTTAATTCATCTAATAAATTAATTATTGGAAACAAAGGTATTTTAATGGGGGGTGGTGTTATTAATAGTCCTGTTGATTTAAGAGGGCTGCTATCAACTTCTAGTTTAGTTCCATTAACCATTTTGCAAACACTTCAATTTTATCCAGAGTCAACTTATCAACCGCGTGAATTAGGTACTCAAGGCGCTATTTTAGCAGAGGGCAAACAAGCGCATATCGTATTTGATGGTATTTTAGACGCTAGAAATATTACCCCAGGTAGTTTGGTAGATTTAAAAGGTGGTGCGCATCTTTCAGGGCATTTTAATACTATTTTACAACCTCGCTATTTATTCAATACTGATCTTTATTATGATATTCTCTGGCATGACAGAGGTGCTAATTTATACATTAATTCAGATCATTATCCTAAGATATCTGATTTTAAGGGTAATGCAAAAGAAGGTCTAATCTTGTTAACACGCTTACAAGGTAGCCAAAATGCTATGAGTAATCATGCTTATCAAAATTGGTTAAATCATGCTCTATATACTGGAGAAACTCAATTATTGCCTCAATTAATTCATGGACAAATTTATGCCGATATGATGCAGTATCTCAATCAAGAGATTTTTCTACCTAATATTAATTCGTATATCATACGTCAATCTGAAATTGGGCAGTCTTCAATTTGGGCTAATTATACAGCTAAAAATATAGATATGAAGGTAGATGAAGGAAATATTGCAACACAAGTACAAGACAGAGGTCTATCTTTTGGATTTAATTACTTATTGAATTCCCATGTAGTACTCACACAAAATTTTTATTTAAACCAATTAAAATTAAAACAATTTGCGAGTAGTGCAAAAGTAAAACAAATAACAGAGGTGAGTGGCTTACGTTATTATCCTAAAGATAATAGGCAAGGATTTTATGTGGAATCTGGATTAGGACTGGGCTGGTATCAATTTGAAGTCGAACGCCAATTAGGAATTCTAGGACATAACAAGGCCAAGAAATCAGGTCATTTAGCTTTGATGTATGGTGAGTTAGGTTATGAATTATCTCTGAATGACAATTGGCGTTTAGCCAAAGTTGCCGTAAACCATCGCCATTAATGGCGGTGATATAAGGCAACAA
>WNLJ01000028.1 GCA_017114885.1 Neisseriaceae bacterium PsAf | reverse complement strand
TACAAGAAAGCCCTTGACTTATGCTAACGCAGTCAAGGGCTTTCGCTTTGGGGGGTATAATAGATTAATACTTTATAGGTAAGAGGAGTTGATACGAAATGAATGAGAGTTATTCTAAGTTTACTGCCCCACCCATAGTTGTTATTTTACTTTATGCATTTAGTCCTATTATTACAGGATTTTTATTAACGTTATTTAGCGATCAATTCTCTTTTGTGGCGCCTGGACATTCAATTCTTGAAATACTTATAAAGTCGATGTTATTATCCTTAATCTTTGCTTGTGTACCAGCAACTATCACGGGTATTTTGACAAGTATTTTTAAAAAAATTTGTCTCAGGTATTGGATACTTATTTCAATATTGGCGGGATTTTTCTCTAGTTTTTTGTGGGTTTTATGGGTAGATGAATTTCACTATCAATCAGGAATGCTTTCTTTTGCTATACTGGGCGCTATAACTGCATTTATAGTTTCTCTTTTGGTTATTTTGTTTGAAAAAGGATAGGCATATCAATATTGAGCCCAGATCAAAGATTTTTTAGTCGATTTTGTTAATTGCTTTTTATTATTTTTACTTCTATGAAAGACAACGCAGAAAATATGATTGATAGATAAGTTCATTAAGGCTAATAATCCAAGCTAGGAAAATTAATCAATAATTATTGTTGTCTTGTATAATATTCCTAATGATGATTAACTAAAAAAGTTAAATGGCTGAAAATAAAACTGAAAAAGTAATTCTACCTATATTTGTTATTATCCTTTATTTATTAAGTCCTGCTTTTTTTGCATCATTAAGCTATTTTATTGGAGGAGATGCAGAATTTACTGTAATAGTTTTTATGGTGATTGCTTGTTTGCCAGCGTTGATAACGGGTATTTTAATAGCTTTTTATAAAAATATATTATCCTCAAAATTGGATGATTACTTCAGTGATAATTGGTGGTATCGTATCTCTGATTTGGTTTTGTCATATTTTTGATTTAAAAACTGGTTTAATTTTTGGATTACTAGGAACAGTAGCCGCTCTCTGTGTTTTCTATTGCTTGAAAAAATTCTAAATAAGGTTTGATAAGATGACTGGAAATAGATCTCGAAAAATCATTTCAAATATAATTATAATACTGATTTATTTTTTTAGTCCAATCACTACATCACTTTTTGTAAGTATACCTATGTATATTTCTGATAAAGAAATTATAGCTCTACCAATAATGGCACTATTGGCTATGATAGTTGCTGGATTGCCAGCACTGATAACAGGTATTTTGACGGTTGTTTTTAAAAAAATATATCCTCAATACTGGGTAGTTATTTCGACGATAGTTGGTTTCATTTCTTCTTATATTTGGGCAGAAATTATTTCTTTTGGGATTGGTGAGGATGGTCTTGGTATTTCTTATGGTATATGTGGGGCAATAACAGCGCTCTATGTTTCTTTATTTATCATGCTTCTTGATAAGAAAATTTTCAAAAAATAACATTTATCCGTCCAAATAGATTTAGTTATATAATTATTTTTAATGAAGACTACAATATAGTATGGTTGTTTTTAATTAATTTTTTAAAACGATATCTGACAGAAAACATATTGATAACGAATAGATTGAGAGAATAAATATGAACAAAATAATTTATACAATTTTAAGTATCACTCTAGCTATCTTATTGACTTCTTGTTCTGTAAGCAATAAAACACCACTGGTTTTACAGTCTGATTTTGATTTAGATGATGGTGCGGTAGCCAGTATGATTGGGGTATCTTTAAATGTAGATAAGGATTTAAAAGTATATAACCTAACCCATAATATTCCTGAATATAATATTTGGGAAGCTGGGTATCGTTTATACCAAACAGCTAAATATTGGCCTAAAGGAACTGTGTTTGTCAGTGTGGTTGATCCTGGAGTAGGAACACAGCGGAAATCAATTGTGTTGAAAACAGAAAATGGATACTATTTTGTATCGCCTGATAATGGAACTTTAACGTTAATAGCAGAAAAATTTGGAATTAGTGAAGTAAGAGAGATAGATGAAAGGGTTAATCGTTTGAAAAATTCTAATGATTCTTATACATTTCATGGCAGAGATGTTTATGCTTACACAGGTGCTAAATTAGCGTCTGGCACTATTAGTTATGAAAAAGTGGGTCCCAAATTAACCAATCAAATCGTTAATATTCCTTACCAAAAAGCCAACATTCTAAATGATAATACAATTGTTGGCATTATTCCAATTTTAGATATTCAATATGGCAATGTATGGACCAATATTGACCAATCACTATTTAATCAACTCAATCCTAAAATAGGAGATTTATTTGAGGTTACTATTATTTACCAAAATAAACTTAAATTTAAAGAAATAGTGTCCTATGTGAATAGTTTTGGAGCAGTTTCTAAGGGTAAACCTTTATTATACTTAAATAGTCTATTGCAAGTTTCTCTTGCACTTAATATGGATAATTTTTCTGAAAAATATAAAATTAATTCAGGCCCTGATTGGGAAATAGAAATCAAAAAGTTAAATTAATAAATATTACATATCCTTGATATAATTAAACATGATGTTATTTTAAGTTGAGGGATTGTAAATGAGAGAATATAAAAAACCAGCAGATAGTGATGTGGAAATTTCAATGGTCATGCAACCTGAGGATACCAATGTGGCTGGAAATATCTTTGGCGGGAAAATATTAAGTATGATGGATTTAGCGGCGTATGCTTGCTCTTGTAAACATGCACGTTGTTCGTTGGTGACAGCATCTGTTGACACTGTTAATTTTCGTGCACCTATACATGTTGGTGATTTAGTAACCGTCAAAGCCCGTGTTAATCATGTAGGAAGAACATCTATTATGGTGGGAATGCGAGTAGAAACGGAAAATTTAATGACGGGAGAAGTCCGTCATAGTAATTCTAGTTATTTTACAATGGTGGCAATGGATAGTGAAGGATATCCTCAACAAGTTCCAGGTCTTTTCTTAGAAACGCCAGATGAGGTCAGACGATTTATCCGTTCTAATCAACGTCGTCTAGGTCAAAAAGAAAGTTTAAAAAAATATGCCTTGACTAATTTTGAATTAGATAAGAAGCATTTGGAATGGTGTGAAAGACAAAGTGTTAAATTAAATCAAGATTTATACAATATGATTGATGCTGTTGATTAACTAATTAGTATTTATGTATTGACCTTAAAGTTAACTTTAATATTAAAGTAGTCATATAATAACAAAATAAGGGGTTATACGATGAAAGTTTTTAAATCTTTAACACTTCCCAATGGTGCTATTATTCCTAATCGCATTGCTAAAGCGGCGATGGAAGAAAACATGGCTGATATTAATCAAGCGCCATCAGAAAAATTAATGAAACTTTATCAGGGTTGGGCTGATGGTGGGGTCGGCTTAATCATTACAGGCAATGTGATGGTTGATATTCGTGCCATGACAGGACCTGGTGGCGTAGTTTTGGAAGATGATACTAATATAGAAAAGTTTAAAAATTGGGCAGATATTGGTCGTTCAAGAGGAGTACCGATGTGGATGCAAATTAATCATCCAGGTCGTCAAATGCAAGGAAATTTAGGACAAGAAACTTGGGCACCATCCGCTATACCATTAAATATGGGTAACATGTCTAAACATTTTAATATACCTCATGAAATGACTGAAAAAGAAATTGAAGAAGTTATTCAGCGGTTTACAACAACAGCTCAACTGGCTGAAAAATCAGGTTTCACTGGAGTGGAAATTCATGCGGCACATGGTTATTTATTAAGTCAATTTTTATCTCCATTAAGTAATCAAAGAACAGATCGATGGGGTGGTTCATTAGAGAATAGAGCTCGCCTTTTGATAGAAATAGTAAAATCTGTTAGGGAAGTGGTATCTCAACAATTTGTAGTGGCTGTTAAATTAAATTCAGCTGATTTTCAAAGAGGGGGGTTTAGTGAAGATGATGCACAAGAAGTTATTAAAATGTTAAATGAACTATCGGTAGATCTGGTTGAATTATCAGGTGGTAGCTATGAAGTTCCAGCGATGCAGGGACAAGCAAGAGATGGTAGAACCTTGGCTAGAGAAGCTTACTTTTTAGAATTTGCTGAAGATATTCTGAAGATTGCCAAAATGCCAATTATGATAACAGGAGGAATTCGTCGCTTTGAAGTAGCTGAAGAGGTAATTGAAAGTGGTGTCGATATGGTAGGTATGGCGACAGCATTAGCTATCGATCCCAATTTACCTAATGAATGGAAGTCAGGGATATATGAAGTATCTGAGTTAAAACCTATTACTTGGAAGAATAAGCATTTAGGTTCATTAGCTAATATGGCTGCAGTTAAATATCAGCTATATAAAATGAGTGTAGGCAAAAAGACCAACCCAAATGTTTCTCCATTATGGGCTTTGACATTGCAACAATCAGCTATTGCAGTTCGTACTTATCAATATAAAAAGAAAATGAAAAATCGTTAAGTTAGGTTGTATTGTAAAAAAACATGCGTCGCTAGTGACGCATGTTTTTATTTCTGATTAAGGTGTTTTAAAAGAGCTTTTGCAACTTCTTTGCTTGATTGTGGATTTTGTCCTGTAATAATTCGATCGCTAGTGATAGCATAAGAAGTAAAAGGAAGAAAAGCTTTTTTATAAATAGCTCCTTTTTTAGTTAGCTCATCCTGTAAAGAAAAGGGTACTTCTGATTTCATGCCAGATAAAACTTCTTCATTATTAGAAAATCCAGTTAATTCGACCCCTTTAATTAAAGGACTCCCATCTTCGTCTTGTAAAGACAACAAGCCACTCACACCATGACAAACAGCTGAAATAATGCCACCTTGTTGGTATATTTTCTCACTAATTTTTTGTAATGAGTGATTATTACGAAAATCCCACATAGTGCCATGCCCACCTGTGTAATAGATGATTTGATAATTTTCAGGATTAATTTCTTCAGGGGTTAAAGTCGTTTCTAAACGAGTCATAAAAGTAGTATCATTTAAATGTTCTCTAGCCTTTTCGTCTAAATACAAAGGTTTTAAACTACGTTCATCTAGAGGTACTTTTCCTCCTTTAGGACTAACGAAATCCATTTCATAGCCAGCCTCATCCATAATGTCATAAAAATGAGTTAATTCAGTCAACCACAATCCTGTTTTATCAGTACGAGTGGGATAATCAGAGTGATTAGTAAGTACGATTAGAATTTTTTTATCATGTATAGATTGATTTGCATTTTGTATATTATCACCTTTTATATAACTAATAGTTAGAAAAAATGTACATATTAATAGTATCCAATGACGATTATAAAAAATTTTAAAATACATAAAAACCTCTTCTGATATTCAAGATAACTTAATATTAAGCTTCAAGTTATCTTGAAGGTCAAGTCTTAATATTTAAGTTAACCAGAGAGCTAATCAATAAATTATGGAACTAATAGTTTATGATAAATTAATTTTATTTAATAGGTGTATAAAGATTAAATATACGCCGTGCATTTTGTTCGCAGTTGATGTCATCGGGTTTGTTATTAACAGCATCAATTAAATTAAGTAATATTTGTTTGTTTTTTGTAATTTTTTGCTCTAATTGTTGAATTTCTTCTACTTTATGAGTAAGGGTTTCTATTAGTTTATCATGCTCCCAAATATTGATATTGAGAGGCAGAAGTTCTTTAATTTCAGTTAAAGAAAAACCTATTTGTTGAGCTTGTTTGATTAAAAATAACTGTTGAAAGTCATGTTCTGTATATTCTCGATAGCCATTTTTATGCCGTTTGGGTTTAGAAATTAAATTTATTTGTTCATAGTAGCGAATACTAGAGGCGGGTACACCACTTAATTTTGATAGCTCACTAATTTTCATATTATTACCTTTTATACGGAAGAAAAATTTTAAACTTCCCTTTATTAAAAATCAATATGGATATCTTCATCTTCATATTGATATCATATTATTTTTAAAATGTTAAAACAATATTGGTAATAAAAAAGATTTTACATCCTACTAGAGACTAAAAATATCGAGTCTCTAGTAATATCACTGTGATGAATTGAAATATTATTTAATGGGAGAATTATGCAAGGAATAATCTCTAATTTTATCATTAGAATTTATAACGATAGTCAATTCCATAAGTTCTACCACGACCATAAGCTGCTCCTTCCATACCGCTTAGGGAATAAGCACTGGTTATATATTTTTTATTTTGTAAATTATTCGACCAAATTTTCACTTCATGATTTTTTTTAGACCATGTGGCTGAAGCATTTAATAAACGGATTGGTTTTATTTTATAATTATTTTGGTAGTCAGAATATTGATCTCCCCAGAAATTATAATCAGTGTATAGGCGTATTTTACCGATAGGGAATTCTTTTTGATAAGTGAGACTAACAGCACCTGTGTAGTGGGGGAAATAAGGGTGTTTTTTGCCAATTAGTGACTGGTCTCCTTTAAATTCTTTTATATCTGATTTTATTTTAGTGTATGTTGCTCCCAAAGCTAATGCAGGAGTTATGGCAAAATAACCCTGTATTTCATAGCCTTTATACTTGACTGTTGCAATATTATTGATTAGCTGAGTAGCAGGATCATACTGTTGCATGTCTTTATATTTGGTCTGAAAAATTGCACTACTGATAAATAAACGGTCATTCAATAATCTACCTTTATAGCCCAACTCATCCGTTTTTCCTGTTTCTTTTTCATAAGAGCCTGGGAAAAAACCTAAGCTGTATCCCCCAGGTTTATATGACTTAGCATGAGATATATAAAGATGATTAAACGAATTAATTTTCCAGGTAGCGATGGCTGAATAAACAAAAGTATGATCTAAGATATTCTCTTTATCATAAACACCTAAGAATTTTTCTTTATATAAAGTAACAAGTTTGGCTAGGGTTGGTGCTAAGAAAAATGGAGATTCAGCGAGTTTAGGATTATAGTTACTTCTATCCTTCTGATATCTAGCACCTAAATTTAATTCGAATTGTTCAATTGGGGTGAGTTGCAATTGCCCATAAACCCCAGAAGAATAATTTTTCCCTTTAAAGCCAGAATTAAGCGGTAAAACCATCCCTATGCGATCTAGATTATTAGTAGTTTTTTGGACAGAACCTCCAAGAATCCATTTATATTTTTCATAATCACCTTTTAGTCTAATGTCTTGGAAGAAACTTCTTTGGAATATAGTATCTTCATAAGTTAACATGATTCTGAATGGATTCCATTTATAATCTGAACCAGAGGCATCTGTAATACGGTAACGATCTTGTTCGCTATAGCTGGTTTTACTTTCTAAAGAAATATTGCTATTAAATTGATGTTCAATTAGCATGCTAAATAGATCACTTTTAGAAATAGTGATGGGATCGGTCAGTGTGCCGAATTCATAAAAATTAATTTCTCTACCAACTGGTTGTATAAAGGGGTTGTTGGGAATAGGAAGTTTATGAGAGTAAAATTTATTTTCTTTGATATCATACGTGACTAGGACAGGTCCATCTAGACGGCGGTTTGCTTTTAGGTAACGAAGTGTAATAGCTGTATTTTCAGTAGGCATAATGATAGCTTTTAAAGCATAGTCTCTATAATTTTTACCACCATACTTTTTTCTATTAGGAACACTAGTTAGCCAACCATCATCAGTATCAATGTTAAAACTACCACCTAGTGTTAGGTATGGGTTGAATACATGGTTGTAATTAAAATAAGCATTTTTTTGTTTATCATTTCCAATGCCTAAACAGACGCTGCCACCTGATTTTGTAGGTACTTTAGTTTTTATATCAATAGCTCCAGCTTTGGCATAAGGACCGTACAAGACATTTTGAGGGCCTTTTAAAATTTCGATAGATTTTACTTCATCTTGTAATAGAATATTCCTCATTTCTACATTTTCAAGTGGAATACCATCGATTAATACTTGAGTGCTCTTACCATATTCATCAACAAAATCACCAATTCCTCGAATAAAAATAAAGCTATCACCAGCAGCATTATTATTTTGGAAAGTTAAACCAGCTACTTTCGCTTTTAAATCATCTAATGTTTTAATGTTAGCTTCATCAATTTGATTTGAAGTGATGATGTCAACTGAACCTGGAATATTATATTTATTATATAAAAAACCATAACCAGTTACGGTAACGGGGTCGAGTATGAATTTAGAGGTATTCTCAGATTGATTTTGTTCATAATCTATAACATCTACTGATGAAGTTTCATCTGTATCTATATCTAATTGAGGTTTAGCTAAAGAAGTAGGGGATATTAACAATGTTGGTAAAATCATACTTAACTTTTTAATATTATGTAAATGGAATATTGGGGACATGAGACACTAACCTTGTGACAGTTTTAATAATAGTCCTAGAAGATATCATTGATAATGATAATGCATATCATTATAAATACATAGCTTAACCTTTGAAATAGATTAATTATGGATAAATTTTGTACGGTATACACAACAATAAATTCAGATTAAAGGACTATTGAACCGTAATTATTTTTATTTAAATCTAAATTCTGACGTATTAATATATTGGCTAGAATATTTTTATGTATAAAAATATTACTTTAGATAGTAAAATTTATAACCTTAAATTATAATGATAAGCATTATCAATAAAATTTAAAGTAAAATTACTATGAATGAGATTAAGCAAAATATAAAGTCTATTACGGCACCAGTACAGACGAAAATCAATATTTCAATTATAGTAAGTTGTATTTCAGTAGTTGCTAATATTGCTTCTATGATCAGTATGGCATTTTTGGCAAAGATTTTAATTTCTAGTGATGTTACTTTTAATATTCTAATTCCATTATTAATGACTTTGTTAATATTAAATTTAGTTAGTATGTACACAAGATTAAAATCAGCAGATATTTCACATTTTTCTTCTTATGATTTGGAATTTATTTTACGCTCGCGCTTGACTCAACACATTGCTAAAATGCCTTTGGGTGAAATTTATCGTTTGGGTCAAGGAACACTTATCAAAGTTTTACAAGATGATGTTAAAGGTATTCACACCTATGTAGCGGATGCACCTCCTTTAATGGCAAAGGCGGCAATAGCACCTATTCTTATCATCATTACTTTATTATTTTTAAGTTGGAAATTAACTTTATTTTTAGTGTTATTAGTGTTAGTCATTATTGTGATTGCAAAAATTTCTTTGCCAAATATGCAAGATAAAATGCAAGAATACAATGATTCACGAGAACAAATTAGTGCATCAATTATTGAATTTGTACAAGCAATGCCTATCGTTAAAATATTTGATAGTGGTACTAGTTCTTTTCAACGGTATAAAAATGCATTATTAAAACATCAGTCTATGATGCTTGGTTGGTACCAACAAGCTGGACTGGGATATAAAATTTCTCTTTGCTTATTGAATCCTATTCCAACTTTAATTGGGCTTTTATGGTTTGGATTTTATTGGTGGCAAAATCAACAATTAGATTTTATTTATTGGTTAGCTATTTTAATGATTGGAAACAGTTTGATTGAAACCATTACCCCATTTATGTTTTTACAAGATGCATTACAAAAAGCAAAAATGTCTATTACTCGTATATTAGAGATCGAAGCTATACCAACATTGTTAACGAGTGAAAATCCAGAAAGTATTCAAAATCATAATATAGAATTTGGTAATGTTAGTTTTAAATATGATGATAAAAGTGATTTGGTTTTGAATGATGTTAGTTTTTTATTGAAAGAAAATACTTTTACTGCGATTGTAGGTTCTTCTGGTTCTGGAAAAAGTACATTGGCTCGTTTAATACCTAGATTCTGGGATGTAACAAAAGGATTTATAAAAATTGGTGATGTTGATATTAAAAATATATCTCCTGAAGAATTAATGAATACTATTTCTTTTGTGTTTCAAGATAATTTTTTATTTTATGACACCATTGCAAACAATATTAGCTATGGATTAGAGACTGTAGATCAAGAAGATATTATTGAAGCGGCGAAAAAAGCACAAGCACATGAATTTATTTCTCAATTACCTGAAGGCTACAATACAATAGCGGGTGAAAGAGGTGCTACTTTATCTGGAGGACAGAGACAAAGAGTTACTATTGCTAGAGCTTTTTTACAAAATAGGCCGATTTTAATTTTAGATGAGGCAACAGCTCATGCTGATCCTGAAAATGAAGCCTTGTTGATCAAAGCAATATCCCAGCTAATTAAAAGTAAGACAGTAATTATGATAGCACATAGGTTATCTACTATTAGAGATGCGCATCAGATATTGGTCTTAGATCAAGGTCGTATTGTAGAACAAGGAAAGCATCAAGATTTATTGGATCGAGGGCAGTATTACTATGAATTGTGGCAAGCATACAATAAAGCTCAATCTTGGCAATTATAAGTTTTAAAAGAAAGAATCTATGAAAAAATTACTTCAAAATATAAATTCAAGTAAAGAGACCTTTAGTCAAGTTATCAAGGCGAGTGGTCAATATCAACGACAATTAAAATTAACTTTTGTATATAATTTTATTTCCGCTTTATTATTAGCGGTTTTGTTAACTAGATTATATCCAGTGTTTGATGCTATTCAATGGTTGGATTATGCAAAATTAATCGAAAATCTAATAATAATACTAGTGTTAGGGCTTATTAGTTTGGGGTTTAGATTTCTTTCTCTTAATTATGATATGGATGGATATAGTGTTAAAGCAGGGACAGATTTACGTTTAGAATTAGGAGATCATTTAAGAAAAATACCATTAGAAAAATTATATCAAAAGCGTTCAGGAGAATTAAATGCTATTTTTTTAGGAAATGTTGAAGAAGCAATTAGTTATACTTCTACAATTACTTCATTGGTTATTTTTTCAGTGACGGTTCCAGTGGTAGTAACCATAGCAATGTTTTTTGTAGATTGGAGATTGGGTTTAATATTATTAGCAATTTTTCCTTTTTCTTTTGGATTATATATGTGGAGAAGGCCAGCGTTTAATCGAGGATTTTCTTATTTAGCAAGTGCAGTACAAAAAATGAATGCTGAATTGGTTGAATTGATACAGGGTATCGCAGTAATTAAATCAACTAATACAGTATCAAATAATCTTAACCAATATCAAAAGTTATGTGAGCAAGTTAATAAAATTCAACGCATAGGACAAGAAAAGGGAGGGAAACCTAACCTAATTATTGCATTGACAATAGAGTTAGGGTTATATCTTGCGATTGCATTAGGTTCTGTTTGGGTCGTAACGGGTTCTTTAGGGGCTACCGTAGTAGCTGTAATGATGGTTATTTTTGTTCGATTTAATGAAATGTTTAGTAGTTTAGTGTTATACGCAGCAGTAATGGAAGTTTTAGGTATCGGATATAAAAATATTACTGATTTATTGAGTATAGAAGAACAAAAAGAACCTAGTGAAATTATTAAAACACCAGAAAACTATACTATTAAATATGATCATGTTAGTTTTCATTATGAAAATAATGATTCCCTTATTTTGGACGATATTTCTCTAGAGTTTAAAGATAAAAGTATGACTGCGATAGTAGGAGGAAGTGGCTGTGGTAAATCAACCTTAATTCGATTGTTAATGCGTTTTTCTGATGTACAAAAAGGATCTATTAAAATTGGAAATGTGGATATTAGAGAATTGCCGATAGAGTATTTAATGAATTTAATTACTATTGTATTTCAGGATGTCTATTTGTTTAATGATACTTTGCACAATAATATTAAAATGGGTAAATTTGATGCTACGACGGAAGAAATTTATCATGCGGCTAAATTAGCTCAATGCCACTCTTTTGTTGCCAAGTTGCCGGATGGGTATAATACTATGGTAAATGATAATGGTAATAATTTTTCAGGTGGTGAAAAGCAAAGAATTTCCATTGCTCGTGCTTTGTTAAAAAATTCACCAATAGTCATATTAGATGAACCTACGGCATCTTTAGATATCGAAAATGAACTTGCGGTACAAAAGGCAATCGAAGAATTAGTAAAAGATAAAACGGTGATAGTGATTTCTCATCGCTTAACCACGATTAAAGGCGCTGATAATATTATAGTTTTGGAAAATGGTGCAGTTTTAGAGAGCGGTAAGCATGATTATTTGTTGGATCATCCTAAGACATATGCTGATTTTTGGAATTTGCAGCAATCAATTGATACAATACAATTGACGAATTAAACAAAACTGTATAGAGAAATGGTCACTTATTTTTGAATTTTATTTAATAGAGCTTCACAATTTTCTCGCATATTAGTTTGTTTAATAACTTCTTGATTAAGTGACTCTATTTGAGCAATGTAATCAGCTTCAGTATCATTGATGGGAGATTTTTGTTTATCCATAGGAAGTTGGTTAGCGATTGCTACGCCGACAAATATACCAATAATTAGCATAGAAATTGATGAGGCCATGGTTAATATTAGTATTTTTTGAAACAATTTAATCTCCTCAAAATAATGTCAAACTGAGCTATTCTAAACCAATAGATTATTTTTGTCTTGTCTGACTTTACTAAGTATTAATATTTTCTATGTGCTAGCTATTGTTTTAACGTTTACAATAATAAATTGTTGAGTGTTATATTTATTAATTAATTTTTTTTCATTTGAAATTACAATAAAAAGTATTACAATACTGAGTAATTACTTAAAAATAGGGAGGGGTGTATATGTTGGAAATTTTACAGATGCCAGAATTACAACCCATAGTGAATTGGATTACTGATACAATTCTTTGGGTTTTTGGCTATTTACCTTTTTGGTATTGATTGGATGAGTAATGGGGTCCTAATGTTGAGGAAGTATTTATTTGTTGTTAGGACCATTGTTTAAATACTTTTACCATTTCTGTGTGAGTTTTATCAGTTAATTCAAATCTATCTACTACAGAATCATAAGGAATGGGCTCCAGAAAAGTTACCTTAATAATTGTTTCTGGTATCTTAAATACATCAGTCATTACCCTGAAAAAATTACGGTTGTCAGTAAAGTTAAAAGCAGAATTAGAGGTACCATCTGCTTTTAAGTAGCGAAGAACTATTGGAGTGGTTGTTGTTTTTGCATCGATAGCAGCTTGAAAATAAGAATTTTTAAAAGGACGAATTGAATTTTCTTCACTAGTTGTTCCTTCCGGGAATAACATTACATTATGTTTATCATTTAATACATTAACTACCTGTGCAACTTTATTAGCTGTTTCAGCTTTATTTCTATCGATATAAATCAATTCAAATGATTCTGTCATGCGTCCAATTAAGGGCCAATCTTTAACACCACTGTTGGCAATAAATCTGAAGTCATCAAATAAAATTAAAATAATTGGATCAAAATAAGATATATGGTTTGCAACACACAAAGAACCCATATTGTGAATATCACTATTTCCCTCTACATCTACTCTAAAATTAACACATTTAAAAAAATTAATTGCCCAGTGTTTTAAAATAGAAAACCGTTCCTCAACTGGTTTAAACGGGAAGAGTAGCAGTATACATATAAAGCATCTAGCTAGATAGAAAAAAAATACTAAGTATCGATAGGTAACCATTAAAAATGTTTTCATGATATTTATGGGGAGAGAATAAAAGAGACATTATAGTTTATAGGAAAGAAAAAGTATATTTTGAAATTTTAGATTAGATTAGAATAGATTTAAAATTAGTATTACTTGATAAAAATCAATTTAGCACCATATTGATAACATAAATAATAGAATATGGAGGATGGTATGGCGACTACAATTTCAGTTTTGGATTTATGTCCTGTAGGAGAAGATTTTGGAGTGAAACAAGCGTTTGAAAATAGTGTTTCACTAGCACAGGTGGCAGAAGAAAATGGCTATCACCGAGTTTGGTATGCAGAGCATCATAATATGCCTGGTATTGCAAGTTCGGCTACTTCTGTTTTAATAGACCACATTGCAAATCACACTAAGACAATTCGAGTGGGTTCAGGTGGTATTATGTTGCCTAATCATAGCCCGCTTACCATCGCTGAGCAGTTTGGTACTTTAGCTCAATTACATGGTGATAGAATCGATTTAGGAGTAGGTAGAGCTCCTGGAACAGACCCTAAAACTATGAGAGCATTACGCAGAAATATGCACCAGGAAGATACTTTTCCCCAAGATGTGATGCAACTACTAAGTTATTTTGATGAACCAAAAGCAGGAGAGATATTAGCAACACCTGCTGCTAATACCCATGTACCTGTTTGGATATTAGGTTCGAGTAATTATGGAGCTACTTTGGCGGCAAATCTTGGCTTACCTTATTCATTTGCTTCTCATTTTGCCCCTGAAATGTTAGAGCAAGCGTTGTATGCTTACCACAGTCATTTTAAACCTTCAAAATATTTACAAAAGCCTTATGTCATGTTGGCGGTTAATGTAGTATTGGCTGAAACTCAGGAAGAGGCAGAGTATCAATTCACTTCCAGTTTGAAAGGGTTTTTAGGTTTAATTCGTGGGCAAAGAGGTGAGGTCCAAAAGCCGACCAGAGATATGGATTCTTTATGGAATGATATGGAAAAAGAATTGGTTCAATCGCGTTTAAAATACTCTTATGTTGGTACACCACAAAAGGTAAAAAACGATATTAAACAATTGGCTGAGACTTATAAAGTAGATGAATTGATGATTACTCAAAATATCTATGATCAAAAAACCAGAGAGAATACCCTAAAGCTATTTAAAGAGTTAAACTTGTAAGCTAAATTTGTAGGGAAGTCAAGTTGAAGTGAAAGAAAATGAAAAAACAATTAGATAATTTTTCAAAATTATCTAATTGTTTGATACAATGTGGTTTTTAATTTTTTAGGATTTGAATGAAAGCATTAAAAATCTTAGCATTTTTGGTAGCGAGTATGTTATTAATTCATTATTCATTAGCTTCAACTTTGGATAGTCAAGTTTTTAGTAAAGTCATTGATTCTGTCACTAATAATTCCACAATTGATGAAGATTCTCTTAATCGACCACTGAACTTTCAGCAAACAGATGTTAGCATCATCAAAGATAAACAATTAGTAGATGATATCTTAACCAATAATACAGCTTCTAAACTTGAAAAAGAACAGGTGGTTAAGTCTGAACAAACAGGTCTGGCTTCTTGGTACGGAAAAACTTTTCATGGCAGACGTACCGCTTCAGGTGAAGTATATGATATGTATAAAATGACGGCCGCACATAAAAAATTACCTTTGAATACTAAAATTAGAGTCACTAATTTAAAAAATAATAAATCAGTTACTTTAAAGGTCAACGATAGAGGACCTTACATTGGTAAGAGAATTTTGGATGTTTCTTATGCGGCAGCACAAGAATTAGGCTTTGTTTCAAAAGGTGTGGCTAAAGTTAAGGTTGAGATACTCAAATAAGTAAGTCCTTTTTAGTGATACATCATACCCTTTTTAAAAATAAAAATTGTATAGATTAATCAAATCAATTGGTATTATTTGATTGTTTGTATTAACCTATGTTTGATTGTTTTATATATATTTTAAATAAGATATATGGATATGATTTAAAAATTACTATTATTTTTTTAGGAGATAGGTATGAGTAATAATGTTATTAATGCACTAAAAACGAGAAGAACTATATATGATATAGCAGATAATGTTTCTCATGATGAGAAAGAGTTATCTGAACTGATTTTTTCTGTTATTGAGCAATCACCATCGGCATTTAATTCTCAATCATCTAGAGCGGTTATTTTATTTGGTGATGCACATCATCATTTGTGGGATAAAATTGTTAGAGAGACCTTAAGGAAAATAGTGGGTGATGGAGATTTTTCTTCTACTTCTCAAAAAATGGATTCTTTTAATAAGGGGTTTGGTACCGTCTTATTTTTTGAAGATCATGAAACCATTGACAAATTAAAACAAGATTTTTCTCTTTATGCAGATAAATTTGAAACCTTTTCCAATCATTCTAGTGGCATGGCTCAGTTAGCGGTTTGGACGGCATTAGCAAAAGAAAAAATTGGCGCTTCCTTACAGCACTACAATCCTATTATTGATGATGAGGTTAAAGATTATTGGGATATTCCTGAAAAGTGGGAATTGGTTGCCCAAATGCCATTTGGCTCAATAGAATCTCCAGCAGGTGAAAAATCAATTATTAGCAGAGAAAATCGTTTTTTGGTTAAGAATAAATAAAAATATTATAATTACATAGAGAGAATAAAAAAGATTAGTGCACGCTAATCTTTTTTTTATGGCAGGGTTGAAGTGAGTTCGTATTCACCTAAGGGTAAATTTAGATCCAATAAATTGATCCGACCTATTTGAGTTCGAATGAGGCGTAAACAAGGATAGCCAATATGAGCAGTCATTCTTCTTACTTGTCGGTTTTTTCCCTCTTGTAACGTGATAGCAACCCAAAAGTCGGGGATGTTTTTTCTCACCCTAATTGGGGGTGTTCTTGGCCATATCTTAGCAACTTCGTGGCTTTCTAATAGCCGAACTTTAGCAGGTTGGGTGATAAAATCTTTAAGTGGAATTCTGGTTTCTAAAAGTTTTAACTGTTCTATATCAGGAGTACCTTCTAACTGAGCAAAATAAGTTTTATTTTGTTTAAATTTAGGATGACTTATCTCATGTTGCAGTCGGCCGTCTTTGGTTAAAATCAGTAATCCCTCGCTATCAGTATCTAATCGGCCAGCAGGGTAATAGCCAGGGACGTCAATAAATTCTTTTAAGGTAATGTGTTTTTCATGAGGAGAAAACTGACATATAACCCCATAGGGTTTGTTAAAAAGCAAAATAGGAGAGTTTGAGTTTGTCATAAATGATTAATTCAGTTAGTTTTATTTTTAGTTTGAGTGAATATGATGATAGATAATAACAAACCAAGAGCTAAAATAATACTTGCTATTTTAAAAGAAGGCAAATAGTTGGTGTGAATGAATGGCGCAACACATAAAGGTCCTAAAATTTGGCCAATGCTATATATTGTGGTTAACTTAGCGGCACCATTAGGTTGTTGCCATTGGTTCGACAGTTGAATGACCAACATGGTAATGCCCATGAAAGTGGCACCAAATAAAAATGAAGAAAGTAATAATGGAATAGCCTGTTGGTAAAATAAAGGGATCATGGCTGAAGTTAGTTGCAGAAAAAAAAGCTATGATAATAAGTAAAATGGTACTATATTTTTGGTTAAAATAATTCCAAATTAAAGTAGAAGGAGCGGCGGCTAATCCGACTAATATCCATACATAATCTGCAATATTACTGTTAATATCTTTTATTGTGGCCACAATAAAAGTACCTTCTATGATATATCTATTGCCTTCTAAAAAGTAGGTTATAAGCAGTAAAGTCCACATTAAATTAAATACATTAGTACTTGAGTGAGTAGAGGATTGAGTGGACTGAGGTATTTTGTTATTTAAAGGCAGACTCCAAGACAATATCAAAAATGGCATAGACAGTAGCGCAGATAAGAACCATAAACCTTGCCAGTTGGTGTATCCTTTTGCAATTAATATCATGATACCACTGATAAAAATTCCTAAACCGACCCCTGAATAGACAATACCGGAATTAATTTTTTTAGGATAAAGCACAAGCATTTTAGCGGCACAAATAAAAATTAAAGCACTAAAAACACCTGCAAATAAACGCAAGATAAACCATATACTAGCAAATGAAGTTGCCATCATAGCAAGTTCACTAATAACAAGTCCCATAGCACTGATACGTAGAGTATTTTGTTGGCTTATTTTGGGATAATAGGTGGCTAGCATTGACCCAATCAGATAACCAATGTAATTTGCAGTTGCAATATAGGCAGCAGTGGCGGAAGACATATGAGTGCCAGCTTGCATGATAGGTAAAATAGGGGTATACACAAATCGGCCGATTCCCATAGCTAAAATTAAACTACTAGCCGTACGAATTGATAGACTATTTTTCATAGGGTTGCCCTTTAAAAATTATAATTGTTTATATAATGTTTCAATTAAGATTGTATGCTGTTTAAGTGTTTGATTTAAATCTTGAGTTTCCCATGTTTGTAAAAAAGCATAGCAATTATCGTATAGTTGGTCGCTAAGTTTTTTTTGATAGAAGCGAATAGCGAATAAGCCTTTTTCTTTTTGTAAAACTTGCTGAACATGTTCAAGTAATAGTTGATTTTGCGATTGCTTGAATAAGCATAATAAAAAATTAATACGTAAGGAAAGTTTATCAATATAATCAGGTAACTGATTAATTTCTAACAGCATATTATTGGCCTTTTGAAAAGCGTCTTCATTGTTAGTATTGTTATTCAACGCCTGTTTAATGATTTCTTGTTCCAGTAAGATACGCATTGATTTTAATTCTTTGGTATCGACATCATCTAATGTAGCCACTTTTAACCCCATGGTGTCCTCAACTAAAAATCCTTTACTGGCTAGTTGTCTTAAAGCTTCTCTAACTGGTGTTCTACTCACATTGAATATTCTTGATAGCTCTTCTTGTCTTAGTGAAGTACCCGCTGGAATACGATTTGTTAAAATAGCTTCTAAAATTTTTTCTTCTACATAATCTCTAGTGAAGTCATAAGGAATTTTGACATTTTGAAATGCAGCACTTAAATCAGATTTGTTATTCATGAATTCATCTCTTATTGTATTTTGGATCCAAGATACAATAATTTTTTAAAAAAATAAAGTTTTTTTTATTATGTTAAAGAAACTTTAGCAGTGTGAACGCATATTGGATTATTTTATTCATGTATAATAAACCGGAATAAAAATAGACAATTTAAATACAATATAAGAGCACAACCATTGAAGAGAATAAAAAATCAAGAAGGATACAATACAATGGATGCATTAGAATTATTATTAAATCGGCAGTCTCATCGGGACTTAGGAATGCCTGTCCCTGAAGGTGAAATATTAGAGACTATTTTAGCAGCAGGTTTAAAAGTGCCAGATCATGGTCAGCTTAATCCTTATCGTTTTACTGTTATTCGCCAGAATAGAATGTCAGATTTAAAAGAAGTATTGTTAAGTGCGGTAGAAGAATTAGACTTGTTACCGAATAAAATAAGCAAAGCACAACAAATATGTTCAGAATCGCCTATGATTATTGTGGTAACAGCAGTCATGGGAAATAATAGTAGTATTCCTGATTGGGAAAAAATGATAACGGCAGGATGTGCGGCTTATGCCATACAATTAGCAGCAAAAACATTTGGATTTGATTCTTTTTGGTTTACTGGTGTATGGACAGAATCTAAAGCAGTACATAAAGCGTTAGGCCTAGAGATTCAAGATAAAATTATTGGTTTTATTAAAATTGGAACCAAAATAAATGAAGATAGAGAATGTGAAAATCAGCCTTTATCGAACTTTGTGAATTATTTTTAGGAAAAGATATATGTATATAGTCAATTTAATTTATAAAAAAGACATTAAAGAAGTTGATGAATTAAGAGAAGCTCATTTAAATTGGGTTCAGGAAAATTATCAAAATGGTAAGTTTGTTGCTTCTGGTGCTAAAGTTCCTCAAACAGGTGGTATTATTCTTGTTAAATCAATGCCTCGCTATGAGTTGGATGATCTATTAGCAACAGATCCATTTGAAAAAGTAGTAGATTACGTCGTCACAGAGGTGGAGATTAAAAACACTAGTCCTGAATTTGAAGGACTTAAAGGTTTATAATCACTTTAAGCAAGAGTGCTTATTTTTCTTGTTTTGCATTGAGGTAATCTTCATAGCGATTTAATATATCTAAGACGATAAAATCTTTATGGAGATTGGTGTCCTCGATGGTGTAACTCTGATAGAGAAGTTTTACAGCAATTTGTAAAGAAGTTCTACTCTCTTCAGGACTTGGGAATAAGAATAATTTAGCAGGGCGAACATATTTGCTTACCTTGATTTCATAAAAGAAATAATTATTTGAATTTTGGTCGAAAATTTTTAAATGACTATATAGATTTTGATGTTCAACTTCTGTTAAGACATTATTCTGATGAAGTTGTTGCACAATTTCAGAAATAGCTTGTTGTACAATCGGGTTAAATTGAGTGATGATTTTTTGTTGGCGTACGGGTTGTTGTGCTATTAAGTTGTCTAGTCTTTCTTGCCAGTTGGCAGTTTGTGCATGGTAATTTACAGTTTTATAAGTCACTTCAGTTGATAGACTTTTAGTTAACGAAACCATGTATAAAATAATGACGATTGAAAAGGGTAGTCCTGCTAAAATTGCGATTGATTGTAAGGATTCGAAACCACCCGCAAGTAGAATTCCTAAAGTAATAAGACCTAAACACACCGCCCAAAAAACCCTTAATTGAATAGGGGCATCTTGATCTTCTTTTAAGTTTTTAGAACATAGATTAGATAGAACAAGAGTCGCTGAATCAGCACTGGTGATAAAGAAGAGCATAGCGCTAATAATAGCGATGATTGACCAGACTAAACTTAATGGAAGTTGTTCTAATAGCATGAATAAACCCATTTCAGGTTGATTAATCGCATTTTGGTTGATTAATCTAAGATTAAAATATTCTATAGCAGCGTTACCAAAGATACAGAACCAGGCTACTACAAATCCTAATGGAATAAACAGGATACCAAAAGTAAACTCACGAATAGTTCTACCATGAGAAATACGAGCAATAAAAAGACCAACAAATGGCGCCCAAGCAATCCACCACGCCCAAAAGAAAATAGTCCAAGAACCTTTCCAAGTGTTGGCACTCGGTCCTAGATAAGCATAGGTATTAAAAGAATTGCTAATAATGTTTTGAAAATAATCACCAATATTTAAGATAATTGCGTTCAATAAAAATAAGGTATTGCTAAAAAATAGAACGACTAATATAAGTAATAAAGCCAATATCATATTAAAAATAGACAGATATTTAATACCTTTTTTAAGCCCGCTAACAGCCGAAAGTGTAGCGGCACCAATAATAAAAATAATTAATGCTATTTGACTTAGTGTGGTGGTAGAAATACCTAGAACATGGGACATGCCTGCATTGAGCTGTAGAACACCTATGCCTAAACTAGTCGTAATTCCTAGTAATGTACATATTACCCCAAAAGAATCTGTTAGATTACCTACCCAACCTTGAGTAAGCTTACGGCCAAATATAGGTGTTAGAGCACTTCTTAAAGCCAGAGGCTGTTTTTTTCGGTAGGCAAAGTATGCAAGGGTCATGCCAACTAAAGCGTAGATTACCCAACCATGTATTCCCCAGTGTAATAGCGTGGTCTCAATAGATTTTTTAGCAGCCTGTTGAGTGAGGGCTTCACCTTCTATGGGATTAATAAATTGAGACAAGGGTTCATAAACTGAGAAAAATAATAAATCAATGCCAATGCCTGCTGAAAACAGCATGGCTGCCCACGAAACATAAGAAAAATCGGCTTTATCTTGATCCTGTCCTAATTTAATAGTGCCATATTTAGACAAGGCAATAATAATACAAAAAAGGATATAGACCACGATGATTAATATATAGTACCAATCAAAATATTGAACGATAAAAACAAATAGATTATTCAGAATGTTTTTTGCTTGGATGGGGAATATAAGAGTGGTAACGATGAGTACGATACTAATAATTGATGAAACTAAAAATACTGTTTTATTAAGAGTACTGTTCGTTTGTTGATTAGTTTTCATATGCATGAAAATAAATCTATAAATTAATCAAGAGAGCATTATAAAACGAAAAATTTAATATACGTATTAAATTTTTAACAAAATTCCATTAATTTCCATTAATATGGTGGCTTAATATGGAATTTGAATAAGGACATGTATGTCTATTAATATAGCTAATAAAAAACACTATGAGGCACTAATTGCTCTTTGGGAGCGGTCGGTTCGAGCGACTCATGATTTTTTACCAGAAAGCAAAATACAAAGTCTAAGACCTTTGATTTTAGAAAAATATTTTCCTCAATTAACATCATATTATTATGCTGATAATGATAAAATTTTGGGATTGTTAGGGCTTAGTGACGATAAAATAGAAATGTTATTTATTGATTCTGACGCGAGAGGATTAGGGGTAGGAAAAACATTATTGAATTTTGCCACTGATGAATTAAAAATGAATCAATTGGATGTTAATGAACAAAATACCCAAGCGTTAAAATTTTATCAGGACATGGGGTTTGAGATAAAAGGTCGTTCTGAATTGGATGGGGAGGGAGATCCCTATCCTTTGTTGCATCTTGAGAAAATGGATAGTTAAGATTTTATGCGCGTTAATATACAAGAAATCAAGAGAGAAAATTTGGCGCAATGGGTGCGGTTAAGACAAGAAATTTGGCCAGAAGATAATGATGAGACCCATTTATTAGAAGGATTGGAAATTATTATTTGCGATAATTTTGTTTCATTGTTGGCCACTGATGAGCAGGGGAATGAGCTTGGATTTGTAGATGGTTCTATTCGGCACGATTATGTGAATGGTTGTGAAACAAGCCCAGTAGGATTTTTAGAAGGGGTCTTTGTTTTACCTGCTTATCGGTAACGAGGGATTGCTAAATTATTGATTAACCAAATATAAAATTGGAGTTTTGATAAAGGTGTACAGAGCTTGCTTCAGACGTGTTGCTAGAGAAAACCGTGTCACAGGCAATGCATGTTGCACTAGGATTTGAAGAAACAGAAAAGGTGGTGTTTTTTAAGAAAAAAATTCAGAAATAACATTAGCTCAATTAGGGACACTAAAAGAACGAAGTTTACTGATAAAAACACCATAACCTTTTTCAAAATAAATTCATTTATATTTTTATTGTGCTTAATTGCTCAAAATTAAACTTTAAAAAGTTTAATTTTGTTTGGTTTTAACCAGTGTTTTAGTGTCATATCCTAATTTTTTGGCAATATTGATATATCTTTCAAATTCTTCTTGTGACATGTTTTTATCTCTAGATAATATCCACAGATATTTTTTATTAGGATTGCCAACTAATACAGATTGGTAGTTTTTTTCAATGGCTAGAATCCAATAATCGGCTCTGAAAAAAGATATTTTGTTCAAAGGGCTGGGTAAAAAAGAAACTTTCAATTTGTTATTTGAAACGCTATCAGCCACAAAGGCAGTTCCTTCAGATTGAATCAACTCGCCGTTTTTTTTTAGACAAGAATTTAATACGCGCACATTTTTCTTTTTCAAAGAGTATTCTGCAGTTGTGTTGGAATCGCAATTCCTTTCAAAGAAATAAGGAATAACAGCTATTTCATACCATTTTCCTAAATACTCACTTAAATCTATCTTAGGATTTTCGATAATATCTATGCTTTCTTGAGTGGTATTTTCAGATTCGTTACTTACTTCTGGTTCGCCAAAAACCATAGGTGTAGATAGAAGAAAAGTACCTAGTATTAAAGATATTGCTAATTTTTTTTTTCATAGATTTGTCCATAAGAATGTTTTAAAAAGTATGCTTTAGGGTGCGAATAACACCTAAATATTTACAATAATGTTTTTATCATAAAGGAAAAATCTATTGGCTACAATTTATTTTGTCTCAAGATGATTGGTCGTTTTTTTACTTTGATTTTTTTATATTTCTAGTTGGGTTATTGAAGTAAATCTATTAAAGAAAAATATATTTTTATAATTTCAAATCGAACTTACTGAGTGCTTATTTTTTAATTTGTATTCTATGTAGAAAAGGTGTATCAACATAGTATGAGGTAATTAATATTGAATTTTTTTAAAGGAGATTTAGGATGAAACTTTCTAATCGAGTGGCTATTGTAACAGGTGGTGCTAGTGGTATTGGTAAGGCAATTGTGGAGAAATTTTTACAAGAAGGCGCCAAAGTGATGATTGCTGATTTTAGCCAAGCGGGAGATAAATTGGCTAAGCAGTTGTCTAAAGAGGATGAACAAAGAGCTGCCTTTTTCAAAACAGATGTTACCAATGAAAAAAATGTAAAGGATTTAATTGAAGAAACAATCAAAGTGTTTGGATAATTAGATATTGTCTGTGCGAATGCAGGTATTGTTAGTGGGGCTGTTATTGCAGATTTAGAGTTATCTGATTGGCAAAAGGTCATCGATACTAATTTAACAGGCGTTTATTTAACCGACAGATATGCAATTAAATATTGGTTGGACAATAATCAAAAGGGCGTGATTGTGAATACAGGTTCGATACATAGTTTTGTTGGCAAACATGCAGTAACTGCATATTCGGCAGCTAAAGGGGGTGTAAAACTCTTAACTCAGACTTTAGCAATTGATTATGCAGCTAAAGGAATTCGTGTTAACGCAGTATGTCCTGGTTATATTGACAAACCCCTATTATTGTATGATAATTATACTCGAACATGAGCTTTTTTAATAACTTGTTTATTGCTGTTTGTTGCGTATTGATAACGATTGTTTAGATTATTACCAATACGTAGATTGTAAGTTAACATTTCTTCTTTTTGAGGGGAAATGTGGGGAAAGTAAGTTGTTAATTTTAATTGATTTTAATAATTAAGGAGAATCACATTATGGCAGCTTTAGTTGACTATTTTTTAAATATAGATGGTGTACAAGGGGAATCGCCTGATAGTGTTTATAAAGGTTGGATTCAGCTTCAATCTTGGCAATGGGGTGAAGAAAATTCTGGTCACTGGGGTTTTGGTGCTGGTGGCGGAGCTGGTAAAGTTGAAATGAAAGATTTTGAATTTCATATGGTTACAAATAAGGCTTCGCCTAAGTTATTTTTACTTTGTGCAACTGGAGAGCATATTAACAAAGCACAGTTGGTATGTAGAAAGGCGGGTAAAGGTCAGCAAGATTTCTTAAGAGTGACTTTTAGTAATTGTTTGGTTTCTTCATTCTATACAAGGGGAAATATTCTTATTGAGAACAGATCAAGAAAAGATTTTGAAGAGAATCCAGTGTTACCAATAGATGTAATCAAATTGAATTTTGCACGTATCGAAGTTGAATATAAGGCGCAAAATAATGATGGCTCTATGGGTGCTGCAATTAAAGCTGGTTATGATTTAAAAACCAATACAAGACTTTGATTTAGCTGCTAAAGAGATAGAAGAAGAGAGTAAATGGTTTCTCTTCTTCTATGTTTTATGTGTTTTAACCTCTTTGATTTTTATGATTGATGTGAGGGCTTTGAATGAAAACTTCTTCTCCCGTTTTGTTTGATAAGTTAAGTTCACAAACATTTAGAAAAAATGGTTATTCATTTTTGCAAGAGACTTTGTCTAGGGATATTGAAAATTTATTGAATGACGCTTCTCACAGTGCTTATTTTGATCTGAAAAAGTATGAATATGTTGAGGATTCTGTTTTAAATCTAGGTTGTTCAGTTTTCAATGAATCTATGCCTATCAATACCAATCCGGTTGTTCTGGCTCAGAAAATAGCTGATGTATTATCCAAATTCGAACCAAGGTTAGATTCTAATTCGATAAAGGTTATCCCGATTATAGATAATGCAGATAATGAGGTGCTGTCTATATTATTTGATATACAGGGTATAACAAATATTAGTAGCGATAGAATTGAAATAAATTTAAGAATTGCACTGGATTATTCTTGTGGTATTGTAAATGTTATTTAGTTAATTGATTCGTTTAGTTATATATTATGAAGAATAATGAATTTCTAGATTTTTATAATGAAGAACTATATTACCTTAGGGAAATAGGGAAGGAGTTTGCCAAAGAAAATCCGCAGGTAGCCCAATATTTAGGCATATATTCTGATGAAATTAAAGATCCTTTTGTTGAAAGACTATTGGAAGGGACTGCTTTTTTATCAGCTAGAGTTCAGCAAAAGTTATCGAATGAGCAACCTGAGATTGCAGTTCAAATGTTGTCGAGACTAGCTCCCTTATGGTATACACCTACACCTTCTATGTCCATGATTGCGATTGAACCTGATTTAACATACCCTCAGTGGAATGAAGATGTTTCTCTTAAAAGAGGTAGCAAAGTGATTATGAAAGATTCATCTTTGTCAGGTAAACCAGTTACCTTTGTTACATCTAGAGATGTTACTCTCCAGCCTTTAGTGATAGAGGATGCTTTTTACTCAATAGCCCCAGAGTCCTATTTACCAGAATCAGTAGCCAATTATTTTAAAGATTCACTGTCTCATATATCTATTAAATGTGGCACGAGATATTGTTTACCTTTATCAGAGTTAAAATTAGATCCCTTTACTATTAATTTTTCTGGAGATATTGTTAAGGCTAATCAAATTTTTCATAGTATTTTTTCAGACTCTATTCGGGTTGTATTATGGTCTAAATCTCAGACTAAGGTTTATTCTAAAGTCCTAGATGTATCCTCAATACAATTGTTTGGTATTTTGAATGAGGACTCTTGTTTACCAGAAGCTATAGGTGGTTTGCCTGGAAGTAGGATATTAAAGGAATATTTGAATTTTCCTTCTAAGTTTTTAAGTTTAAAGCTTGATGGTGTACAAGAGTTTTTAGGAAGTATCAAGGATAGTTATGAATTTGAAATAATTTTTATTTTGAAAAATAGGAGCTTGAGTTTAGTTGATAACATTAGTTCTTCTAATTTTAAATTATTTGCTACTCCAATTGTTAATTTATATAAGAAGAGATGCGATCCAGTTTTGATTAACAACTTGAAATTTGAACATCCTATAGTTGTAGATAAAAATGATCCTACATTATATAAGATACATCACATAGATGAGGTTGTGGGTATATTACCGGATGGACAAGATGTCGTGTTTTCTCCACTTCATATGGATGCTAAATATGATCAAAACGATGCTAGATGTGCATATTCTATTAGAAGAAGGGAAAGTAAAATAGAAACAAAATATTATAAAAATAATGATTTGAGTGTAGATGATGTTTTTATTACTCTTTCCTCTGGGAATACCACAGTTGATTTGGATAAGATAAGTCATTTGTCTGTGGTTGTGTATGTCTCAGATAGAAATTTTAACCCTAAATTATTGCAAAGTCCTTCTCTGTCATTGGAAAAGTCTCTTCCTATTTTAGGTGTGGAATTGTTAAATTCTCCGAGTAGGCCAGTAGATCTTCCTGATATGAATTTGGCTTGGAATGCTTTACAAGTATTATCAGAAAGTCCGTTTAATCATACTAAAGATCGAGCTGGTAATTGTGCTCGTTTTATTAAAAATTGGTTGTATTTTTTTGCTAATGATAAAGAACCATCGCAGATTAGTCGTATAGAAAGTGTTGCAGAAATGGTATTTGAACATTGTTACACCAGATATTATGGAAAGGGACCTATTACCTGGGCCAGGGGTGTAGAGGCAACTTTAAATATTCTTTCAAGAAAGCATTCGGATAAAGGGGCGTTGTTGTTTGGTACTATCCTTTATCACTCTTTATCTGAATACTGTAATTTAAACCAAAGCTTACTTATGAGTCTAAATATTGATGGTAATCAAGTTATGACATTAAAGGGATAATTTAGAATGTATATTAGGTCAGTTAAGTCAAAACTATCTGTACTGGATGATTATATTGAAATTATTCCAAATATTTCTGTTAATCAAGATTTTTTTGAGTTAGTCAGAAGAGTTGATAAAGTGTGGGAACCTTATCTAAGACTAGGACAAAGTAGAGATAAATATTTTTTAAAGATTAGGATAGAACAACCAGCAGATATGTCTTTTGCCACGAAGGAAGTGGCTGGGTTACGGCAAATTGTGAAGAAAAAGGGCCAACCTCCCTTAGTTGTTATAGAAAGTAGACACTTTGGATTATTTGCACCATATGGTCCGATGCCTCTTTTTGTGACTGAGCATGCAAGAAGTGAATATATTTTAAATAAAAATAGGGCATTTGAAAAATTTATGAATGTGATTAGTCAGAGATTTGCCCTGTATCAATATTGTAGTTGGTCACAGTTAAATGTTGCGGTTGGTCATGACAAACCTCAATCTAATGCGTTTCAAAAAAAGATGGATCAAGTTACAGGAGTGGTCGATGGTAATTTTAAATATGATACACATATCAAGAAAGTTAGAAGGTCATTTCCTGGTGCTTATGTGGGTGGAAAGATTTCTTTAAATCAGCTTAAAAGGATTATAAGTCATTATTTTAATGTGAGTGTTAATGTAGTCAAAAGATATCCTACTTGGATAGCCCATAAAAATAATGCTGAGTTTGTATTAGGGAAGAAATTATTGGGTAGTAGATTTTATAGTGTTGAATATAGTGCTTTATTGGAGTTGGGGCCTTTTTATGATGAAAGTTATCTGGATTATGATAGGGGAGAAGATAAGCTAAAAATACTAATAGCTGTATGTAAGGATTTTGTAAAGTATCTATTAGATTTTGATGTCATATTGTGTATCGAAACTAATCCTGCATCGAGAAAAGGGCTGAAAGATATGAAAATGGGTAAAAACTCTTGGCTTAAGCCCAAAAAACAAATGATGAAAAAAGTTGTTTATTCTCCGAGTGAAAATAATAAATTAAATTAGGTATAAATTATGTATAAAAGAGAGCTCTTGTTTTCAAAATTGGGTAGTTTTGCGAATAAAACTTTAGTTGAATCTACTAGGCTATGTCGGGTGTATAGACATGAGTATGTTGAGTTAGAACATTGGTTGAAGGTTCTATTGGATAGAGAGGATAGTGATATTTTTCAATTACTAGATAGGTATGATGTAGATATTTCTGGTTTAAATATTAGATTGGAAAGAATAATTCATACGATGCCTAATGTTTCGAGTGTTGTTAATGATATTTCTACTAGATTAGAAACAGCGGTGGAAAGAGGGTTGATTATTTCACAGATACAAAATGCGTCTTCGTCCATAAGAACAGGTCATATACTACTAGGTATTTTGACTGATAATGAGTTTCGAAGGTGGCTATACCGATTGGATTCTGAGTTTGAAAAAGTTGATATACAAGAGGCTCTAGACCAATTTGATGTTATTTTACAAGACTCAGTCGAATGTGAAAAATTAGTTCATGAGACTGATAGTAGTAATACAAATATAGATACCTTAAGAGAACAAGATTCTGTCTTAGAGCAAATAGCAGAGTGGTGTGTTGATGTTACGAAAGAGGCAGAAGATGGCAAAATAGATCCAGTAGTGGGTAGAGAAGCTGAACTTAGGCAGGTCATCGATATTTTATCAAGAAGAAGACAGAATAATCCTATATTGGTAGGAGAAGCTGGAGTAGGTAAAACAGCGTTGGTAGAAGCTTTATCTCTCAAAATAATTAAAGAAGAGGTCCCAGAGCTATTAAAGAGGGCGAGAGTTATGTCACTTGACCTTGGAAAATTACAAGCAGGAGCAGGAGTTCGTGGAGAGTTCGAAAGTAGATTAAAAAAATTAATTGAGGCCATTCAATCAAGTGAATTTCCTATTTTATTATTTTGCGATGAAGTTCATACCTTAATTGGAGCTGGAGGGCAGGAAGGTACTGGTGACGCAGTTAATTTATTGAAACCAATGTTAGCAAGAGGTGAATTGCGGATGATAGGGGCAACCACATGGTCTGAATATAAACAATTCATTGAACCGGATACGGCACTTACTAGAAGATTTCAAAGTGTGTATATAGATGAGCCAGATGAACAAAAAGCAATTGATATGATTAGAGTAGTAGCACCCTATTTTGCTGATTATCACAACGTAATTATTAGGGATTCTGCTATTGTTTCGGCTGTTAAGCTCTCTCGTAGACACTTACCCCTCAGGCAATTGCCAGATAAGGCCATTAGTCTTCTTGATACTGCGTGTGCAAGAGTGGCAAGTAGCCATGATATAGTGCCGTCTTCGGTTGAAACATGTCAAGCAAAGTTAGATTTATTGCAAATTGAATTAAGTTCTTTGGAAAAGGAGGCTTCATTAGGAGAAGATGTAACTGAAAGAAAGAAAGAGGTAGAGGAACTTATTTCTGGTATTGAAGAAGAAATTCAAAAATTAAATCAAAAATATGAAAAAGAAAAAGAATTAGTTAGTAAAATGTCTAGTAATGAAGATATTGTTGATAAGAAAAATATTATTAATGAATTAGATTGGCTTCAACATAATAATCCATTGGTTTTCCCTTGGGTAGATGAATCAGTAATTTCAGATGTTTTGTCTGATTGGACGGGTATTCCATCGGATAGAATGATTCAGGATGATTTGGAGAACTCCTTAAATTTAGAACAAAATATGAATGATTCTATTTTTGGACAATCGGAAGCCATCCATGAAATTGCAGATAAAGTTAAGATTGCGATATCAGGAGCCCAACCTAATGATGGTCCGTTGGGCGTATTTCTATTAACTGGCCCTTCAGGAACAGGTAAAACAGAGACAGCGCTTGTATTAGCTGATATAATGTATGGTGGAAGACATAATTTGATTACTTTTAATATGACCGAATTTCAAGAATCTCACTCGGTTTCGGTTTTGAAGGGAGCACCTCCTGGCTATGTGGGATATGGTAAAGGGGGTAAGCTTACCGAAGCGGTAAGGCAAAGACCTTATTCGGTTATATTATTAGATGAGTTTGATAAAGCTCACCCAGATGTACACGAGATTTTTTATCAAGTTTTTGATAAAGGTTGGATGAAGGATGGAGAAGGAAGAATAATAAGTTTTAAACAATGTTATATTTTTTTAACAAGTAATATTGGCAGTGAAGAAATAGAAGAGGTCTTAGGGGAAGATACTGGCATTACAATAAATAAACTTAAGACATTGATACATGATAAATTAGTGAAAAAATTCTCTTTGGCCCTTTTGGCTAGAATGGATGTTATTCCATACAGAACATTAAATGAAGAATCTTTGCTAGCAATTGCAAACGTGAATTTGATGCGTTTAAAAAATCATTTCGAAAAAGAGTTAAAAATTGAATTTGAGTTTGATCCAAGCGTTTGCAGTTGGGTTGTGGAGAAAGTTATTAATCATCCGAATAGTGGGCGAGCAATTAAATCTTTATTAGAAAAAACAATTTTACCTCCGATTAGTGAGAGATTGCTTTTATCTAAGAAGAATAATGAAAAAATAAAGAAAATCATATTAAGCTTAGACAGTCAGGGAAAGATGGTACTTGATTTTGAATGAAACTTTAAAGTTAGGGGGTTGTTGCTATGTTAATAAATATCAAAAACAGTCAATTGGAGGCTTATGAGGCCTATCCTCTAAGCTTTGAAACTCATGAAGGTTTATCTGTATGTTCGAATTATCACCTTGCGTTTCAGAGTCCTAATCCTAGTATTGACATAGAAAAATTGTTAGGTAAGTTAGTTGAAGTTAGTATAGAAAAACCAGATAAGAGTGGATATAGGTATTTTTATGCTTATATTGTAGGGGGAATAGATACAGGGCAATTGGGCGAACACTATACTTATGATTTAGAACTAAGTCCTTGGTTATGGTTTTTAACTCAGAATAGGAATAGTAAAATTTACCAACATGTTGATGTTATTGAAATCATAAAAGACGTGTTTTCAAGATATAGTTCATCGAATTACAAGATTAATGTTCAATCTAAATATCCCAAACGCAATTATTGCGTTCAATTCAATGAAAGTGATTTTAACTTTGTTACTAGATTGCTGCAATTTGAAGGAATATGGTATTATTTTGAGCATAAGAATGGCAAACATACGCTGATTATTACTGACAAACAAGATTTTCCAGCCTTGGAAGGTGGTTACTCAAAAATAGATTTCGTTCCAGATGGAGAGGAACATAGGAGTATTGGAGAGGCAATCCAGAAAGTTAATAGGGTTAATAAGGTTAGGCCGAATCAGGTTATATTAAGAGACTTTGATTATTTGGAACCTAAAAAGGACTTACATGTTAATGTTGAGAATCAAGAAACTTTAAAAATAACAGGGACTCCCCTTGAGTGGTATGATTACTCCCAAAATTATTTGGATCCAGATAGAGGTAACTCGTTAGCCAAAATAAGACTAGAAGAAATGACCGCAAACACTAACATGCTTAGTGGGGAGGGTAATCTAGTTGGTATGGTTCCTGGACACTCATTTTCTTTAAAGCGACATCCAAATAGTAAGAAGAATACAAAATATAAAGTGATAAAAGCTGATTATGTTTTTCTACAGGATGGTCCAGATAGTTCAAACAGTGTGGGGCGAAATATTGTTTGTAATTTTCAAGTTTTGGATGCAAGTATACCTTTTAGACCAATCCAAACTTCTAGTAAACCAAAAGTTCCCGGTATTCACAGTGCAACAGTAGTTGGACCAGTAAAATCAGAAGTTCATACAGATAGGCATGGCAGAATACGTGTCCATTTTCATTGGGATAGGTATAAAAAAACAGAAGAAGATAGCTCATGTTGGATTCGAGTAGTTCAGGCTTGGGGAGGTAAAGGCTGGGGTGTTGTGTCAATGCCAAGGGTAGGACAAGAAGTTCTAGTGGCCTATATGGATGGTGATATTGACCGACCATTAGTTATAGGTAATGTTTACAATGGGGATAATCCTCCTCCTTATGAGTTACCTAAGCACATTAATTACAGTGGTATGGTTTCGCGATCTCTTAAATTTGGTGTTCCAGCTAACGCTAATTTATTTACAATGGATGATAAACGTGACAATGAAAGGATAATGATCCATGCAGAGAGAGATTTTCAAGGAGTAACAGAGAGAAATGATGCTAAGTTTGTCGGGCAAGACCTTTACGAAGTAGTTAAAAGAGTTTCTACCAAATTTCTAACATCACACTTTAAATTTACTGATTATGCTTTTTCAGCGACAGGTGTCTCGAATAGCTTTACTGGAGTTAGTACAAGTAGTGTAGGGGTAAGTGTCTCGTCTACAGGGAAAAGTGTTTCTTTTGTTGGTGATTCGACATCGTTTACTGGTAATTCGGCATCATTTACTGGTAATTCGACATCGTTTACTGGTAATTCGACATCATTTACTGGTAACTCGACATCATTTACTGGTAAAAGCACTAGTATGGTTGGGAGAAGCGACTCTTTTGTTGGTTCTTCTTCCAGTGTGGTTGGAATGAGTCAGAGTTATACAGGAAGTTCGGAAAGTACGACTGGCAGTTCACGTAGTGTCACTGGATCATCTATCAGTACGGTAGGAAGTTCAATGAGTACAGTAGGCTGTGCAGTTAGTGTTACCGGAAGTTCTATGAGTAAGGTAGGTAGTGTGTGTAGTGTTACTGGATGTTCTGTAAGTACTACAGGAAAGTCAGTAAGTACTACAGGAAAGTCAATAAGTACTACCGGAAGTTCAGTAAGTACTACAGGGAGTTCAGTAAGTACTACGGGAAGTTCTATGAGTACTACTTGTATGTCAAAGAGTAAGGTGGGGGTTAGTATTAGCTTCGTAGGGGTATCAATACATAAGACTGGAGTTGATATTAAATTATAATTTATATCGAGTAATGCATGAAAATAGTAAAACCACAACAATTAGTTTTTTTGAAGAATGCATACCAATTGGAAAAAGATTGTTATTTAGGTATTAGTGCTATTGCTGGTTGTTATCTTGATAAAACAGACCACTTTATTACTGAGCCGGAGGTGTGGGATGTTTGGGATAAATCGCCTAAGTCAGTTCCTTTTCTAGATGTACCAGTTGTTAAGCAATTTGCTGAATATGTGTTGGTTGGTCATGCATCTATAGGAAAAGAGGTTTATTCATTAGATGCAGAAGTTAATGTCGGCAAACTAAAAAAAGAGTGGAGAATTTTGGGAGAAGGATCCTATATTAAAAGGGGAAAATTTTATGGGATGTCGATGGACCATGCAAATGTTTGGGGTGGGGTCGATAATAAATATAATCCACTGGGAAAGGGGAATACTATAGTCGACAATGCTCCTAATGTTATTTTAAGAAAGGAAGATAGATTATTTGAGAGGGAAAGTCTTGCTTCTCCATCGCCAATTCCATTTAGTTTTCATGAAAGGAAGAAATATATTGATAAAATTTCTCCCATTATGTCCTCTCCAGAATATTTAGAAAAGGTTTATCCTGGATATCCAAAAGGATTTGATCTGCGCTACTTTCAAATAGCAGCACCAGATCAATGGCTTAGTAGTGCGGCATGGCCAAGTGGATCTAATTTTTTATTGAGAGGTTTTTCAGAGACAGAAGATACAATTAAAGGTAATTTTCCTAAGGTTTCTGCGAGGGCTTTTGGTGCAGTTAATAACAAAATAGTTGATAATATTCCATTACTTTTACAAACAATTTGGCTTGTGCCTGATTTCAATGTGGCTTTACTTATTTTCACTGGAGAAGTTCTACTTAGGGAATTGACACAAGAGCCTTATGATGTTTTGCTCTTAGCTTTAGATAATGATAATTGTCCTAGAGATAAAAATTATTACTCTGATATTCTGAGAAAGAGACTTAGTAAAGATTCTAAGCTAGATTCGTTATTAGATTTGGATTTGATGCCTAACAATTATAAAATTAATGTTATCCATTCTATGGAAAACCATCCTAGCTCTATTAGGTATACACCTGGACCTATGGATGAGAAGGAAGTAGATCAATATTTTGCAGAGATAGGAGAAGCTATTTCATTTTCAAAAATGTCTGAATCAAATCAAGATATAAAAAATCTTAATAAGATACAAAAAAATGAAATAGTTTGTGATGATGTTTTCTCATTATCTGATGAATATCAGTTTAAAGATAAAAATTATGGAGAATTTTATTCCTATAGTACAACTATTTCCGAAAAAGAGTTTAGTGATTGTCAGTTTAAGGATATAGATTTTTCAAGGTATGAATTTATTAATTGTATATTTCAGAAATGTAGTTTTTATAATTGTGTATTTGATGGAAATGTCTTTAGTAAGTCTGCTTTAGAGGATTCTGAATTTACTGACTGTACCATGAAAAATTTAAAGATTTTGGAATCGGAGTTAAATTCTTTAGCCTTTTCTTCTATGAAGTTTGAGAAGGTCGTTTTAAAAAATTCTAAATTTTCTGAATCTAAGATAGAAAATTGTTATTTTAATGATGTAGCATTTTCATTTGTTCAAGTAAATGGAATTAATTGGTTAAAAAGTAAGATAGATATTTTATCATTTACTGATAGTTTGATAATGGCATGCACTTTTAAAAATACCCATTTAATCTCGGTAGGATTTAATAAATCGAAATTGGAGAAAAACTCAATTGTTTATTCTTTTTTTAAAAATTGTGTTTTTGATAAAAGCTTTATTTCTAGTTTTGTTTTGGGACTTGAGAGTAAATTAGAAAAATGTACTTTTAGGGATTGCTGGTTAGAAAAAATGGGTATGGGCAATGCTACTGTACGAGACAACTTATTTGAATATTGTAATATCAAAGAGATCAATGGTAGTTATTCTGATTTTACTGGTACTAAGTTCATTAATTGTGATGTGATGACTGCGGTTTTAAAAGATGCAATTTTGTTTAAGACTGAGTGGAAAGAGTGCGGACTTCAACAAAATATATTTTATAATTCAGATTTGAGAGAAGCAGTTCTTTCTGAGTGTAATTTGATAGGTTCTAACCTTGCATTAATTTATCAGAATGAAAACACAAGTTTTAAAAGATGTCTTTTGGATAAAGTTTTGTGGGTTCCTAAGAGAACTTAACTTTGAATAAAATTTTAGCAGGATTTTACAAATATGAATGAGTCTTTTGCAATTCCTAAGATTAAAAAAAATGGGGTGTTTTCTAGTTTATCTAGGGGCGATTTCTCCCTACACAATATACATTTTTCTAATTATAAATTTAAGAATATAAAAATATCGAATTCATTATTTAATCAGGTTAGGTTTGAGAAGTGCATTTTTGAGAATGTGGAATTTGTGGATTGTGAATTAAGTACAGTCAGTTTTAATGACTGTACTTTTGATCGTATTAATTTTCTAAATTTGATTGTAACGGAAATTGATTTTAATGAATCGAAAATCAATAATGTTTTTGGAAGAAGAGGTTTTTTTGAAGAATTACAATTAAATAATGTTGAGCTTAATAATTTAAAAATTAAAGAGTCAAGTTTATTTAGTACTTCTTTTGTTAATAGTTTATTACAAAAGAGTAGTTTTATTCAAAATGATATTAAACATTCTAGTATAGTGGAATCTAGGTTATTAGAACTTACTTATGAAAATAATTCTTTTAAGATTAGGATTGTTGCCAACTCAGAATGTAATCAGAACGCTTTTTATTTAGGAAATGCTGAAGATTTTGTATTTTTTAATTGTCAATTGGATAAGCTTACTTTGAAGGGGTTAGATGTTAATCGAATAAGCTTTCACCAATCGTATATTAATAACTCAGAGTTTTATAAGTTAAAATTTAACCATGGAAATTTTGTGGAAGCAAAAATAGATAATAGTAAATATGAGTATGTTGCCTTTAATAATTCACAACTAACAGATGCAAAAATATATCATTCTAAATATTATCAGTGTGTTTTTAATATTGCTTCTTTTAATCGAGCAGTGATTAAAAACACCGATTTTTCTAAAAGTGAGTTTTATAAAGCTGATTATAGGGGAGCATCTTTGACTTCTAGCAGTCTTATTAAGACAAAACAAAGTAATGTAAAAACACATGGAGCGAAATTGGATTTTACTGATCGCTCTCTTATTTCTAGTGATCCATTATTAGGATCTATAGAGAAATGGTATAACAGCCATCAAGTGGGACCGAGAGATAAAAATTTAGAGTTTCCTGTTTTTCCTTCTGGAGTTAGTCGCTATGGAATTTAAATCTAAGGTAGTAAATGAACCTCTTCATAAATCGGTACATTATGAGTCTGAGGCTGTGACAATAGGTCAAACTGTTATTGGTCATATTTGCCTTGACGTAGAAAATAAACTTTTTCTTGATGATTATCCTGAATATCCTGTTGAAATTGCAACTAGCTGTTTAATATTACCAGATGAGGGAGATAAAGTTAGTGCTATTTTTGATGGTCAAGTAATGTTTGTAGTTTTTATTTTGGAGAAATCAAAAAAAGAGGAAGTGGTTACGCTTGATTTTAAAAAAAATAATCTAAAAATTGTAGCACCTAATATTGAGATGTCGATTGGTAAAAGAGTTATTTTTGATACACATGATTATATTGTAAGAGCAGAAAAAACAGAATTTTATTCCAGTTTATCAAAATACGTATATAATGAGATCTACACGGTAGCTTATAATTCTTATAAAGAAGTTAAGAATTCTGAGGAAGTAAAGTCTAAAAACTTATTCATAAAGGTTTCTCAGACCTACACATTGAGGAATAAGATAGGCGTTATTCAATCTGACGCACTTCTTAAGATAGATGGTGGTCAAGTTCATATGGGGTGATGATTATGACAGCAGCTAATAATAATGGTGGTGGAACAGGATTTGCTGGCGCTGAGCCAATGATACCTGCCTCTGGTCCGAATGAATCTCCTAATGGTTCTGGTGTTCCCAATGTCTCTAATTATTTTTTGATGGGCCCTAACCAGCAGAATATGGGGACTATTAGGACTAATACAGTTTCTAATGGAAGTGTTATAGGTGCTGCATCGGGGACCAATTCTGCTCAGCAACAACCAGTTAATGGTTCTGGTGTGTATATATTGCAAGGTATGCCAAAGACAAGATTAGGGGATATGGGAACTCATAATAATAATAACTCAATGGGCAATCAGGTGGCTCCTAGTCAAACGAAATATTATGTGATGTCCTAAATAGAAAATTTAAGGAGCTTAGTTTATGGCTGGAAGATGGTGGAAAGTGTTGTTTGTTGTATTATCTTTGTCTTCTTGTAGGCAATTATTTGATTTGCCTAGTACAATCTTGTCTAATGAAAGCAATATTAAGATTAATGTTTCTTTAGAATCTGATGGTACGATAAATCCTGGATATGATAATCAAGGTGCACAGCCAGTTAAGGCTTGTTTCTTTATTGTTAAATCTAAATATTGGTCTCCAGATGGTGTTTATGATGGTATACCTTGTAAAGATACTACAGAAGGTAATGAAGTGATTGATTCTAGGGAGTTGATGGTTTCACCTAATCAAAGTTATCAATTAGATTTTGATATTGTTTACAATCGTAAGGACGATGCTCCTTTGTGGTTGGTGGCTGGAGCTAATTTTCAGCAGCTGAATGATTTCAAACCAATCGATAGGGTTGAAATTATCAAGAAACATAAAAAAATAGCAATACCAGTTAAAATTACTAGGAATGAGATATTAGTTGGTAAAGTAGAAACAAATAAAAATAATAAAAACAATAAAAACAAAGATAAGAAGAATGGGAGTGGCGTAGTTGTATTTTGATTTTTTTAAGAGTGTTTGAATTGTTTTATTTTATTTTATTTTATTTTATTTTGAAGGAAGGGGTGCTTTCTATGAGAAAGGTTGTTTATTCATTTTTTGTGGGTGCTTTAATGTTTGGTACTTCACCTAACTTATCGGCAAAGGACTCTTACGTCTTTAATTCTGATGGGCCAACAGGCAAACCTGTTATTGATACTTCTTATAATTTTGGCAAAGATGTTTCTTGGACTGTTCTAAAGTTTGCATTTTTGCCTGTTGAGATAGTCGTTAAATTTATAATTAATGCCATCTAAAGAGCTTTAGAGAGATGTGATCATGAAGAAATTTATTAATTTATCTGTGTTTTTGTTTTTTTTCGTAAGCATGCACTTAACTAGAGCTGCAACTGAAATAAATACTGAAAGCCTGGATGGACATACTAATTTAACAGTTGACATTGTGAAAACTGTATTTGAGATGATATTGTATCCATTTCAAGCGATTGTAAATGTAATTATTGGGTGATTTGTTTGGTAATAATTGGTTTATAACAAAGGGGGGGTCAAGTGCTTCCAAAACAAAAAGTACTGTGGGTTGAAGGTATGATGATGGAACCCCAACACTTTCAGGAGCAGGATCGTTATTTTGAAAATCTGATCAATAAAAAGGATAGTGTTTTTGCTCCTTATCCGTGGGGATTCCTGGAGCTAGAGATTGATCATGCACTACTGGAACAAAATAAATTGGCAATTAAAAAAACTAAGGGAATTTTTCCTGATGGAACTCCGTTTGATATGCCTAGTAATGATCCGTTACCCCTCCCGATTGGCTTGAGAAAAGAGCATCAAGGGGAGATTGTTTGTTTGGTTTTGTCTCTTGATATTTTGGGTAATCCTTATATTAATATGGATGCTGAGCAGAAGAGTAATTCTAGATATGTGGTTGTAGAAAATGAGGTGACAGATAGAAATCACGGAGTAGCTCAAGATGGAACTCCCCAAAGTACGTATGTACAAATGGTAACCTTGAATGCTAGATTAGTATTGCAAAAAACAATTACTGGATCCGAAACAGTTTTGCCCATATGTAGAGTCAAAGAGTTTTCAGAAGATGGACATAATATATTTTTAGATGAAAACTTTTTACCACCGTTACTTGATTTTAGAGCTATAGGTTGGTTGAAAAGTTCTACAGAAGAGATTCTTGGTATTATATCGTCTAGACTTTCCTATATAGGGGAGGATTACTTTGATCAATCTATCGGTAATTTATCTGAATTGTTAGAGTTATTGTTATTGCAGATTTTTAATGAGTATAAGTTAAAGTTAAGTCATTTACTTTCTCTTCCTCTAGCTCATCCAGAGAGAATCTTTTTTGTACTATTAGAGATGTTAGGGAAAATTTCTTTTGTGCCAGGAGCTGAAAAGTTTCGTGGTATAGGGAATATTGTGTATGAACATGAATCCTTGCATGTTTCTTTTTTTAATTTATTTAGATCCTTACGTGGAGCTTTATCTTTAATAATAGAGTCTCCTTCAGTTGGTTTACAATTTTTGGATGCTGGTGATGGAATTTATATTCATCAGAATGATCCTCAGTTGAGAGTTGAGAAAATTATTTTTGCAGTCAGTGCTAATGTACCATCAGATAAACTGAAAGTAATTTTTCCAGCCCAAACAAAGATTGGGCCAGCAGACTTAATTTCTGATCTTATTGAATTACAATTGCCTGGAATTCGCATGATTCCTTTAGCTACACCACCTAGAAATGTGCCATATTATCCTAGTAGTGTTTATTTTGAATTAGATAATCAGGATGATTTATATAAGAGAACTTTATCCTCTGTGTCTATTGCATTGAGTATTGTAGGTGATTTTCCTTCTTTAAGGTTTGATGTTTGGGGAATAAGAGAAAGAAGAGTCAAATGAAATTTATAGAAAATCAAATCAGTTCGGCTATCTCTGATATACGCTCGAGAGTGAGGGGGAAAGTTTCTCCTGAGAGGGCAGCATTGGATACAATGAGTAAAATTGATACTGCTCATAATAAAAAAATTCAAATGCCCAAAGATATGGATGAAGAGGTTGCCTTAGTTGATGAAGTAGATACATCAGTGGGTAGCTCTCAAACCAGAACAACAGAATATGATTCAGATCCTTCTCTTTCAGTTCAATATAAGGGGGCTCGTAGGGCACGTTCATTAGATATTAGCAATAATGATTCAGACTCAGTTGATAGTGATGCTGTTAAGTATCAGACAAATGTAAGTCAAGGAAGCATAAAAAAAATTATTGCTAAATCGGTGTGGGGAAATAATTTTGTCAAAGCCGCAGTTCCTTCCTTGTTGGCAATACTTCCTATTATTTCTGGTGATGTGACTAACATTGATGATAGAGATTTGGTTTCTTTAAAATTACAGTTAACTAAGCAGATAGAAGATTTTAGAACTGTTTTGTTATCTGCTCAATATCTACCTGAAGATGTGGATAACATGGGGTATATGCTTTGTTCTTTTCTAAATGAAAAACTGGCAGAGCATGGGATTGTTTTTGACACGGATTTATTAGTTCAGTTTTACAAGGATGCATGGGGTGGAGAAAAATGTTTTGAGCATTTAGATAGATATCTAGAAAAACCAAATAAAAATAAGGAAATATTGGAGTTTTATGATTTGTTTTTATCTTTAGGTTTTTTGGGTAAGTATGGAATTATAGACCAGGGCCCTATTATTTTAAATCATTTAAAAAGTGAAATAAAAGGTCTTTTATTTACGAAACCTGCAGTAGACTTAACTCATTTATTGGATTATGAAATCTTAAAAAGAAGAAATCATATAATAACACCTTTAAAGTTATTAATTGGAACTATACTAACATTTCTTACTTTATATCTTTTGATTTCTCTTTACTTGCATAGTTTGTCTAGGGAGTTACGTAATGAGATTGATGCGTGGCAGCCTCCTGTTTTGGCAACTATAAGAACAACTCCTCCTCCAGAGCTAGCTTCAATTCTTAAGGAGGGGTGGCTTCAGATTAGAGAGCATCCTCTTGGATGGTTACTGATTTTTACCTCAGATGGTGCTTTTAATGTAGGTTCTGCGGAATTGACGGAAGAGTTTAAAAAGAAAAAGAATTTGGAGAGGTTGGGTAATGGTTTGGCGAATTATCCTGGAGATTTGGTTGTGATTGGTCATACTGATAATACACAGTATAGGAAGGGTGTTGGTTCTAACTTACAACTTTCCATAGACAGAGCAAAAACTGTAGAGAGAGAGCTTAGAAATGGAACGAGTGTAAATGCCTATAATCAAAGAAAAATTTCTTCTGAAGGTAAGGGAGACTCTGAACCTATAGCTAATAATGATACTGCAGAAGGTAGGTCAAAGAATAGAAGAGTTGATATTTTGTGGAAAATTGGAAGAAAAGAAAAAGATGAATTTTTGGAGATTCTAAATAACGATAGTGAAAGTATCGTTAATGATGAAATCAGTTACTAACTTTTAACTATTTGCTAAGGAAAAATCAGTGGTCTTATTTCGCCGAACAATAATTATCATATTTGCATTTATCCTATGTGCTATTATATGGTACATTGGGCCTATAGTAGCTGTAGGTAAATATCATCCATTTGCAGCCGTTTGGATTAGGGTTCTGCTTATAGCTATTATATTATTTATAGTTTTTTGGCCAATAACGGTGATGATAATATCTTTTTTACTTAGATATTTTCTTAAGCCTTTCAAGCAAAAACCTAAGCAAAAAAAGGAATTAGATGTTGTTACATCTCGGTTCCAGGATACTATACTTACATTAAAAGTTTCTTCACTAACGGATAAAAAAAATAAATTCCAGGAGATGGTTTATTTAATTACCAAGCCATACCTTGAAGATCGACCTTGGTTTTTAATGATCGGAGCACCTTCGGTAGGTAAAACCTCTGCTTTGAGTAATAGTGGTGAGAACTTTTTACATTCTGAGCACTATGGATTTGAACCTACGTCTAATATTGGTCCTACGGATGTTTATAATTCTTGGATATCAGATAGGGCAGTATATTTCGATACGAGTCCAGAGTGGATTAAATTAGATGGTCAGAGAGAAGAAAGTATGAATCATGTTAAGACTTTCTTCAAGCTTGTTAAAAAATATCGTGATTCTGGTTTGGATGGGATTTTATTAGCTATTGATTCTGAGTGGTTGAGGAAAGTATCTGTAAATGAATTAAAATCCTATGCTGATACTTTGAGAGCTAGGTTTTTAGAAATTACTAAAACACTTTCTCAGGATTTGCCAGTATCTTTGTTTATTACGAAAATTGATTTATTGCCAGGTGCAAAAGAATTCATGTATATGTTCAATGATGAAATAATAGACAATGGAATTGGTTTAAGTGCTCCTCCAATAAAAATTGATGGTAGAGATCCAGATTATTTTGACGTTTTCTCTGCTAGATATGATGAGTGGGTAACCAAGCTGACTGATTATTTATTGGAAGTTTTGCATGAGTCTCTTGACAACCAGACGAGGAGTCAGTTATTCGAGTTTGTTGAATTGATATCATCATTTAAAAAACCTATTTTGAGTTTAGTGGAGCAAATATTCCCTGGTCATCCTACTGGGTATTCAGTATACTTACATGATATTTGGTTTGGTTCTGCCATTTCTCTTAGGGTGGGTGAGGATGAGTATGATAATAAATATCTCGGCAAACTTTATTACCCAGCCTTGACCAAACAAGTTGAGTCTCGAGGTATTTTGGATAACTTGACAGCTACAAAAAGAATTAAATTTAATAGAAAAAAAATTCTGAAATATTCTGGCATAGGTTTACTTGCGATAGCTGGTTTATTTATTTTAGTAATGAAATATTATAAGGAGGTGGATTATGTTTCTTATGTTGCTGCTAAGTTTAAATATACTAAAAATATAATTAAAGAGGTTCCTATTAGTAATAAAGCAAGCGATGAGCTTATGTATGCTTATGAACAGCTAGGTTATATTAATTCTCAATTGAATGGCAGCAAGGAAGGGCAGTTTAATTTCCAAGATGACAAACTTAATCCTTATGTAGAGCATATTTTTATTAACGAAACACTTGATAGAGCATATCACAGTCACTTGTTAAAGTTTTTCTGGCCTGCAGTTACAAATTACATCACTGATCAATTGGCGGAAGATATTAAGACTAACTCTCAGGATGTATATGATACTCTTAGAATGTATCAAATGCTTGTTAAACCTGCACGTAGAAATTCAGAAGATCTAATTAATTGGTTCATGTCTCAGTGGGATAGTTTTGCACCAAGTGGTTATACAGGAAAAGACAGGAGGATATTTGCTTTTCATTTAAAGAGTTTGTTTGATGATGAATTTCCAGATGGTCCTCCTGTCTTTAGCCCTAATAACTCTTTAGTTAATATTGCTATGCAGAAAGCTAGAAACACACCAACAACTTCAAGGGTCATAAAGAAGTTAAAGAATATGTCACTGCCTCCGAATGTTAAGGATATTAATTTGTCTATTGCTGCTGGTAATAATGCTTCCTTAATGTTACAGCATAAAGATGGTAGGTCTGTTGTTGATACTAGTATTCCTGCTTTTTATACAAGAGGGGCTTATCATGACTTATTTTTGGAAAATATAGATAAGACAATACAGTCTGTTATTGAAGAGTTATCGTGGGTTTTGAATGATGATTCTGCTAAGAACTCATCTAAATTAAGCACCATTGGTTATAAACAAAAGTTAAAAGAAGATGTGATTCAATATTATCTGATAGAGTTTACGGACCAATGGAAAAAGTTCATTAATAATATCACTATAAGACCTGTTAATAATTTGGAAGATGCTGCCTTTTTATCTAAACAATTAGCCGATCCAGGTTCTCCAATAGTTAATTTTATTAGGTTTGTAACTAGAGAATTGAATTTGACAGGATCCGAAGATAGTTATGGTGGTGATTGGTTTAAAAGAACAGTTTCTGGTTTACAACAAAACAGGAAAAAGATCATAGGTGAAATTTCTGGAGAACGGACTCAATATAGATTGTCACCGGAGAAGTTAGTAGAAGATCAGTTTAAATCATTACTGAACATAGGGAATCAGTTGGTAAGAGTTGATGATCTAAATGGTAATCCTGTGAGTAAACTATTTGAAGATGTTTATAATTTAGTTTATCCACTTTCTTTGGTTGTTAAAAGTGATCCTACGGCTCCAAATCAGGAAGAATCAGTATTTGGTCAAATTAAGGGAAGAGCTTTGACTTTACCAGAACCTTTAAAATCAATTTTATTAGATTTAGTGGATGGATCTCAGAGTCATGCGATTAGGGAGATAAAAACAACCATTAATAATAAAGTAACGGGAGTTTTTTCTGGAATATGTCAGGAAACTATAATGTCGAAATACCCATTTAATAAGAATTCTCAAAATGATATATCTATTTCTGATTTTAATAGAATATTTGCACCTTCAGGGGAACTTGAACAGTTTTTTAAAGAGAATAATATTGAAGAGTTAATTCAACAAAAAACCTATGGAAATAGTCAGAGAGATTATATAGATCCTAAAATAGCTAAGGCATATAATAATTTCCTAAAAATAAAGAATTCATATTTTATAGGGGGGAATGAGTTTAAAATGACATTTGATGTTAAACCTGTGGCTCTATCATCGAATGTATTTCAAGCTGATCTAGATATTGATGGTCAGAAAATAAGGTATAGCCATGGTTATCCTACTACCACTAGGGTTGTTTGGCCTGGACCTAATAAAGGAAATTTAATTAAATTAACACTACAAACTAACGATGGAGCGATAAAAATCAAGAATTTTTCTGGTCCGTGGGCGCTATTCAGATTTTATGATCAATCTAAGGTGGTTAAGTCAGGTGTTGGTTATAGGGTTGTATCCTATACATTGGATGGAAAATATTCCATTAATTTAGAAATTAGGTCGAATATGTCAAATTTTCCAATTTGGAATAATGCGATTCAGGGGTTTTCTTGTTCACGTTAGTAGTTTATACTATTGGTTTTTTAGTTAATATGTTGGTTTTATAATTTTTAGGAGTTCATTATGTTTAATCCTCAAGACTTGCTTAAGTCCATTAATTCATCAAATAAAGAAGCTTATACTTCGCATAGTAAAATTAGTTCAACTTATGTATCTAGTATATCATCGATTAACTTTAAAAGTAATTCAGTTCAGAATAGTACGGCAGACCATTTTAGAAAAGCTCACTCTAAAATGTTTGTTGATAATTTGGCTATTTTTTCAAAGAAATGATTTAATTTCTATGATTTAAACAATGAAAGGAGTTAATTATGACTGATGTGAGTAATATTGATTATAATAAAATTACAAGTTTGATAGGTGAAGTTGAAAAATTGACAAAAGAGTCTCATACTAATTTGTCAAAATCTTTGATAGGTTCTGTGCCTGAAATGTTTTTATCAGCCGATAAGGTTACTTCTCTTGTTGGAGAGCAAATAACCTCTGTGCAGAAGACGGCCTTATCATCGATAAATGCAATATTTAATAACATACTAGAACATCGAAAAGAAGTTCAAAAAATGCAATCAAATGAAAAACCTAGTGATTTTATTGTGGATCCTATCCCAGATTTGAGGGAGAAGATTTCAACTGGATTCCCTAGAGAAGATGTGAATTTTTTTAAAGAGATTATCCCGATAGTCAAGTTTTAGAAAATAAGATATTAAGGAGGTAATTATGGAAGATGTTAATGAGTTAGATCAAAAAATCAATGAAAGTATAAAAAAAAATGAAGAAGAACAAAGGAGAAATGCAGAAAAATTTACTTCAGATGTAAATAAACAGGTTAATGATGATTTAGAAAGTCAACTTAAAAACTTATATGATCATTTACCAAAAGATTATTTGGAGAAGATGAAAGCACAAGAGGATATTATCATGAAGAAAGGTCAAGACATTGAACAAATGGGGGAGACCGAAGCTGCTAAGATTAAATCTAACGTTCAGAAAATGATAGATAGTTCTTCTCATTAATGAATTTTTTGATTTTTTAGTCTATCCAGTTATTCAGTTTATATTCCTTAGTTAAGACATTAATTGGTCTGTAGTGTACTGGTTTGAATAAAAACTGAAATAAGGTAGATACTCGTTCAAAAATTTGGTCTTTTACATATGGAAAGGTAGAAATATGAAAAAAATATTCTTATATGGATTACTTGTAATGTTGGTTTCGTCCTGTGCATCTTCTGGATCACCTGTTTCTAAATCTCCGTGTGCTTGTGATTTTGAATATATTAATCGAAATGATGCAAGTATAGCTTCTTGATGCATTCAAAATTTTTTGGGATTTTATAAATATAATTTTATAGGACATAAAAATGTATAAGTTTTGGATTGTCACAGTGTTGTTTTTTCTTTTCCAGTCTTTAGTACATTCTGATGATAGGATAGTAACGGTTAATTATCATTCTAATCAGATAGTGGAGGTTTATACGAGTGCTGGTTATGCAACAACTATAGAGTTTGGAAATGAGAATATTAGTGCCGTTGCAATAGGAGATACTTCTAATTGGCAGGCAAGCCCTTTTAAAAATAAGTTGTTTATCAAGCCAATAGAAAATCATGCGTCTAAGGAACTTAAATCAACGAATATGACTGTTGTTACGGATAAAAGGGATTACTATTTTCAAATTTATTTAAATAGTAAAAAGAAGCCAACTTTTATTTTGAAATTTAATTATGATGCACCAGTTAGAAGTAAAGATATTAAAGAACCTAATAAAAGTAATGTGTCAAGTGTGAGTAGTAAATCTCAAGCGGTTAGCAAGCCGCCGGTGACTAGTAGTAAGCCAGTAGCAGTGAGTAGCAAACCAACAGTTAGTAGTAGTAAACAAACCACAGTAAATAGTAAGTCAGTTTCACCTAATAAAACAAGTACACCGCAAAATTTTAAAAATACCCCCGATGTCCTTATGTTAAAGGCAGATAAAAAAGTTAGTTCTAATTCTTTTTATAAGATGAGTGTTAATTCTCAGATATTAATTGAGGCTGTTTATGACAATGGAATTAATACATTTTTTGTTTTCGGGAAAAATCAAGCAATACCGGATATTTATTATATAAATGAAAAAGGGGAAGAGACTTTATTGATGCCCACTCAAAATTCGAGTGTGAAAAGTGGTATAGTTGCTGTTAATAAAGTTAGTGAAAGATTTACTCTGAGAGAGGGAGATAAGATAACTTGTATTCTTAATGATAAGCTTGTTCATCCTGAATTATACGTGAAAAATATAGAACGTTCTCCAGCAAAAAATAAAAAATAGTAGTTCAGAGTAAGTGGGCGTATTAATTTTTTGATTGATCTAATACATAATAATAATATGCATATCTTTATAGATTCCTGTGTAGCTAATTATGTTACAATCTAATAAGTATCTAATCTATAAGTAGCGGGTAAATTTATGCACAAAGAAGATTTTGCAGACAATCATTTTATTAGAACAATCATAGAAGAAGATTTGAAGGCAAATAAATATCAACAAATTATCACACGTTTTCCACCTGAGCCTAATGGTTATCTGCACGTAGGGCATGCCAAAAGTATTTGTTTGAATTTTGGTATGGCTTTTGTTTACGACGGCATATGTCACCTACGCTTTGATGATACTAATCCAGAGAAAGAATCTGAAGAGTATGTGCATTCAATTCAAGAGGATATTCATTGGTTAGGGTTTCAATGGGATGGAAAGCCTAGATATGCTTCTAATTATTTTGAAAAATTATATGAGTATGCAGAAACTTTAATTAATAAAAATTTAGCCTATGTAGATGATTTGTCTATAGATGAAATAAGGGATTATAGAGGAACGCTTAAAGATCCAGGAAGAGAGAGTCCTTATAGGTCTAGAAGTGTAGAGGAAAACCTTGATCTTTTTAGACGTATGCGTGCTGGAGAATTTGAAGATGGTTCTAAAACACTGCGTTTGAAAATTGATATGTCTTCTAGCAATATCAATATGCGAGACCCGATTATTTATAGGATTAGAAGAGTAAAACACCATCGTACAGGTGATAAATGGTATATTTATCCTATGTATGATTATACCCATTGTCTTTCTGATGGGATAGAAAAAATCACACACTCACTTTGTACTTTAGAATTTGAGGATCATCGACCTTTATACGATTGGATATTAGAAAAATTAGAGATAGAACCAAGACCTCATCAATACGAATTTTCTCGTTTGGAATTATTGTACACCATCACCTCTAAGCGCAAATTAAATCGCTTGGTAACTGAGCAATATGTATCCAATTGGGATGACCCTCGAATGCCAACTATCGCTGGTATGCGAAGAAGAGGTTATACCGCACCAGGAATTCGACTTTTTTGTAAAAGGATTGGGATTTCTAAAAGTGAGAATATAGTAGATTTAAGCGTATTGGAAGGGGCGATAAGAGATGATTTAGAAAATTCTGCACCGCGTATGATGACCGTCCTAAATCCTATCAAAGTTGATTTAATTAATTATGATGAGATACTGACAAAATCTAGACAAGCCCCTTATCACCCTCATGTACCAGAAATGGGAGAAAGGGAAGTCAAAATTGGTAAAACGATATATATAGAACAAGATGATTTCACCTTGGAGCCTCCTCCTAAATGGCAACGTTTAACACCAGGTGGTGAAGTAAGATTGCGTTATAGTTATGTCATTAAATGCGAAGAAGTAATTCAAGATGATTTGGGAAATATCATAGAGTTAAAATGTAGTATTGACCATGATACCTTGGGTAAAAAACCAGAAGGCAGGAAAGTGAAGGGAGTAATTCATTGGGTATCAGAAGAATTTTCTAGTCCAATAGAAGTACGATTATATGATAGATTATTTACAGTAGAGCGTCCTGATATGGTGAAAGATGATGATGGAAATGAAGTTGATTTTTGTGAGTTTATCAATCCAGATTCAATTAAAATCATCCAGGCAAGAGCTGAAAAAGTTGTCAATGAGTTGCCTAAAGAAGCAAGATGGCAGTTTGAGCGATTGGGATACTTTGTAACAGATCGTTACGATCATACACCGGAAAAACCAGTATTTAATCGTACAGTAACCTTGAGAGATACTTGGGCGCAAAAAAATAATAAGTAAAGACTAAATCTCTAAATAGGTTTATCAATAATGATGCGGTTCCCTATGATAGGAGGGGATGATTATGAGTTTGTTAATCGTTATAAGCAGTGTTGATAGTGAGAAAAAGGCCAATAAATTAGCCAAAAAACTTGTTAAAGAAAAATTAGCGGCTTGCGTTAGTATTTTTTCTTCATCCATTAATTCTCATTATGTGTGGAAGGATAAGCAGGAGATTCAACAGGAGTATTTGATGCTAATCAAAACGATTCCTGATAATTTTAATGCACTAAAAGCCTTTTTAGAAAAAAATCATCCTTATAAGACACCAGAAATTATTAGTTTTAAAGCCGAAGATTGTAATCAAAGTTACTTGAATTGGGTCATTGAGCAAACAAAAACTTCTTCTTAATTCAAATTATTTTTGAATTTAAATAATTTGAATTTGTGGCTCATTATCTTTTCGGGATTTAACTTCACCAAGAGTGAAGACTGTTTCTCCTAGATTTTGTAAAATCTCTATGGTTTTTGCTGCTTGACTTTGATCGATAATAAGCACCATACCAATACCACAATTAAAAGTTCGATAAAGCTCTTGCATTTCGATATTGCCGGCGTTTTGCAGCCAAGTAAATAATTTGGGAATTTTCCAGTTGTCTTGCTGCAGTACTACTTGAGTATTTTCGGGTAAAATTCTAGGAATATTTTCTAGTAAACCACCACCAGTAATATGAGCCATTCCTTTGATGGTAACTTCATTTATGGCTTTTAATATGGAACGAACATAGATTCTAGTAGGGGTTAATATAATTTCTTTCAAAGATTTTCCAGCGTCAAAAGGTTCATCTAAATTTGGATTTTCTTGATTAAGAATTTTGCGTATCAATGAATAACCATTAGAATGAGCACCACTAGATCCCAAACCTAAGACAATATCGGATTCTTTAATATTTTGGCCGTTAATAATTTGATCCTTTTCTACAATGCCAACAGAAAAACCTGCTAGATCGTATTCGCCTTGGGCATACATACCTGGCATTTCAGCAGTTTCACCGCCAATTAATGCACAATTAGAAAGCTCGCAGCCTTTAGCAATTCCTTTAATGGCTTTGGTTGCTTGTTCTACATTCAGTTGCCCACAAGCAAAATAGTCTAAAAAGAATAGGGGTTCTGCCCCTTGTACTAAAATATCGTTAACACTCATTGCGACTAAGTCAATGCCGATAGTGTCATGGATATCCCATTGGAAAGCCAATTTAAGTTTTGTACCAACCCCATCTGTGCCCGATACTAAGACAGGATTTTTGTAATTTTGACCAATCTCAAAAAGTGCACCAAAACCACCCAGTCCTGTTAATACTTCAGGGCGCATTGTATTTTTAGCAAATGGTTTGATGTTTTCAATAAAACGATCTCCAGCTTCAATGTCGACACCCGCACTTTTATAATTTAATGGCTTACTCATGAGATAAATTCTTTCATTGACTAGGTTGTAGAAATTAGCCTCATTATACTGAAAATTGAATATAAATACAGTGAAATATTGGATAAGTTTATTAAAAAAGCCTGATGAACTTCATCAGGCTTTTCATTTTAAAAAATAAAATAATTATTTATTTTCTTCTACAGGTTTAACGCTAACCGTCTTACGGTTAAGAGCGCCTTTAGTGGCAAACTCAACCTGTCCATCTACTTTTGCGAACAAAGTATGATCTTTACCCATGCCTACATTATCACCAGCATGAAATTTGGTTCCACGTTGGCGCACAATGATAGAACCAGCGGGAATAAGTTGACCACCAAAAACTTTTACGCCTAAACGTTTTGCTTCTGAATCACGGCCGTTTCTAGAACTACCGCCTGCCTTTTTAGATGCCATAAAATACTCCTTATTGGTTACGCAATTGCATCAACGCGAATTTCAGTGAAATTTTGGCGATGACCTTGTCTTTTTTGATAATGTTTACGACGACGCATTTTGAAAATGCGAACTTTGTCATGACGACCATGACTCAATACTGTTGCTTTAACAGTAGCACCTTCTACAAAAGGGGTGCCAATTTTTACCGCATCTCCATCAGCTATCATCAATACTTTATCAAGTACGATTTGGCTGTCAAGTTCTGCCGGTATCTGTTCTATTTTTAATTTTTCGCCTGGGGCAACTTTATATTGTTTGCCACCGGTTTTTATGACCGCATACATAGACTTAACTCCAAAAAAATTTTAAAATCTAAACTCATTAATTATTAATACAATTTAATGCTTAAGCTTTCAATTATAAAAGATTTGTTATTATTGTGCAATGAGCAATAAGAATATTTCCAATATTATGATTGGCCTATTGGATGGAATTTTATTATCCAGAACTTTCTCATATATTATCAATCAATATACTTAAATTGGCGATACATCTATGTTACAGGAGGAATATTACATCTTATCTCCATAATATCATTGTATTTTACCTTTTTAAACTGCACCCTAAAAACTATAATACAAGTCACTTATTGGCAGATAATAGCCAATACATGGAAAATTCCTCTAAAAGATAGGGTATTATTAAACTTTCTATTTTAGGTGTTATTGATTAATATTTTGTGGGTTTCTTTGCCTTTGTCATATTTTGCAGATGGCTTATGCGTAGAAAGCAATATTTAAAAAGGCTAGTATTTTTCACTAGCCTTTTGTTCAATAATTACTATTATTCCCGAATTCTTTTTAAAACTTCTTCTTTACCTAATAGAGCAAGGACTTCATCAATGGATGGTGTTTTGCCTGTGCCACAGACTTGTATTCTTAAAGGCATTCCTAATTTACCCATTTTGATTTCCTCTTGTTCACAAAAAGGCTCAAATAAAGCATGTATATTTTCTGCATTCCAATCTGATTCAGGGATTGTTTCTAATTGATCAGCAAAACGTAACAAGCGTTCTTTTGATTCTTCATTCCAGAATTTTTTTAACTCTTTTTCAGTCGGTGTTTGCTTCTGATAAAAGTAAATGCTTTCTTGAGCCAAATCATTTAAGTTATTGGCTCTATCCCTGACTAAGTCAAGGATAGGTACTAGATTATCTACAGTAGCATTGTCGATATTTAAGGCCTGTAATCTTGGCAAGACTAGGGTAGCTAATTGGGTCAAATCTGCATTTTTTATATACTCACCGTTTAACCAGAGTAGTTTTTCCATGTCAAAACGACTGGCTGCAGGATTAACATCTTTTAAATCAAACCATTCAATAAATTGGGTCATAGAAAATATTTCATCATCTTGATGAGACCAACCTAAACGAGCAAGGTAATTCAATAATGCTTCTGGCAAAATACCCAGTTTATCATAATCAACTACACTCACCGCATCCCTACGTTTAGACATTTTGCTACCGCTTTCATTTAAAATCATCGGTAGATGAGCGTATTCAGGCACATCTGTTTTTAGTGCTTTGAGTATATTAATTTGTTTGGGGGTATTATTCACATGGTCATCACCACGAATCACATGCGTAATACCCATATCGTAATCATCAACCACTACACATAGATTATAGGTGGGGGTACCATCACTTCGAGCAATAATTAAATCATCTAATTCTTTATTATCAAAACTGATAGGTCCTTTAACCAAATCATTCCATGAAGTCGTTCCTTCAGTGGGCATTTTGAAACGAACAACAGGATTTATACCTTGGGGAATAGGAGGTAATGTTTTACCTGGTTCAGGACGCCAGCGACGATCATAAACAAAATGTTCTTTATTGGCTTCAGCTTTGGTTCTCATTTCATTAAGTTCTTCTTTACTACAATAACAGTAATACGCATATCCTGAATCAATTAAATTTTGAATAACTTCTTTGTAACGAGCAAAGCGTTCTGTTTGATAAAAAGGGCCTTCATCATAATCCAATCCTACCCATTGTATACCATCTAAAATGGCTTGTACGGATTCTGGGGTAGAGCGTTCTAAATCGGTATCTTCAATTCTTAAAATAAAATTTCCATTATTCTTTTTAGCATATGCCCATGAAAATAAAGCGGTTCTTACACCGCCAATATGTAAGTACCCAGTTGGACTGGGTGCAAAACGAGTACGTATCATGATTTTCCTTATAATAAAATAATTTCACAATGCACAATTTTAACGCATATAAAATTAAATAAAAGGGTAACCTACCATTAATTATTTTTTAAGTTGTTTTTTATTTTCTCGAAATATATCTACTCTTTAAATCAATTCAATTAAGAGCCGATTATCTTAGCGTATTTTTTTTAAAATATCTGATAAATCAATCACTAAATAATAATTAAAGTACATATTAGTATAACTGAAGAGTATCTTTACCTTACTTAAGGTATTCATTATAATCATAAAAAAACATTTGGAGATCAAATATGCGACGGTTTTATTGGTTACTTGGCGTGAGTTTATTTTTACTCTCAGCGTGTTATCCCAATAACAATATGCTAGATAAGAAAGGTGAAAAAATGTCTGAATTAACCCCAGAGCAACAAAAAGAAAGAAATAGCTACTATTGTGGTCGCATGGGTAAGAGTATTTTAAAACTACCAGTAAGAGATGCTCAGTTAGTAGAGTACCATGGGGTAGATTATTATGCACCGGGTTTGTTTAAAGACAACGATAAATGGTGTGATGACTACCTGTCTACTTTTTCTATCGCTCGAGAATGGCCTAGTTTAGAAAAAGGTCAAGCGAATGTGATGAAACATAACCGATTAGGACAGGTGGTATTTACTTATAATAATGTTGCTCAAAGTGCAGAAGATGAAAATAGACGGAGGCCTGATGGTTTAGATAGGATTAAAAAAACAACAACAGAGATGTTATGGAATATGCAAAGTAATACACCTTTGCCTGATGATTACCAACCTGTGATTACTTGGCGTCAGGATTTGGAACTGTATCAAGCCACTGCACAAATTCCAGCTGAGCTTAAAATTGATAATAATATAAAACAGATGCATGCCTTTTGGCATGAAAACACTCAAAAGCAGGTAGACTATGTGGCTTCTTGTACACAATATAAAGATGGACGTTCTTATTGTGAAGGTACTTATTATTTAGTGGAAGACGATAGCTTAATAGTAGATATTACTCATACGATAGAATTATTGCCTGATTGGCAAAAGATTATTCAAGCTTCTGAGCAGATTTATCAGTCTTATGTGATTAAGGAGAATGAATGATGGCAACCCTCGCTCCAGCACAAGTTAAACCGATAGACTTTGAATATGCACAATCTTTATTGGATCAACAAGATTT
>WNLJ01000026.1 GCA_017114885.1 Neisseriaceae bacterium PsAf | reverse complement strand
AAATAACCTACAGCAAGTCAATAATAATAGAAGTAGGGGAATGAGTTTTGGTTAAGTTAGTCATCTATTATTTATTTCTATCTTGATAGTTTATCATTCAAGTTGCTCAAGGTTTTTAAAATTAAAGTGTTAACAGATGAAGGTTTGTTATAATTGCTTGCTTAAATAATATTTATACCTTGGGTTAGTTAAATCCTTGCTGCCGAATCAAGAGCAAAGTTTTTGGATAATTTTCTTTTTATCTATTTTATTGATTACTGTTTTTGGTAATTGGTTTTCAATAACCAACTCATCAGGAATTTTAAAAGTTGCGATTTGGCGCTGAATAAAATAGTTTCTAATTTCTGCGTAGCTTAGAGGAGTATCGGCAGTGATCACCAGACAAGATCTTTCACCTAAGGTTTTGTCTGGGAGACCAATGAGTGCTGCTTCTTTGATATTTGGATGCGTCATGGCTATCTCCTCAACTTCTGCGCAATCAATATTTTCTCCAGAACGTATTATTATATCTTTGATTCGCCCTGTAATAATAACATCTCCTGATTTGAGAATTCTTACTTTATCACCAGTACGATAAAAACCATCTGGAGAAAAACTGGTGTGATTAGCACTGTCGTTGTTGTAATAACCTCTTATTGTATAAGGTCCTCTGACTAATAATTCTCCTTCGCTTCCTAGGGGAAGAGGGTTTCCATCATGATCTATAATTTTTAGTTCGTCGTAGGGACTCATTGGCTTTCCTTGAGTCATCCAAGTTAATTTTTTAAGTGAATTTAGTTCGGTAAAACAGATTAATCCTTCAGCCATACCGTAAACTTGTTGTAATTTTCCACCAATAGTTTCATCGAATGCTTGAGCATTTTGTGGGCTAAAACGAGCACCGCCGACTTGAATAACTCTTATTGATGATAAATCAATCGATTCTCTTTGTAGAGTTTCAGTCCATAAATTTGCAATTGATGGAACGAGAGCGGTGATAGTCACTTTATAATCATTAATAAGTTTAAATACATTTTCTGGACTAGGTTCGTTGCAATGAACAAGAAAGGAACCTGTTATGATGGATCCTAATATTCCAGGTGCAGAAAGTATGAAATTATGGGCTACAGGGAGTATGCTTAAATATACATCATTAGAATTAAGCTGAGTTTTTTTGATAGCACATTGGATATTATAGTAATAATCATTATGTGAGCGCGCGATAACTTTTGGGTTACCCGTAGTGCCACCAGAAACCAACATAAGGCCAGGATCATTACTGGAAACTTGTTTTTTGATTTCTGAGAATTTAGGAATTTCATTGTGTTCCCATGTTGTACTTGATAAAGAGTCTATTAAGAGAACTTGTATCGGATTATTTGTTTGTTCAGATATTGTTGTATACATGGAGTGGTGATTTTTTTTTGATATAAAATTGGTTTCTGTAATGACAAAATTTGCAGAAACTGTATTGATTAAATTTAATAATTCTCTTTCTTGGTGTCCGGGTAATGATAATAAAGGAATCACTCCAATTCTTAAGCAAGAGAAGAAAGCCAATAAAAAATTGGTTAATGATTCAATTTGTACGGCAACCACATTATATGGCCTAAGTCCTATTTGCCATAGAGTATTTGCACTTGACTCAACTTGTGATAAAAAATCTGAATAAGTATAATTTTTCTTTTCATTAAGAATTATCTTTTTTTGAGGGAATTTTTGGGCGGCATCAAATAGTATTTCGTATAATAACTTAAATTCAAATAGTTGATTTTTTGTGTAAATTTCTTCTAATTCTTCATTCACATCGATATATTTTGATGAAACTTTTTTATGCATTTTTAACTCCGCTTTAGTATCGGTTATAGGGGAACATGATCGTAAAAAATATTGTGTATTTTAATTATTATTATTATAATGATAATGATAATAATTATAATTTATAATTAAACTGGAGTAAATCTATGAATGTAGAAAAACAATACGATGTTGTTGGTGTGGGGTTCGGTCCTTCTAATTTGGCATTATCAATTGCAATAGAAGAATATAATAGACTTAGTTCTAATAAGATAAAGGCTTTATTTTTAGAAAGTAAGTCTGATTTTAATTGGTATCCTGATATGATGTTACCAGATTCAAATATGCAGATTGCTTTTCCAAAAGATCTAGCAACCTTTCGAAATCCAAAAAGTGAATATACTTTTTTTAATTATCTATTTGAAAAAGGAAGATTGCCTGATTTTGTCAATCTAAAATCTTTCTATCCTTTTAGGGTAGAGTTTGCAGACTATTTAAAATGGGCAGCAGAAAAAATTCAGATACCTGTGCAATATTCCAGTAAAGTAACAACCATAAAACAAAGCGATAATCTGATTGATCTCTCTTATATGAATAGAGCCAATGTACAAGAAAATATTAGAGCTAAAAATGTCGTGATAGGGATGGGCTTATCTCCTAAAATGCCTCAATCAATTCAACCAGGGGTTAGAATTTTTCACAATCGTAGCATATTAGATTCTATTAAAAGAGTAAAAGATTTTAAGCATAACAAAGTAGCAATATTAGGTGCTGGACAAAGCGCGGCTGAAGTGATTACTTATTTTTATTCTGAATTTCCAGAAATGGAGATTCATACTATTTTTTCAAGATTTGGATTAACACCTTCTGATAGTACACCTTATAACAATCAAATTTTTGATCCTGAGATAGTTAATGACTGGTACGCGACTAATCAGGAGACTAGGGATTTATTATTTAATTATCATAAAACAACCAATTATTCTGCTGTTGATGAGGATTTAATCAATAAGATATATGGACTTCAATACAAAGATTCAGTGATAAATAAGAAGAGGATTTATATGGAAAATGCTTCTGTTCTAACTGAGTGTGAAGAAAAACAAGATAGTGTTCATTTAAAGATAAAAGATTTATTTACTCAGAATAGTCAAGAGTTAGATGTGGATATTTTGGTATGTGCTACAGGATTTGCTCCGACAAGTATGAAAAATATATTATCTCAACCAGAAGATTATTCTTTTAATGGAGATTCGCCTCAAGTGACTAGAAATTATCAACTAGAGCTGAAAAATAATGAGGCATCTTCAATTTATTTAAATGGGTGTACGGAGAGTTCTCATGGTTTTAGTTCTACCTTATTATCGGTTACTGCGGTAAGAGCAGGAGAGATACTAAATAGCATTATTTCAAAATAATAACTGATAGAGAAAAGAAGAGCGATGAAAATAGATAGTAAAAAAATCCCTTATATGTTGAGTTTTTTGGCAGATAAATACAGTAATCACAGTTATTTTGCCTACGAGTCACCTCAAGAATCATTTTTTGGATTGGGAAATAAAAAAATGATTAAACTCTATTCTGATAGAGTAGAGTTACTTGTTGATGGTAATATTTTTTCTATTGAAAAAAGATTTGATAAACCTTCTATTGAATTAGATTATTATTCCAAAAATTTTTTAGGATTAAATAGAAGAATTTTTATTGGAATTGCTTTCGAATTCTGTGTCGAGGAATTAAATGTATTTGAAAAATTAGAAAAAAATGTATTATTAGCAATTTTATTTATTCCAAATGCTGAGGTTAAATTAACAAAAGAAGGACTATCAACAGTAGGAGATGCTGACTTAGCATCCAAAATAAAAAATGAAGTAGAAAAAGAAATAATAGGACTTGATGATATCGATTTAAAAAGTGAGTTTCATAATCACATTGATTATCGTATAGATGATTCTTATAAGGAAAGGGTGGAACTAGCAGTTGCTGAAATTTCGGATAAAAAATATGATAAAGTAATCCTTTCTCGTAAGATTCCTGTGCCTTTTGAGGTGGATTTTTCTAAATCATATTTAAATGGTAGATTGGCCAATAATCCGGCTCGCTCATTCGTTTTAGACTGCGCTGAAATAAAAGCTCTTGGATTTAGTCCAGAGCTTGTAGTTAAAGTTGAGGTTGATGGTAAAGTTATTACAGAACCTTTGGCTGGAACAAGGGCAATTAAAAAGAATGGAAAAGAAAATGATAAATTAAAAAATGAATTATATACAGATCCTAAAGAAGTATTTGAGCATGCTATTTCTGTTAAAGTATCGTGTGATGAAATCAGTAGAATCAGTAATGATGGTGAGGTCAATGTAACAGAATTTATGGTTATCAAAGAAAGAGGGACAGTACAACATATGGCCTCTTCGGTTGAAGGACAGATGAAGAAAGGAGCTAGTGTTTTTTCAGCATTAGCATCTTTGTTTCCATCGGTTACTGCTTCAGGGCTACCTAAAAAAGATGCTATTGAAGCTATTAATCGTTTAGATGATACGCCAAGGGGGCTTTATTCTGGTGGGATAGGCTATTTTGATCCCAAGGGTGTTTTTGAGATAACCTTAGTACTAAGATCGCTTTTTAAAGTGGGTAAAGATACTTTTTTAAGAGTCGGAGCAGGTATTGTTTCTGGTTCTAATTCAGAACGGGAATACGAAGAAACTTGCGAGAAAGTGTCTTCTATTGCTCCTTATTTAGTTAAACAACAAATGAAGTGATTATATTTATGACTGAGGTATGGATAGTTGAATTAGATAAAATAGAGATTGATGCAGAAAGATTTATACATATATTTTCTGAGGATGAAAAAAAAAGATATCATAGCTTTGTGAGAGAAGTTGATGCAACATTATATTTAAAATCTCATTTGTTGATGAAAGCCATTTTAGCTAGAAAAATATCTCAATCTATCCATAACCTTAATTCATATTTTTATGTTAATCAATATAATAAACCCTACTTATTAGGTGGGCCTTTTTTCTCAATAAGTCATACTAAAGGACTATTTACTATAGCTATTTCAGAATTAGATGTTGGTATAGATGTAGAAAATACGAGTAGAAATATTCTAAATTTTCAGGACTTTGACTTTATTTGGAGTAAAGCAGAAAAAAAATTTATATCCACTATTAGTTCCAATGAAAAGGATTTAGGATTATTGTGGCATATTTGGGTGAGGAAAGAGTCTGTTGTAAAAGCTTTAGGTTATGGGCTATATCAGCCTTTAGAACATGTTGTAGTTCCACTTAAAAAACTTTCTTGTTCTGTCTATCAGGGGAAAGAGAGATTTTTGTATAGAGAAAAAAATCATTTAGTAAAAATTATAAGTGGATTTAAATTAGATCTTCCTTTGGGTTATGTGGGATTTGTTGCATCTAAAGGTATAGGTAAAGTTAGGCAACACATGATTAATAAAGAGTATCAACTTGCAGATATTTATCATCTTTTAGGTGCTGTTTAAGTGTTAATTATAACTTGGTAGTATGTAGTCACTTAGTAACCATTTGTATATTTATCTGCACAAGTTGGTGGTGCTTTATTATAAAAATTTTAGAAAATAGGTTAATTATTCAATGCGATTTTTTTTATTATTTAGCATCATATTATTATTTTCAGGTTGTGTTGCACGTAATATGCAAATAGAAGTGGATCATGTTTATCAAAGAGGGGAGCCTTTTTCCTATGCAGGATATAAACCAATTCTTGCTGTTGATAGATATATAGATAAAGCTTTTGAATATGTTTATTTCACAACTGCTGACAAAAATAAATTAGTTAAAGCTTCTGCTATTTATTTATTGCCTAAAAATCCTAAGAATCAAGTGGTTGTGTTGGCACATCCTGTCACGGGAATTAGGAAAAGTTGTGGCATTGAGGGAAATTTTTATCAATGGGCAATTTCAAATTATATTAAAGAGCTATTAAAAAATCATTACAGAGTTATATTACCTAATTATAGAGGTTTGGGATTAAGCGATACTCAACATAGATTTTTAAATGCCAATGATGCAGCCATGGATGTATTGGATGCAATTCAAGCAAGTATCAAATTATTTAAATTTGATGGAGATATTCCTATTGTACTATGGGGGTATTCTCAGGGTGGACAAGCAACACAAAGAGCAAGTGAAATAGCCGATTTTTATGCACCTAATTTAAATATACTAGGCTCTATTCAAAATTCAGCTCCTTTAATATTGTCTTCTGCGCTAGAGGATTTCATTCACAAAAAAATCAATATTTTTCATTATATGTTAATACCTTATATTCTTTCAGGAATTACTCAAACGATGCCTGAGTTTCAACTTTCAGAAGAAATAATTTCTAAAAAGAAATTTCAAAATTTTTCAGCTCTATGTGCTTTTAATGCACCTCTATTTTTAGTGATTTCGAATCCTTCTTTTGATGTTTCCAGAATTTCTGAACAGCAGTTAGCGATAACTAAATCTTATTTTGTAGAACAAGATGCTCCTAAATATCATACAAATATTCCGCTACTAATTATTTATGGAGAAGAGGATGAGATTGTACAAAAACGCTGGAGAAAAGAATTAATGAATAAATTTTGTGAAAAAAACTTGGTAGTGGAATATAAAGAGAGAACAGGTGGTCATATGAGCCGTGAAGATATTGCCATTTCTGTTTCTTGGATTAAAGATAGATTTTCCAATATACCAGCTAAAAATAACTGCTTACTTTATTTGAAGAGTAAATAAATTTCTATTTTTAGGACAAGTGAATTCAATCTGGTTATCCAGCTTTGTTTTATAATTACGACAGATCAAACATTTCTTTGCATAACCTTTTTTAAATATTAACTATTTTTAGATTTAAGAGTAACATTAATCAATAATGATAATTGTTATTATTATTGTTAATATATTTTAGAAAAATTTTAAAAGGAGAGTAGGTTATGCAATTAAACAGAATCTTTATGGTCTTAAGTATATTATTCATATCAAATTTGAATTTGATTACTTTTGCAGATGATTTGGATGACAATAATGATAATAATGATGAAGACAGTCAAGTAAAAGACGTAACCAAAGATGATTCAGATACATCTTACCAAGTGTTTAAATTACCTACTATTGAGGTGTTAGGATATGGATTTAAGGAGAAATTAAATACAATTTCTGGTAGTGTAGATGTTTATACTCAAGAAGATATTTTACGCACTCAGAGTAAAACTTTAAATGAATTAATTAAAAATACTCCTGGATTTCAATCAATGAGTTTTGCAATGGTTGATTATATGATTATTCGTGGTACAGGTAGTATGTATGATTTGAAAGGCAAATCACATTCTGTTTTTTTGAATGGTATTCCATTGCCATCGACTGAATCAAAAAATTTACTTTTAACCGATGATATAACCATGGTTGAAGTTATGAAGGGTCCTCAACATGTACTTTATGGAAGTCAAGCTCGTTCTGGAGCAATTAGTGTCTATACTAAAAGACCTAATCAGACTAAAGGAGTGATCTCTCTGGGCTTTGGTAATGATAATATTAGGAATTTTTCTTGGAATCAAAGTATTAAAATTAATGAATATGCGAGCATAGGTTTTGGAGTTGATCGATTACATGATGGCGGATTTGTTAAAAATTTGACCACAGGGCAAAAAAGAGGTGGTTCTACTGCTAATAACTATGATATTAGATTGTTTTTAAAACCTACTACACAAACTTTTTTAGATTTTTATTTTAATTATCAAGAAATAAACTCTAAAAAACCCGTTATGACTCATTTTAATAAAGATTTACAACCAATTACCTATTATTTTTCAAATTTTGATGAAGCACAAACTCCTATTCTAGAGGGATCTAAATTAAATTTTTGGGAACAAAGGGATGATTATGGCGGGAATACTGAGCGTAAAACCCGATCTTTTTCAACCTCATTAGAGAATTTTTTCAACGAAAATATATCCTTAAGATATATCTATTCAAATTCTAAATACAATGAAAAAGGTAATATTGATATAGATAATACTGATGTGGATTTTGTCAATAAAATTGGACTTTTAAATGTTACCCACGATTATAAAGCATCTTCTCATTACCAAGATTTAAGGGTAACGGGGGAGTATGATCTCTTCAAATGGATTTTTGGTATTTCTAAAACAAATGATTATAATCGAAGGTTGGCAGCGGGTAACCCTTTTGGTGTTTCCATTAGATCCATGAGAATGGGTGATACGGTAAAAGGTAAAGCCATTTATACTCAGTGGAAAATAATACCTAACCAATATATTGATTTTGTTTTAGGTTTTAGACGTCAAGTTGATAAAGTTATCCCTGAATTCTATCCACTTAGTGATAATAATTTAATTAATACAATCTACGATATAGTTATAGACCCTTTTCTTACTAACGTGGTGAAAGGGGGGGGATTACCTAGTTCATATTCAAGTGCTGCCAATCTTTGGTCCGGAACAGCAACCTTACACTTTACACCTAATATTAGTTTGTATACAACAGCTTCTAAAGGTTATGTTTCGGGTGGTTATCAAAGTTTTATTACTAATAGTTTAGTACGTCCAGAAAGAGGGATTTCAAGGGAAGTTGGATTTAAAGCTCAATTATTTAACGACCGATTATTTTTGGTAGGAGCTGTTTATAAAAACAAATATCATGATTATCAGTTTTTTAATTTTTTAAAATATTCTTTAGAAAATATTCCTAATTTTGAATCTAAAGGTTATGAGATATCGAGTTACTTTGTATTGCATCCAGCTGTTACTATAGGACTAAGCCATAGTGAAGTAGACCCCAAAATTAAAGATTATCAAATGCAAGATGCTTTTGGATTTGTACAATCAGGTTTCTATGATGCCTATTCTGATATAACAACTTTTAAAAATAAAACCATTCCTTGGATTCCTAAATCCAATTCAAATTTAGATTTAATCATTAATGGTCGATTAAAATCAACAGACATTATTTGGACTACTACAGTTAGTAGAAGAGGCAGAATGTATATAGATTTTGGCAATAAATTAAGCCTTAAGCCTATAAATATATTAGATTCCTTCGTTGTGTTTAAAAAGAAAAAATATGATGTCATTGTTTGGGGTAAAAATTTGACCAATAAAAAATATTTTTCCAATGCTATTTCTTCAGGAGTGAGTTTTGGAACTTATGGTAGAAGTCGCAGTTTTGGTATTACCTATAAAGTTAAAATTTAAATAACAGAGATAGATTATGTGTTGATCAAAGAGTAGGTATGAGTACTTTTTTCTAAATTTAATTTTGGTTAAAATTAAGATAGTTATTTATTTCAAATATTTTGTCTTATTTTTATTAAAAAATGATAGAAAGTGCTACTCTCTCATCTTTTAGGCAAATTCATACAGTATTAATTTTTTAGGAGTATTTTTTAATTAATTAATTAAAAAAAAATTAAAATTTTCTGGTTAATTGCACTCCAAGAACATTCGCATAGGATTTAAAATCGGCATTACCAGAGGATCTGCTAGATACGCAACTTTTGGCACCTGGGCCTGATTCAGTGTGTACACCACACCAACCATTCACGTGGGCTGAAGCATTTTTTACTTTAAAATAAGTATAAGAGATGGATAAATCTGTTTTATCATTGATTTTGTACTTTCCACCAAGACCTAAGCCATAACGATCATTATCAGGTATGGTTGAAATTCGATATTCAGGGCTTCTAACTGCACTCTTATCATAAGATATACCAGCGCGTAGTTGCAGTGGTTCGGTAACTTGATAGGTACCACCCAAAGCAAATTTCCAACCAGATTTAAAACTTGGTTTTAAATGAGTTTCATTTCCTGTTGTTTTTTCTCCAACATTCACGGCATCCGCTATCATTTTAGGCTCTTTCCATTGGATAGTAAGATCTGTAAATCTAGAATGTCGACTATAAGAGGCATCTCCAAATAAATTTAGTTGAGGATTAATTTTCCATGCGCCGTGAATAGAAACGATTTCAGGTAAGGTAATATCCACTTTCCCATCTTCATCTACCACATAGCCAGCATCACGAACCCCATCATAAAATCTTTTTCCTAAAAGAGGCCAAGTAAATGCAGTACCATCAAGGTGCCATTCACCTTTTCCTTTTAAAGTATGTACGATTTTAGAACGGTAGGTAAATCCTACCCTAAAACTATCATTAATATCCCATAACCAACCTAAACTATATCCGAAACCCCAATCGTCACCTTTCAATTTTGCATAACCGTCGCCAGCACCATCTTTAACTAAGTTTAAATATTTCCCAATAATAGGAATTCCTTCGTTCATTGCGGGACTAAAGTCGGCAAATTGCCTAAGTTTTGCTTCTGTATATTGAGCAATTAATCCAATACCAATAGATTGATTAGGGGTAATACGAAATGCGAAGGTTGGATTAAAAGCAATAGATTGTAATTTAGTCTGGTTAACATTATAACGCAATACCGAATCCTTAGAGTAGTCAGTCTCAGCACCAAAAGGAGCATATATGCCTAGACCAAAAGTAGCTGTATCATTAATTTTGTAAGATAAAAAAGTTTGAGGCACAGGGGTGGTACTAGATATTTTACCCCCTTGTCTACCTGATACTGGCACATGAGTAGCGAAGTATTGTGCTTCTGCATTATAGTATTTAATGTGCATATCCATGATAAATAGTGAACTACTTATTTGGAATCCATCTAAATAAGTCAATCCCGCAGGATTATAGTAGATAGTGCTTGGATCTGCTGCTTCTGCTTTATTAGCTGTTGCAGTACTCATTGAGTCTGCAGATTGGACATCTAAAATAAATCCTGATGCATTAATAATTCCTCCAGAAGTTAATGCTAAAATTGAAAGTACGATTCTTTTCATTTTTTCCTCTTGTTGTAACTAGGCTATTCAATTGATAGTAAAATAATAGTAAAAAAAATTAGAATAATAATTCTAATGACTCGAACATACTATCATAAATTAGAATAATTACTCGTATTTTTCATAAAATAGTAAGAAAATTTTTTATTCAAATGATAGATAAATATGTTTACATGCTTTTATATATAAGGATTTTTAGAGGTGTATCAAATATACAAAATATACATGATTAGAACTAACTAAAGAGAAATTGGAAAAGTAATAACATGTGTATACGACGCACTACTTTAAATCACTTGTTTTGAAGATTGAATTTAATTATTTTTATTTAATAGATTATCATTACAAAGCTTATTTTGTATCATTACTTACCATACATGTATATAGATCTAGGAATAGAAAAAGAGGTATTTAAGTAGATTGCTAGTAAATCATATTGAAATTATTCTTCATCGGATTAATTTCTAATCGCACCAATAATTAATAACTTGGATCCTAACACGAAGTGCAACCGCTATTTTCCGAATAATACCTCATTAGGTGTTTTATA
>WNLJ01000014.1 GCA_017114885.1 Neisseriaceae bacterium PsAf | reverse complement strand
GCAGTAATTGAAGTCAGTTTCCAATCACACTCTCCTTGACCATAATAGTCTTCATCTAACATGCCATCTAAGTACACAATTCCTTGCATTTGATTATTATTAAAACCATCGTATTGAATTTCTAAATCTCGTTCAGGATGGCCTGTCACCCATGCAAAGCGGTTAGCAGTATATTCACAATTATCTGCTTGATAATGTGCAAAAAAATTGATTACACCCCAATCACCAGGGGCATCATGAACAGTTACTTTTACTTTATAGGCTTGTTTGGGGTTAGGATTAGTTCTAAATTGGACACTGTCTCGGGTTGCATTGGGTAAGCCATTGTGGTCGTAGCCTGTAACTTGATTATTCATTGGTTTCTCCTGATGTTGGCAAGCCACTAGGCCGACTAGTAGCAGACTGTATAAAGGTATAGAACGCATATTGTTTTCTCAACTATTTGAGTTGGTTTGATTCAAATTATAATTGAAATTGACTATTAATAAAAAGCTTATTCTTATGTACAGTTGAAATTTTTATTTTGATGAACGGTTTTAGCATCAGTTCAAAGATCTGTGCCCTTATTGAGTAATGGAACTTTTTACTGAAAACTATGTCCCACCGGAATGTAAATCGATTGATGGGAAGGTCTATGACAGAATATGACAATTATAAGCAGGAATTAGAATCAATTAATGTTGATGATAATAAAGGTGGAAAGATGCATGCTTATACAGTATATATCCTCTATCTGTTGAATATATTATTTATCGGGGTGCCTATCATAACAGCTTTTGTAGGCTTCGTTATTGCGTGGTATCAAAAAGATAGGTATCAAGGAACTATTTATCATAGTCACTTTGATAACCAGATTAAGTTGTTTTTATACATGTTGGTTTGGACTGTTATTTTTGGTCTTTTATGTTTTTTAGTTATTGGTATTCCTTTACTAATAGGTTTGTATGTATGGCAAATATATCAAATCATTATTGGTTTATTAACCCTTTCTGATAATAAACCCAGAAAATACAAGACATTCGGTTAAGTGATAATTATAGTTAGTGGACAGACTTTGGTTTCTTGTTTTCTTATTGATTGTTTTATTAGATAATAGCAGTTTAATATTGTTGTTTAATTATGAGAAAGCAAATAAGGCATTTTACTGCTAATTTTAATATAGCCAAAAGAAACCGAGTTTCTAGTGATAAGATCCATGAGAATGGTGATTTTCCTTATATTGAAACCAAAAGATTGATTTTAAGGAAATTAACCTATGCCGATGCGCCTGCGTTGTTTGACTATTTTTCACAGAACATAGTTACTGAATATTATGATTTAAACTGTTTTGAATCTTTATCCGAAGCAGAAAGTTTAATTCGGACATGGAACGCTGCATACGATATAAAAAGGGCTATTCGCTGGGGGATAGTATTAAAAGAAAACAATCAAGTCATTGGAACTTGTGGTTATCATAATTTTCAAGAAGAGCACAGCCGGGCAGAAATAGGTTATGATTTGAATCCCGATTATTGGCAAAAAGGTTATATGACAGAAGCAATAACCGCAATACAAAAATACGGATTCAAAAAACTAAAGCTTCACCGCATAGAGGCGTTTATATTCCCTGATAATTTAGCTTCTAGAAAATTGCTAGAAAAAGTAGGTTTGCAATCAGAAGGAGTTCTACGAGACTATTTTTTTGAAAAAGGTCGTTTTGTTGATGGGGAAATATTTTCCATATTAATTCGTGAATGGAAAAAGAAATCGAATAATATTCGTTATAGCTTGAAAAAAAGTAAAAAATTCTAATGCAAAACAATTGTCTAGTTGGATTCAAAAAACACCTAAAGAACAGCCTATTTTGCATATTTAGCCTTAACGGCACCCCATGATCCATTACAAGTACCCGATGAATGGTTAACTAAATTTGAGAAAAAATATCAAAAAGGTTATGAAAAATTTTATCAAAAAAAGGATTAAAAATTTACAAAAACTAGGATTTATTCAACCGAAGACACTTTTACTTCAATTAGATTTAAAGAAACGTTGGCAGGACTTGTCCCCACAAGAGAAGGAAATTGAAAGTAAGAGAATGCAAATTTATGCAGCTATGATTGCTAAAATGGATGCCGAGATAGGTCGCACACCCTAAAAGATACTGGACTATATGAAAATACTATTATTATTTTTCTATCCGATAATGGTACAAGTGCGTTGGGGCAACAATCTTAGGCAATACTCTTTATGCTTGATATCATAAAGTGATTTCAGGACAAGGTGATATTAATGAATTTTATTATTGTAGTGCCTTAAATAAAAAACAGAGGTCAGATCTCTCCTGTACGTCTTAATATCTATGATATAGTACCAACACCTTACGATTTCGCCGATATTGATTCTAGTAAAAAAATTGTCCATATGCTTTATTACCTATGACAGGCAAAAGTATCCGTGAGGCTGTAATCAATGAAGAGAAAGATTTTTCACAAAATTATTTTGTTGAATTGCCTTGTGTGAAAGCTTATGTCAATGAAGATAATTGGAAAATTAGAGCAATCGAACCTAATTTAAATTTTATTCAAAGTCAAAGTCAAAGTCAATGGGAATTATTTGATTTAAAAAATGATCCTTTGGAAACTATTGAAGAAGTACTTATATTTCTATCAATACAGTGCGAATTGTGTTCATTCTAGTCGTTGTGGCACTAATTTGATGTCAGATGCTATTGGTGATGTATATGCCTGTGATCATTTGTTAGATGGGAAATACTATCTCGGCTTTATGTCTGATGAATATCCTTTGTTAGATATGGTAAAGAAATCTATTACTATGCAATTTGGACAAGAAAAAATTTTAAGGCCTGAATGTCAATTGTGTGATGTCAAAATGGTTTGTCAAGAGCGATGTCTTGCACATCTCAACCCAAATAATCTTAATATGCTTTGCAAAAGACATTACTTGTTTTGTTCAGAAATTTTAAAAAACTTAAAAAATATTCAACAAATCAGCAAGGGTTAGAACAATGGAAGTATGATTTAAGTAAGAAATTATTATAAAGAAGGGGGAATCCCCCATTCATTAAACTATCAAAAATGTTTTTTTAAGCCTAATGATAGATTAAATTTCTGTTTACTTTTCTTAGAATACTGAATACCAGAACCAATGTTCAATTGTAAACCTTGGTTAAATTCTTTATTTAAATTTAATTGAGCTAAATACCAATTTTTATCGTTAATCTCTACAGTTCTAATAAAGTTTCTAGGTGCTGATTTTAATCCAGAAGAGATATCTTTTTCTTTATCGGAAAAATCATGCTGTGCCGAAATATCAGCTTGAAAACTAATATCATCTCGAATCAAATGATATTGTAAACCTAATGAAATGTAATTTTGATTTACTTTTAAAGCATCAAATTGCATTGCAGTACCTCGCTTTGATTTTTCTTCATATTCTTTTGCTTTATAGCGATTAAAAGACAAACCAAGATACGGAGAGATAAACTGTTCTTCATTGATCTCAAAGTCATAACCTGTTTTTATATTGGCATGTAATCCATTTATAGAAGTACTTCCTTCTTCTATTCGATTAAATCCAGGACTAAATTCAATTGTTCTTTTAATATCTTTTGCTTTTAGATGACTGCTTCCAAGATTGAAATTAAACCATAGATTATTATTTAAAGTGATTTGATAGAAGAGATCCAATGCAATACCTCGAGTATTAAATTGGTAATTCTGATAAGGTTTTGCTTTACCGGCTTCTATGTTAAGTAGGGAACCAATGACTTGATTATTATCTATGATGTACAATCCTCCCAAGTTTACATAATTAGAAGTGTAATTTTTAGGAGCAACGCCTTGGTGTGGAATAGTAGTTTTTCCTGAAAATATATTGTAATTAACAAAAGCGCTAAATCCAGGCATGAGGTTTTCTCTATTGAACCGCAATGGATTCAGTTGAGAGTTGATCTGTTGTTGACGAATGCTGGAAGTATTTTCTGCATGCTTAATGAGTGAACTAAATAATACTGGAGCACTTAATACAGAGACAATATAATTGCCTATCATTTCATGAGCATAGGCACTTGGGTGGACTAAATCACCGAATAAGTATTTTTGGTCTTCATGGAAATAAGGAGTACCCGCTTTACAAATAGAATCAGGAACAGCAGCAATTCCGCTAGGGCATTGTGGGATAGTGAAATTGTCAATACCAAATTCTATTGGATTATTAAACATTTCTAAAAGTAGGCTTCTAAAATCTAAAAACACAATATTTTCTTGTGTGGAAAAATATTGATTCATTAAAGCATTAGAATAATCTAAAGTATATTGTCCTACTACACTAGCAATATGCTCTTGAATGATACTCCAGATAGGATTGATGATACTACCAACCAAACTTTGCTCATACATATGATTTCTAAAATATTTAATATATTCGGCACCACTCATTTCATCTGGTTTTTTATATTGTTGTGCTAATTCACGCAGTTTGTAATCAGTTACTAATCCTATGTTGCCCAGTTCCATTAACATATTTTTAGCATATTCACTACGTGTATTAATTAATTTTTGTGAAAATTGGAATATATCTAATTGAGGGAAAGGTGCCACAATTAAATTACTCATAAGAGCGTCATTATTGCCGATTGCTAAATAGTAGAGATTATTTTCCCCTATCTGAGATTTTTGAAAATAATTTTCATTTTCATACAGACTAGATAGAGTAGGAAATGGCCATATGGTTTGAGTAATCTGGCTAGTGCTTAAAGCAATGACATTTCCCCCTACTTTATAGCCAGTCATAGGTTTACCAAATAAAGACATACTAATATAGTGATTTTGTGGTGGGAAAATACCACCCCCTACAGCTTTAGTTGCCGGATTGGCATCATTTAAACTATCTCCGAAAACGTAAAAATTATTATAACTACTCTTTGAATAAATATTGGATTGGGCTGTAATGTTCACCAATCCAATTATCAACATATTCATCAAAATTGATTTTTTTTTATAATAATTATTTTAATTTTCCTAAAAAGAAAAAAAATTATGATCTTTGATATTGATTTTAAAATATAAGTTGATAATAGTGACTTGATACTTTAAAACAACATTAAAATGATCAATTCGGCAACAAGATTACTGTAAGCAAGTAATATTGGCGGTAAATTTTTCTATTAAAAAATAAAAATACCTAAATTACCTAGGTAAAAACTTGCTTGGAGTTGTTTGAAAAAATTTCGAAATATGGTATTAGAAATAAAGTTAAATTCGTTAATACTAAATATTTATCACTTAAAAAATTAACTAGTAATTTCAAACTTTGATGCGAGATTAAGGAAATTAGGGTTGATTTCAAAAAATCAGAGAGTGTAAAAGAAATAACGACAATTAGAAATCTGGTTCCTAGAGAAAAAGCGATATCTTTAAGAGACATATTTTTAGTTTTAGGGTTATTTTGATTGCTGTTTTGTTTAAAATTTTTCTGTGAATGTATGCTGCCCAAAAAAAGAGATAATTCCTCTTGATGTAACTAAAATAATTAGTACACTAAATAAGCAAGCCATCATAAAATTATCGGCAACTAAATACAGCGAATAGATTTTCTTTAGGTAAATTAGCTTTGGCAGCCATTGTGACTAAATTCACAGTACCACCAGTGTAAGAAGCGGCCAATGTAGCGGCAATTTTATCAAGGCCTGGCTGGTAATCTGACAACAGGTAGTAGGCAATCAAGGTGCCTAAAAAAGTACCTAAAGATGAGATAAGAAATAAAATTAACAAGCGATGACTGGAGTAAAAAATATTTTTGATGTCAACTGAAAACAATAATAATGGGATAGATAGAGGAACAATATAAGTCCATACAGTATCATAAACAATTGATTCATTCGGAATGATATTTAAATTTACAGCGATCATGGTTATTGCAAGGGCAATAATAACGCCTGAAATTTGAGCGGCCCAACGATATTTTTGCTCTAAATAAATAGAAATGGCAGCAGTGCTTATTAGAAAAGTCCATAACCAAATAGTATTTTCACTTGAGATTAATGAATCCATTTTTTATAGTCGAAATTTTAGAAAAAAATATATTTGATTTTATTTTAAAGTTTTTTAAGAAGGTGCAAAATAAATTTTAAAAGGTAACTTAAAATTAAATAAGTTATTACCGCAAACAATAGAGCACCTAACATAATTTTATAGTTAAATATAATATCAAGTAACGATGAGGGAGTGTTACTGCCTGCGACCAGTATAAAATATGCATAGCCACTAAACAGGAACCAAAAAGCCAATAGTAAAAATAGAAATGCGAGATACTTTAATTTTATTTTCATATTGTTTTATAGATATTCTTTCATTTGTTTTATCAATTTCTATTCTTACCGAAGAAAAGTAGGGTATGATATCATACGAATTAATTATCGGTTAGAACAACCTTCCAATAATTATCCCAATACTCTAGTTTAAATATTTTTTGATCACCACAATTAACCGTTGCACTTCTTCTATCTTCCGTGACCATGATTTCATACTTGCCTAAGTTAGAGCAAACCTTTTCAATGCCATAGTCCATAATTTGATAAGGGAGCTTTAGCTTTTCTTCATCTTGCAAATTAGGCGCCAATGAATAAAGTTTAAAATAATTAACCGCTAATTGTTCTTGTGAATAATTTTGCTCCATAACCAAACCAAAACAACTACCAATCATTTTAGCTTCATCAGGGACCACTAAGATATGACTACACATTTCAGCTTTTCTAGCAGAATAATCATACCTACATTGAAAATAAGAATTTAATGATTGTGTAATTTGTTGTTTATCTTTTTGGAGTTGTTGATTCAAATAAGTTTGTACTTCATTTGAGGCAGATTGATTGCTTTCTGATTCTTCTGTTTGTTTACAACCCGCAAGGATAAGAAAACTCATCATAACAAACATCATGTATTTTTTATATTTCATACTACTATCCCTAACTATCTAATTGTTTCCAACACGGTATTAACCACATGAGAAACTGTAAAATTAAATTTTTCAAATAATACATTGGCTGGAGCAGATTCACCAAAATGATTGATGCCTATAATTTTTCCGTTGTTGCCTATGTACTTATACCATAAATCAGTGACACCTGCCTCTACCACTATTTTTGGAAGATTTTTTGGAAGAACAGAAAGTTTATAGGTGTTATCTTGTTCATCGAAGAGATTAGTTGAAGGCATGGAAACAACATTAACCTCAATTTCTTGTTTTGCGAGCTCTAATTGTGCCTTTAATGCGAGCTCGACTTCTGAACCAGTAGCAATAATAATTGCTTGGGGTTTATTGCTTTGGTGAATAACATAGCCTCCTTTAGATATATTATTTATCTGTTCTTCATTTCGCTCAATATAAGGTAAATTTTGGCGACTAAAAATTAAAATAGAAGGTTTATCAACTGTTTCTATGGCACTAGACCAGGCAACGAAAGATTCAACTGTGTCGCAAGGACGCCATACCCGCATATTAGGAATTAATCTTAAAGAAGCAATCTGTTCAATAGGTTGGTGTGTTGGGCCATCTTCTCCCAAGCCAATAGAATCATGAGTAAATACAAAAATGGATCCAATTTTCATTAAAGCAGCCATACGTAAAGCATTTCTCGCATATTCACTAAACATTAAAAAAGTGGCGCCAAAAGGTCTAACGCCACTATGTAAAAACATGCCGTTAATAATAGCCGCCATTGCAAATTCGCGTACGCCATAATGGATATAATTACCACCATTTTCATGAGTAATGGAAACGGATTGCGGCCAATTAGTTAGATTAGAAGGCGTTAAATCAGCAGAACCACCTACCAATTCAGGTAAAATATTAGCTAATAATTCAATACTTTCTTGACTGGCTTTACGACTGGCAATATTTTCTTTTTTATTGCAAATGTCTTTAATGCATTGGGTGACATAAGATGAATAATTTTCAGGTAACTTTCTTGATATTCGGCGTTCGAACTCTTGAGCTAATTCCGGATATTGTTGGCTATAATTTTTAAATAGCTCATTCCACTGATGTTCTAATTCTTTACCTTTAGTTTTAGCATCCCATGCATCATAGATTTCTTGAGGAATTTCAAAAGGGGGATAATTCCAATTAAGTTTTTTTCTTGTCTTCTCAATTTCCTCATCACCTAACGGTGAGCCATGAGTTTTTTCACTTCCTTCTTTAGAGGCGGCTCCTTTACCTATGGTTGTTTTGCTACAAATCAAAGTAGGTTGAGAGGTGTTTGATTTTGCTTCTCGAATGGCTTTATCAATAGCCTCCATGTCGTGTCCATCTACATTAGAAATGACTTGCCAATTGTAGGACTTAAAACGCATTGGAATATTTTCAGTAAACCAGCCTTCTACTTTGCCATCAATGGAAATATTGTTATCGTCGTATAGAACAATAAGTTTTCCTAAGCCTAAAGTTCCTGCTAGAGAACAAGCCTCATGAGAAATCCCCTCCATTAAACAACCATCTCCTAAAAAAACATAAGTGTGATGGTCAACAATATTCAAATCAGATCGGTTGAATTCATAGGCCAAAATTTTCTCCGCAAGGGCAAAACCAACGGCATTAGCAATGCCTTGACCTAGTGGACCTGTTGTTGTTTCTACGCCATCGGTATAGCCATATTCAGGATGTCCCGGGGTTTTGCTTTTGTATTGTCTAAATTGTTTTAAATCCTCAATCGACAAGTCGTAACCTGTTAAGTGTAATACACTATAAAGTAACATTGAAGCATGTCCATTTGATAAGATGAAACGATCTCGATTGATAAAATTAGGATTTTCAGGATTATGTTGAAAATGTTTGGTCCATAAAACAGTTGCCATTTCCGCCATACCCATTGGTGCACCAGGGTGGCCAGAATTAGCTTTTTGAACAGCATCGACAGAAAGAAAACGAATAGCATTTGCAAGTGGTGACATCATGAAATTTCCTAAGATTAAGATATAATAAAAATTGTATTGTAATATTTTAAATATATAAATGCATTATACATTACCTTATTTTTAAAATTCATTAGTAATTTTTATGCAAATATTTTTTTGAAAAGTTGAAAAAATCTCCTATATAAAAGATAATGATAATCGGTTTTATTTACATTCAAAAAAAATTATGCCTAGGTCATGAATTTAGAGGATAATAAGGGCTAAATTTTTAGAGAATAGGTGATAGGTTTGAATATACATTTTGAAGAAGATACGTCCGTTAGTCATTCTCGAGTTTATGATGTTGCTATTGTGATCTTAGTGACGATATTGCATTTATTTTTATTATTGCTTTTGTATTGGTTGTGGGCAGATAAACCGAAAAAAAATTTTGATAAATTAGAGTTTGAATTGGTCGAGCTGTCTGACTATATTTTAAAAGAAGAAAAACCAATCATAAAAGAAGATAATAATAATGGAGGAGGTATGTTAGGAATATCTGGAAGTCCATCTGATAGTGGTTCTGTTGGTTCACCACCAACAGCTCCTACTCCTATTCCAGAAGTTACTCCTTCAAAAACACCTCCAGTAGAAACAAAAGCAAAAAAAACAGAAGCAAAACCTAAAGTAGTGCCAACGCCACCTAAACCTAAGGCGACACCTAAGGTAGAAAAGCCTGTTTCTAAGGTTTCTAAGCCGACATCACCTAAGAAAGAAACGACAAAGAGTTCTACGGCTACAGCCAAAGAGAAACCTATTATCGCGACAGATAAAAGTAAGTCTGATTTTAAAACACCAAAACCTCAGGAAAAAGTAATAGATCCAATTCAAAAAGTTATCCAAGAAAAATCAATAGATCCTATTGAACAAGTTATTCAAGAGAAGAAAACATCGGAAAAAATTATTGAACCTGTAAAAGCAAAAGAAGTTGAACCGAAAAAAATAGAAGCAAAACCTGAACCAAAATTGGAACCTGAGATTGAACCTAAGGCGCTTCCAGAAACAAAGAAAAAGGTAGAACCAAAAGTAGTGACGCCTAAACCAACGCCTACAGTAGAGAATAAACCGGCAGAGAAACCTCAAGTTATTGAACCAGTAAGAACTCAAAAAACCGAAAAATCAATACCAATAGCTTCGGCTAGTAGTGCAAATGTAAACCAAAATAAAGGACAAGGTAGCAATAATAATGCAACTAGTTCCTCCAATAAAGGTCAAGGACAAGGTACGAATGCAGGTAGTAAAAATAACGGTTCAGGTAATTCTGTTGGCAAAAATGGAAATGCAGGGACTGGGAAAGGATCTGGTGCTTCCAGAGGGGATAGAGGCTCAGGATCAGGCCTAGGAAATAACGCTGGCTCAGGCGGTAGTGGTAAAGGATTGGGTTTTCAAAAGGGTGGTCGAAAATTAGTTGGTAGAAAGATTTACCCACCAGAAGCGAAACAAAATCATTTGGTTGGAAATGTTGAAGTAGGGGTTGAAGTGGATGAAAGAGGTGTCGTCCAAAGAGTGAATCTTTTAAGATCAAGTGGGCATCCATCTTTGGATAAGGCAGCACTTCAAACCGCTAAAACGCAATATAAATATACGCCAGATAAACGAAATGGTGTGCCAGAAAAAACTAAATTTAAATATGTCATAGAATACAAGTTAACAGATTATTAAATAAATTATAGAAGGAAATTTAAATGGGAATAGCAAATATTTTTCAAAGTGGTGATGTGATTTTAACGGCAACATTGTTAATATTATTGATTATGAGCATCATTAGTTGGTCGATCGCTGTATTAAAATTTTTAAAGTTTAGTTCAGCCAATAAGGGAAACAAACAATTTTTAAATATGTTTTGGGAATCAAATGATTTATCCAGTGCTGTTAATAAAGCAAGAAAATTAGACGCACCTATGCCTGATTTGGCGGTATCTGTATTAAGTGCCAAAGAGGAATATTATGATAATAATTTAATACAACTACAAAAACAGGTTAATTTTGATGAATTTTTATCTAGAAAGATTAGAAAAAGTATTGTAAAAGAAATGCAACCCTATAATTCATGGTTAACCGTTCTTGCTTCTATTGGCTCTATGGCTCCATTTATTGGTTTATTTGGCACAGTTATCGGTATTTATCATGCTTTAATTAATATCAGTGCAGCCGGTCAAGTTTCCATTGCTGAAGTAGCAGGGCCAATTGGAGAAGCCTTGATAGCAACTGCTTTTGGGTTATTTGTAGCCGTGCCTGCTGTTATGTTTTACAATATTTTTATCAGAAAAAGTAAAAACTTAACTCTTGATTTAGGACAATTTGCAGATGATCTTAGGACTCAAATTGAGAGTGAAGGAGAAGTAAAATGAGTTTATTTTCATATGATGATTATGAATCAGATACGGAACCTATGGCTGAAATTAATGTAACACCGTTGGTTGATGTGATGTTGGTGTTGCTGATTACTTTTATGATCGCAATGCCTGTTTTGACCTATACTATTTCAATTGATTTACCTGGCACAAGTTTTGAAGAAAGAAATGAGCCTATTGAAGAACCACTTAGGTTATCCATTGATAGTCAGGGGGGGTATTTTTTAAATGATACACCTATTTCATCAGAAGAGTTTTCAGCTTTAGCACAAGAAAAAAGCAGTACTGATCAAAATATTGTCTTAGCTATTTCTGCAGATGAAGCAGTTGATTATAAATATGTGATTGAAGCATTAGAGACAGCACAAAAAGCAGGCATCAAAAAAATAGGTTTTGTCACTAAACAGGAATAATAAAATTCCTGTTTAGTTAAAATTTGATTTTTATATTATTCTTTTTATTTCATTCTATAGTAATTTAACGAAAGTTGCGGAATTCTCCACCTAAAACTTGTTTAGGTGGAGATGGATAGCAACGGTTTTTATTTTGGTCTATTTTG
>WNLJ01000015.1 GCA_017114885.1 Neisseriaceae bacterium PsAf | reverse complement strand
TTAATCGATTGGTCCATACCCCAGTGGATGAACTAACACAAGCACAAGCAGATCAGCTGAAGAGAATTAGAGAGTTGGTGCCTAAGATAACCACTGATACTCTATTATCTAAGGTGATTAGTAATGAGGATGCGGTTAATTAAGTAAAAGAATATATTAAAAAACCACTTTTATGCCGCTAGATGCTGACTTGAAGTTAAATGGTGTAGAAAAGTAGAAAAGCTGATAGTTAGATAAAATAGGCTAAAACAAAGGTGACAAGTGTTACAAACTAAATTCTTCACCCAAATAAACTTTTTTAACTATTTCATTATTAATTAATTCATTTGGTTTGCCTTCAGCTAATACCTCTCCATCATTAATAATGTATGAGTAATCGCATATTTTAAAGGTTTCTCTTACATTATGATCAGTAATTAGAACACCGATTCCTTGTTGCTTTAAAAATAAAATAATATTTTGGATATCAGAAATTGATAGGGGATCTACACCTGCGAATGGTTCATCTAATAGAATAAAACGAGGTTTAGTAGCAAGGACTCTGGCGATTTCAACTCGTCTTCTTTCACCGCCTGAAACTGATAAGCCTAAGCTATTTTTAATATGGGTAATATTTAAATCACTCATTATTTTTTTGAGTATAGATTTGTGCTCTTGCTTAGGATAATGCAGTTCTAATATGGCTAAGATATTGTCTTCTACAGTTAGTTTTCTAAAAATGGAAGCCTCTTGTGGTAAATAGCCTAAACCGAGTTGTGAGCGTTTGTGAATAGGTAAATTCACGATATTATTATCATCTAAAAGAATTTTTCCAGAGTCAGCAGCGATTAGACCCACTATAGTATAGAATAAAGTAGTCTTCCCAGCTCCATTAGGACCAAGTAAACCAACGATTTGACCACTGTGTAAAGAAAGAGAAATATCTTTAACAATTTGTTTTTTTTGCATGCTTTTATTGATATGTGCAACACTTAAAGTTGAGGCTAAATTTTCCATCGAATGAATACCTAGTAATTTTTATTTTTTAGGAAAAATGACAATACTTGCTCTTTTATTTTTACCAGCGCTGACTTTATATTTTTCGGTAATAGTATTGTAGTCAATTCTACTGCCAGATATGGTATCACCGCCAATGGTTAAATGAGCACCACCTTGCATTGCTACATTTCCCGTTTTACTGTTATAGACAATACTGTTAGCTCTTGCCTTTAGCAATTCATTCTTGCCTTGTTGATCTTTACTATCTAAAACTTGTTGGAAAGTAGCAGGGTTTCCTGATGTATTAATTATTTGATCAGCTCCAGTTACTGCTTTATAGCTAACTTTATTGGCATGTATTAACAAAGTACCTTGTTCAATTGTAATATTACCTACCAATTGAACATTGCTCGCATCCACATCACCCTCGGCATTGTCAGTAAGGATTTTTATAGGTTGATCTCGATCGGACTTTTTAGCACTAATTAAAGTTGAGCTAATAGTTAACATCAGCATTATTAATATTATTTTATTATATCTCATTGATAATAATCTCCACTCTACCATCATTTTGATCGTCTTTAGGACCACTGGTTAATTTAATTTTCTTAGTGTCATCATTAAAAATTGCTTGTTTTGCTGTCACATTTTGAATCATTTTACCACTTCTATAACGTGTAATTTCAGAGTCATTCAACATGAAAGAATTTGAATTTTTCACCTGAGTTATTTTACTTGCATGCACATCATTCTCTAACTCACCATTGACATTAAAACTCTGAATATTAGCGTCATACATGGTTGTTATTGGTTCATTTTTTAGCCTAGAAAACTGTTCATCTAATAGTGTGATTTTATTAAACCATAAGGTAAATATTGCTAGCAAAATAATTAGTAATGTTGGGAAAATAATAGAATTTAACCAAGATTTCATAGTATAAATTGATCCATAATTGGGGTTAACTTATTATGTGCATACAATATAATATCGCACAGTTCTCTTACGGCGCCATGTCCGCCAATATTTTGAGTGACATAATGACAGTAAGATTTTATATCAGGATGTGCATAATTTACTGCAACTGCCAAACCAACTTTAGTTATAATAGGTAAATCGATAATATCGTCTCCTATATAAGCTATTTCATGGGGTTGGAGTCCTGTTTTTGCCATCAGTTCATTAAAAGCAATATTTTTATTAGTACAACCTGCAAAATAGTGTTTGATATTTAAGTCTTGTGCTCTTAACTCAACACAAGAGTCGTCTCGACCCGTAATAATGGCAGTATCTATACCATTTTGGTGTAAGAGAACAATACCAAGACCATCTCTAACAAAAAATGATTTGGTTTGCTCCTGTGAAGAGGTATAGTAAATTTTACCATCAGAAAGTACACCATCTACATCCATAATCAATAGCTTAATGTTTTGGGCTCTTTGGATAATGGTATCGGGTAGTGGAATATAAAAGCTCATCAAATAATTCCCGCACTAAGAAGTTGATGCATGGTTGAAACACCTAATAATTGATTATTTTCATTAACAACTAAAAGTGAAGCAATTTTATGTTCTTGCATTAAATGCAAGGCTTCACTGGCTAAAATATCTTTTGAAATTGTTTTGGGGGAGCTAATCATAATATCTTCAATGACCAAATTTTTGATTTCTTGCTCATTTTGAAATAGACGTCTTAAATCTCCATCTGTAAATATACCTAAAACTTGTTTTTCTGCATTGATGATAATGGCTAAACCTAGTCCCTTATTGGTCATTACGATAATCACGTCTTTTAAGGTAGCATCAGCGGATACAACTGGCATAGCATCTTCTTTAACCATAACATCTTCTACTTTAATTAGAAGGCTTTTACCTAAGCTACCAGCAGGGTGAGATAGGGCGAAATCGTTAGAAGTAAAATGTCTTGCTTTTAACAGACATACCGCAATAGCATCGCCAATTGCTAGACTCACAGTAGTACTTGTTGTTGGTGCTAGACCTAAAGGACAAGCTTCTTGATTGATTCTAGCAAAAATATGGATGTCTGAAATTTTGGCCAAAGTTGATTCTTGTCGGCCTGTTATAGCGATAATATTGATGCCTTTTCTTTTCAGTGCGGGAATTAAAGTTAATATTTCATCGCTTTCTCCAGAGTTAGATAAGGCGATAACAACATCTCCATTGACAATCATGCCTAAATCACCATGAGCAGCTTCAGCAGGATGAACAAAGAACGCAGGCGTGCCTGTGGAGGCGAGGGTAGAGGCAATCTTATTAGCAATATGACCCGATTTACCCATACCTGTTAGTATGGTACGCCCCTGACAATTCAATATGCTTTGAACTGCTTGTGAAAAAGACTCATCTAAATAATCAGCTATTTCTAAAAGAGCATTGCCTTCTATATTTAATACTTCTTTAGCAGTTTCGATTGGCGATTCTATATGTTGACTTGAACTCATGGCATTAATTTATATTGATTAACTGGCTTATTATAGCAATAAATTATATAAGATTTAATAAATTCTTGTTTTTATTAAATGGCATAATTATTCAGCATAAAGACTAGTAAATACCTTAAAGAAATCAGGAAAAGTTTTCTTGACACATTCTGGGTCGTTAATAGTGATAGGTGTGTTGAGTAGGGAGACTAAAGCAAAACACATAGCCATTCTATGATCGTCATAAGTGTCAATGTCGACGTTTGGATTGAGCGTTAAAGGGGGTGTGATTTTGATACTGTCTTGAGTCGTTTCTATCGTTGCACCTAATTTTTCTAATTCTGTTTTCATCGCCTCAATTCTATCGGTTTCTTTAACTCTCCAACTGGCTATATTTCTGATAGTTGAAGTGCCATTAGCAGCAAGTGCAATGATACAAAATGTCATAGCAGCATCAGGGATATGAATAGCATCAATATTAAATGCAGGAATAGGAAGTGAATTATCACGCGAGAGTGTGATAGATTGCTCTGTCATTTCCAAATGAGCCCCTAGTTTTTCCAATTCATACGCAAATTCAATATCTCCCTGAATGCTGTTTTGACCAAGCCCTTCTAAAGTTAATGGAACACCTGTTAAAAAAGCGGCAGCTAGAAAATAAGAAGCACTAGAAGCATCACTTTCGATATAATAATCTTCAGGGGCTACATATTTACTATTCGCTGGAATGGTAAATGATTTAAAATGATGATTAACAATAGTAATACCAAATTTTTTGATCATATTTAAGGTAATATTAATATAGGGCTTGGAAATTAAATCACCTGTAACTTCAATTGTTATTTCTTTTTTTAATAAAGGAAGAGCGATCAGCAAAGCCGTTAAAAACTGACTAGAGACAAGACCACTAATAGACACAGTATTTTTTCCGTTATATGCAAAAGGTTCTATCATTAATGGTGGACAACCAGGTTGCTCTAGATACTCAATATGTGAACCAATTTGTTGAAGTGAATCGACCAGATCTTTAATAGGGCGTTCATGCATACGAGGCACACCATGCATGTGATAGTGTCCGTCTTGCAGTGCCAATACAGAAGTAAGTGGTCGAAATGCCGTTCCTGCATTGCCTAGGAATAAATCAGCTTCTTTTACAGTAAAGTTGCCCTCGTTGCCTTCGATCATTATTTCATTTTGATTAATATTTTGAATATCAATTCCAAGAGATTCTAAGGCCTTTTTCATGTATTGGGTATCATCGGAATCTAATACATTGTATAAATGACATTTTCCTTGACTCAAGGCGGCCAACAATAAGCTCCTATTGCTAATACTTTTTGAACCAGGAAGGCAAATCTTGGAAGAGTTGATAGAGTTAGGTGCTAAAAAAAGAGAAGAGGCTTTCATGTATTTCAATTAAGTTGATTAAATGCCTATATTATAGGCTAATTTGTGGTACAGATAAAAGATATAATATCAAGCTTAGGAAGTGATAAAATGAACGCTATGATTAATAAAATAGTGGAATAAAAACCAATGAAATATAATATTGTTGATACTAGACCTTACTCTGAAACCAAGAATAAGAATGAGTTACTATTTTATGTAGAACAAATTGTTCATAGTGAATCCAATATCAATAAAAAAATGGCACAGCAATCTCTACAATCCACTATCGTACAAATGCTTAAAAATAATCACTATTTGAGCTTATCTGTTGCTCTTTCACTGGCTCCATCTAGGGAATACTATCAAATTCTTTTTAATCAACTAAATAACATATTAATGGCACAAGAAAATGAAACCCAATTTATTGTTATGCCTTTGGTGATGGTTTTAGGAAACAAAAGTGAAAAAGATATTTCTTTGAAATTTTCTTTACCAGATTTTCAAAAGATATTGCAGGATATTTACGGTGATGTTACTAAGGATATTCAGTGGCTTGATTCCATCATACCAGTGGCGGATATTTCACAAATCAAAGTAAATGAATGGTATGAGGCTAAAAAAAATCCTGATAATTTATTAACTAGTTTACAGAATGAAATACATGAAATGAAAGTTGTTTCTGGTTATGAAGTAAATTTAGGTTTTGTTTTAGGCTATGGGTCAGAGGAAATGAAACAGTTAATGAACTTAAGAAAAGATATCATGCCAATGATGCAATTTTGGAATGAGTATTTTATCGAAAAAGAGATAACGCCGTTTGTTAATCCCTTGCCTTTAAATAGTCCCTTACAAGGATTAACTGAAGGCTCACATATGCAAAAGAAAATGGATTTGGATATCTTTGTTACCAACACCATTAGAAATATAAAATTAGCGGGCTATAGAATAGCGGTAGTTATTGCTACAAAAGAAGGTGGCACATTGGAAATACGCGTGCAAGCATTAGAAGAGAGTACCAAATTCGCGAATTACCAGTGGCAACTGACTTCTTTTGATCAAATAGAAGAAATATTAGATGATTTAGTAGGTCTATTAAAAGATTGTTTGGTTGATAACGTTCGTATCTTGGAAAAACCATTAGAACTTGATGACACTTTACCTGATTATCATCTTAGTTTAGAACAAGAAGGCACTAATCCTACTATACAATTATAAAAGATGATTTAATCGGTCTTAATTACTGGTGCAGGTACAGGTGTTGGTTAAGATGTAGTACTTCAATTAGTAAAAAAGGTCATAACGAGTAGAGGTGGTTGAGTTGTAAATTAGAGAAGAAGCAAAAAGAAGAGGTATAAAATTTCAAGTTGAAAAATTGAAGAAGGTATAAATGAAAGAGATAAAAACTTTACCGGCTTTTTTGATTTGATGTACTACTAATAACAGGAATTGCAATGACAGATCGATTGTTTGAGTAGACTAAGCTGCTTATCACAATATTTATTGAGGTGTTTTTTATGGAACAAGATATGAGCTATCGGGTTAACGTGTTTTTTGATGGTACGTTTAATAATATTTTAAATTTAACTTCAGATGAAACAAGAGCCAATATTAGTTACCACAATACACCTTCAAATATTGCAATTCTCTATCAAAATGCAAAAAAATATTCAGACAATGATATTAACGTTTATGTGGAGGGTGTTTCAACCAAAGCAGGTTCACTCGACAATCCTTTATCAGCTGTTTTAGGCTTTTCAAAATATGGTGTGACAGAACGCATTGGAGAGGCTTTTATCTTAATTCAGAGTGAATTTGAACGTTTGCATCCTGATAATTTACCTGAAGCATTAGAGCTAAATATTTATGGCTTTAGCCGAGGAGCAGCTAAAGCACGTTCTTTTGCTTATTATGTTAAGCATGAGCCACAAAGATTTATTCATTGGCATTTAAATCCATACAAGATAACGATTAATTTTGTTGGTTTATTCGATACAGTGCCTGGGTATTTTTCTATCTTCAATCCTATGGATACAGTTTTAGAACAGGAAAGTGGGATAGTGACATTTGAAAAGCCTAAAAAATTAAGTGATATTGATGATACTTCATTACTACATTTGGATATTGGCAATAATTGTAATAAGGTTTTTCAGATTGTTGCTAAAGATGAATGTCGGCAAGGTCTTGCTTATACTAATATAGAAAGCACACAAAAATATGGTAAAGGCTTTGAAGTAATTGTACCAGGAACACATTGTGATATAGGAGGAAGTGAATTTATAGAGCGTCCGATCTTTGTACAGTATCTAGAATTTTTACCCAAACAAAAGCTAAGTAGTCTTTCACTGACAGAAAAATTTAAACGTTGGTTACTCGATGAATACTGGTTTAAGGTGGAGGAGATAGAAACTGGTGTCAATAAATTGTTATTGAAACAATTAAATTATCTGATTTAAATTATCTGATTGCTAAAAAGGATATGAATACTATTGAAGCGACTAAAATATCTTTAAATTTAATGGCTAATATGGCAAATAAATATACACATAACACTTTTAATTTAAAATCAGATTTTTTTAAAACAACTGATAAATGGTTACAAAAGACTATTAATTATTATGTGCAGCAAATGTTTGAAAAGGAAAATTGGCAATCTACTGTTCGACTTGAATTTAAAGATGAGGAAATGAAACAAAAATTAAATTCTAGTTATTTACATTATGATAATGATGGCGTTACTTTAGCGACTAAAATTATTTTAGATAATAATGGTGTGCCTGTTCGTCATATACATAAAGGATAATAAAAAAAGCAGAATTTTAAATATTTACAATTCTGCTTTTAGGTGTTAAGTATAATTAATTATTTAAACACAACTTCATTATTTTCAATACTTACAGTTATGGTACTTCCTGGAGGGGATTTTCCAGAAATAAGCGAAGAAGCAAGAGGATTTTCTACTTCAGTTTGAATAGCTCTTCTAAGTGGTCTTGCACCATACACAGGATCAAAACCAACTTGAGCTAAGTAATTTAATACTTCATCATCATAGGACAAGTGTAAATCACTATCTTCTAAACGTTTATTTAAAGTATTTAACTGAATGTTGGCAATTTCTTTAATATTGTCTTGAGTTAAGGCGTGGAATACCACAATTTCATCAATACGATTGATTAATTCTGGTCTAAAGAAGTTTTCAACATCATCCATCACAGCTGTTTTCATGACTTCATACTCAGAATTTGGACCAAGCGCTTGAATTTTATCGCTACCAATATTCGAAGTCATAATAATGACAGTATTAGTAAAATCAACAGTTCTTCCTTGTCCATCAGTTAAGCGACCATCATCTAATATTTGTAATAAGATATTAAATACATCAGGATGTGCTTTTTCTACTTCATCTAATAACACAACACTATAAGGATTTCGTCTAACTTGTTCTGTTAGATAACCGCCTTGTTCGTAACCGACATATCCCGGAGGAGCGCCAATTAAACGAGAAACTGAGTGTTTTTCCATATATTCAGACATATCAATACGGATTAAATGATCTTCACTACCAAACATAAATTCTGCTAGTGCCTTACTTAATTCTGTTTTACCCACTCCTGTAGGTCCTAAGAATAAGAAACTAGCAATAGGGCGGTTAGGATCTGAAATACCCGATCTTGAACGGCGAATAGCATTTGAAACAGCTGATATTGCCTCATCCTGACCAATGACACGTTTGTGAAGTTCATCTTCCATGTGTAGCAACCGTTCTTTTTCACCTTGTACCATTTTAGAAACAGGAATACCTGTCATACGAGACACAATATCTGCAATTTCATCTTCTGTCACCTTGGTTTTAAATAAAGTATTTTTAGGTTTTTCACTAGAAGAGCTATCGTTTTCCACAGCTTCTAGTTGTGCTGTTAACTCTGGTAGTTCACCATATTTTAATTTAGAAGCTTCTTCTAAATTACCTTCACGTGTGTAACGGTTGATTTGATTATTAACTTCTTCTATTTTCTTTTTAAGACTAGCACCACCTTCAGAAGCTGCTTTTTCTGCTAGCCATATTTCTTCTAAATCAGCATATTCTTTTTTAAGGGCAGCAATTTCTTCGTCGATAATTTCAAGTCGTTTTTTACTTGCCTCATCATTCTCCTGAGCCAAATGCATTCTTTCCATTTCTAGCTGGATTAATTTACGATCAATGCGATCCATTTCTTCTGGCTTGGAGTCAATCTCTATTTTAATACGACTAGCAGCTTCATCAATTAAATCAATTGCTTTATCCGGCAAAAAGCGATCAGTTATATAACGATTAGACAAATTAGCAGCAGCGACTAGGGCAGGGTCCGTAATCTCAACACCATGATGTGTTTCATAGCGTTTTTGCAGTCCTCTTAAAATAGACACAGTATCTTCGATGGTAGGTTCTTGTACCAATACTTTTTGAAAACGTCTTTCAAGGGCTGGGTCTTTTTCAATATACTGGCGATATTCATCTAGAGTAGTGGCACCAATCATATGCAAATCACCTCTGGCTAAGGCTGGTTTTAGCATATTGCCCGCATCCATGGCTCCTTCTGTCTTACCTGCACTTACCAAATTATGTAATTCATCAATAAAAATAATAGGTGGATTATCAGATTGTTCAATTTCTTTTAATACTGCTTTTAGACGTTCTTCAAATTCACCTCTATATTTTGCGCCAGCAATTAATTGTGCTAAATCTAACTCTAGTAACTCTTTATTGCGCATGCTTTGAGGAACTTCCCCATCTATAATTCTTTGTGCAAGACCTTTAACAATTGCTGTTTTACCAACACCAGGTTCTCCTATTAGAACAGGATTGTTTTTTGTTCTTCTTTGTAAAACTTGCATAGTGCGGCGAATTTCATCATCACGCCCAATAACGGGATCTATTTTCCCATCTCTAGCTTTTTGAGTCAGATTAATTGTATATTTCTTTAAGGCTCCTCTTTGATCTTCTGCATTTTCATTATCCACAGGCTGGTTCCCCCTTATTTGTTTAATAGTTTTATTGACGCTATCTAAATTAGCCCCATTTTTTTGTAAAAGTTGTTCGGCTTGTTGGTTGGCTTCTATAGCAGCAGGGAAAAATAATTCTGTTGCAATAAAACGATCATTATTTTTTGTGGCGTATTTATCCATTAGATTAAGGATATTGATTAGTTCTCTAGAAATAGAAATCTCACCAGCATTGCCGCCTGTCACTCTAGGAAGCTGTTCAATAGCAGCTTCGGTATCTTGTTTTAGTTGAACTACATTGATGCCCGCTTGAGATAATAAACTAACAATGCCTTTGTCTTGTAACAAGACTTGTAAAACATGTATGGCTTGAATGTAGGCGCTATCTTTCGATAAAGCAAGACTTTGAGCCTCCATTAAAGCTTGTCGAAACTTATTGGTTAATTTATCTTCTCTCATAACAATTTCCTATAAAAGTTATAAACCAAAATACATTAATGTTACTATATTTAATAGACTTGAATATTACAATAGTCTTTTGATAGGAATTAATATGCATTATTTTGAATCTCTTACCAATCGGATTAAAAAAAATCTAAAACCACTAAGGAAGTGGAGTGAAAAAAACCAATTTGAAGCTTTTCGAATTTATGATAGAGATATCCCACAATTCCCATTTATGATAGATATATATGGGCAAGAGCTGCATATTCAAGAGTATGACACGGGTTGGATTATGCCAGAAGATGAGTATATAGCTTGGTTGTCAGGAGTTAAAAATGCTGTTTCTACAGCGACTCAGTATCCTATAAAAAACTTTCATTTCAAACGAAGGGCGAAGCAAAAAGGGAAATCTCAATATGAGAAACAAGCTAATAGGGGACGTGAATATGCTGTTCGAGAGGGTGAAAATTTCTTTTTGGTCAATTTAGAAGAGTATATAGATACTGGGCTTTTTTTAGATCATAGACCCATGAGATTATATGTGGGCGAGCATTCAAAAGGTAAACGAATTTTAAATCTATTTTGTTACACCGGAAGTTTTACTGTGCACGCAGCAAAAGGAGGAGCTAGTTATTCAGAGTCTGTTGATTTATCTAGTACCTATATTGAGTGGGCACGTAGAAATTTTATGCTCAATGAAATGGATTTAAATGCACATCATTTAATGAAACAAGATGTTTTTATGTATCTTGTAGAAGCCATTCAACACAATAAGAAATTTGACTTAATTGTTTTGGATCCACCTAGTTTTTCGAATAGCAAAAAAATGTTAGAAACTTTAGATATTCAAAAAGATCATGAACGATTAATTAATCAGACTATGCAATTATTAAATCCAGATGGACTTTTGATTTTTTCTAATAATTTTAGAAATTTCCAATTAAGTGATCAATTAACTGGTCAACATAAGGTCGAAAATAAAACAAATATGTCAATTCCAATTGATTTTCGCAATAAAAAAATTCACCAATGTTGGTGGATTTCTCATCGATAATTAACTTTTAGGAATTTTATTAACAGGCCAATATCTTTTATCTAAGGTGGATTTTTGAGGAATAATGACGAAGTCTCCCCCATTGGTAAAACTCAAATACAATACCTTATCTTTGATTTCATTAGAATAATTATTTACAGTCCCTTGTCCATAGGTAATTTTGACCAAACAACCACTATCTGCATATGGATCATTGATATTAGCAAGAATAGGTTTGCCTTCTATATCAAAGCTGGCATATTTAGATTTCAATGGTTCTGTTCTTGAATAAAATTTAAGCTGACATTGATTTTCCATCAAAGATTGGACGAGATTGCCAGCAATGTTATTATCGGCAAAATTGACGGCCTCATTGATTTGATTGCTAATAATTAAATCTAGGCTGTATTGGTTTTGATTATTGATATTTTTTTTTGCTATTGCTATATCTCGATTAGAGATATAAACACTGGTCCCAATCACAGTCACTAATAGAACAATTACAATTAATATCACTAAAATACTTTTTTTCATAAAAAAGGAAGTAACAGTTAATAAGTTGAATTATTATAATTTATTATGATTCAAATGGACACAAGAATTTATTAACTTTACTGCTGATTTTTATTACTTTTAGTATTGGTTGTTTACTTAGTCCAATATTTATTGCATAAAATTACTTTTTTAGACGGTATTCTGCGTTATAATATCCTATTATTAATAAAGAAATGATAAGTTTAAATATGTCTGCTAAATCTCGTTCTAATTCTATCTTTAGTCAAATTTCAGGAACCTTTCTTTTAAGATATAGTATTTGGTTTTTATGTATTTTTTATTGCATCATTTACGTGATTAACTTACCAATTTTAAATGTTTTTTTCTCAATAACAGTGCAAAATATTTTATTCGTGACTGCATTGTTATTAAGTTTATTGGGATTATATGATGTATTACAAACCAAACATGCTATTCTTTACAACTATCCTATCATAGGTCACTTTCGTTATTTTTTTGAAGCTATTAGGGAAGCAATTCGGCAATATTTTATAGAGTCAGATACTGATGAAGTCCCATTTTCTAAAATTCAACGTGATTTGGTATACAAGCGGGCCAAGAATTTGAACGCAGATCATCCTTTTGGTACTTTGGTCAATGTTTATCGTACTGATCATGATTTTTTAATGCACTCTATAGCACCAGCCCCAAAAATGAACATAGAGGAGTTGAAAATTACCATAGGAAACGAAGCATGTAAGCAACCTTACACTGCTTCTATTTTAAATATTTCAGCTATGAGTTTTGGTAGTTTAAGTGCTAACGCCATTAGAGCACTAAACAAAGGTGCCAAAATGGGTGGATTTTATCATGACACAGGAGAGGGCAGTATTAGTCCTTATCATCTCGAGTATGGTGGTGATTTAGTTTGGGAGATTGGTAGTGGTTATTTTGGTTGTCGCGATGAGTCTGGTAATTTTGATGCCAATAAGTTTGCACAACAGGCTGTTTTACCGAATGTGAAAATGATAGAAATTAAAATTAGTCAGGGGGCAAAACCTGCTCATGGAGGGATTTTACCTAAGGAAAAAATTAGTGAGGAAATTGCACAGGTGAGAGGCATTAGTCGTGAGCAAGATTGTATTTCACCACCTTACCATACAAAATTTTCTACACCGTATGAATTGATTGATTTTATACAAGAGTTAAGAGAATTATCTCAAGGCAAGCCTGTTGGGTTTAAACTTTGTATTGGAAATCCCATTGAGTTTATGAATGTTGTTAAAGCAATGCTAAAGAGAAATGTATATCCTGATTTTATTGTAGTAGATGGAGCGGAAGGGGGTACCGGTGCAACGCCAATTGAGTTTGCTGATAATTTGGGTACTCCGCTAAGAGATGGTCTTTTATTTGTACATAATGTATTGGTAGGCACTGGGATTCGTTCAAAGATAAAAATAGGAGCCAGTGGTAAAATTATATCTGCTTTTGACATTGCTAAAGTTTTAGCCTTTGGTGCAGATTGGGCGAACTCCGCTAGAGGGTTTATGTTTTCTATTGGTTGTATCCAATCATTAAGTTGTCATAATAATAAGTGTCCTACAGGTGTTGCAACTCAAGATCCTAAAAGACAAAAAGCACTCAATGTGGATGAAAAATCTAATAGAGTTTTTCATTTTCATAAAAATACATTGAATGGCTTTGCGGAAATGATTGCAGCGGCAGGGCTAACCTCAGCTTCTGAAATTAATCCTAGACAAATTGCTGTTCGAAAAACCAGCAACCAAATCATTACACTTTTTCATGAAAATACTTTTTTGCAAGAAGACGAATTATTACAAAAGCAAGATAAAAAAATTGCTGATAATAAAATTTATTATCACCAATTATGGCAAAGAGCCACTGCAGATAGTTTTCGATAATAATAAAAAACCCACTAAGGTAGTGGGTTTTTTATTATTTTATTTTTATTTTATTTTTTTACACTATTTTGTAGTAATAGAATATTTAAATTACTGCAAGCAGGCTTTTCACCCAATTGACAAGCTTTATCAAATAGTTCAATTGCTTTATTGGTATCTATTTCAACGATATCATTTGTTCCAAAAGCATAGTATCGACCAAGATTATTACAGCCTTGAGCACTATTACCGTTACAAGACTTTTGGTATAAGTCAAAAGCAGCTTGTTTGTTAACTGCTAAACTCATCCCATATTCATTTAAGTAACCTAAGTCATTGCAAGCATTATAATCATTCATTTCGCATTTGCTTTTTAATTGTTGTGCAATAGTTGGGTTTTTTTCAGTAGAAGCACAAGCACTTAAAATGAGAGTCATAAAACCGACAAGTAAAAAAGTTTTCTTCATGATTTATCCTTTATTTTGAGTTGTCCTATTTTACCCTAAAAAATAAAAAAAATGTTGTTGAAGAATATTTATTTATTTAAGTTGTCATACTTATCATATATGATAATAGTTTTTATTATCATATAATAATTCAATAAACTACCTACAATTTAAATCAAGCGTTATAAGTCATAAGATGAAAAATAATTTCAATACAGCGTTTTACGAAATATTTGGTGATGTATGATAATTTATACCCAATATAATGCTTCAGACATTGACTAGATGATGTACTATTATTAATTGAATAGTAAGAGATTAATATTTATGAATCCGATTGTAGAAACTAATTACGGAAAAGTTGAAGGCGAAGTAACGGGCAATTTAATTCAATGGTTGGGTGTGCCTTTTGCCAAACCACCTATCGATGAATTGCGTTTTAAAAGAGCACAAGAGTGTGATAAATGGGAAGGTATTAAATCATGTCGCTCTTTTAAAAGAAAACCAATTCAATTTATTGATTTTATTTTAACCAAGATTCCTGAGAGTGAGGATTGTCTTCATTTAAATATTATTCGAAGTAATAATAATCAACAAAAACTACCTGTATTTGTATGGATTTATGGTGGTAACTTTATATTTGGTGAAAACAGTGACTCTCATTATGATGGAAGTTTGTTTGCTCAAGATGGTGTTTTATTTGTTTCAATTAATTATCGATTAGGAGCTTTGGGGTATTTTGATTTTTCGATTTATGATAACCAAAATTTTGATTCTAATGGTGGTTTTTCTGATCAAGTTATGGCATTAAAATGGATTAAAGAAAATATAGAATACTTTGGTGGAGATCCAGACAATATTACTTTAGCTGGAGAAAGTGCAGGAGCGATTAGTATTAGTCACTTGATGGTAGCTCCCAGTACTCAAAATTTGTTTCAGAAAGCTATTTTACAAAGTTGTTTACCAGAAATGTTGCATACAGAAAAAACAAGTCGGGTATTTGTAGATATGTTTTTAAAAAGTGCTGGCTTGGATAAAACAGAAATCAAAAAAATATTAAAAATGCCTGTTACTAAATTGAAACAACATACCGATTATGTCTTTGAGACATTCCCTCAAGAATTACCAGGTTTCCTGCCTCCTTCAAATGTGAATGATGATTTAATTCCTATTAATCCATTAACGGCAATTGAATCAGGGATAGCGGCCAATAAAAAGATAATCATAGGGACGAATAAAGACGAGTCTTCTTATTTTATTAGTCAAAAAAGGCTTGTGCCTTACACTAGAGAGTTATTCAATAAGATGTTTCAATTAAATCAAGTGGAGGATAAGTTGCCTAAAGTTTTAGAACTATATCAAAATACCAAAACTGATAAAGAAATGATTAAAGAATTTTGTAATGATTGTTATTTTTTAATCGATTCTATAGCACTATCCAATGGGCAAGCAAAATATAATGACGTGTGGATGTATCGATTTGATTATGCACCCCCTTTACTTAAGCTTCTTCGCTGGGGGGCAACCCATACCAGTGAGATTCCCGTGGTTTTTGGTAATATGAATAATCAGTCTTTAGGCGCTAAATTTTGGAAAGGAGCACCTAATCAAATCAAAAATAAACTTATTAATGAAATGCATTTATCATGGGTTAATTTCGCAAAAAATGGAGATCCTAATGAAAATTCACAGAATAATTATTGGGAATCTTATAATACTGATAGCCATAAAGTAAGAATATTTGATAAGAATTCTTATACTATTCAACGTCCCTATAAAGAACATTTGAACTTATGGCAAGGGTTATCTTTTTATAAGTAAATAGTTAATTGTTTTAATAGTTATTAATTTGATGGTATAGAAACACTCTTTGCTTTAACATTTTTTTAATGTTTACAAGAGTTAGAATAAGGGGTGATCTTAATAAGATATATAATATGTTTAGGAACTAATTAGGTTATTTTTAGTCCAACTACAGGTAGATAATAAGATTAACAAGAAACAAGATAAGTTTAGAATAAATATATAGAAATAAAAGGAGAGAGATGTTGAAGAAAGTATTTTTGTTGTCAACTGTTATGTTGGCCTTGTCCGCTTGTGTAACCACTGCTGATGGAGAACAAAGAGTGGCAAGAACGGTTACTTATGGTGCGGGTGGGGCTGGTATCGGTGCTGCTCTGGGAGCGATTTTTGGAGATAGTTCAAAAAATACTAGAAACTCTGCAATTGCAGGTGGTGTAGTGGGTGCGACAGTGGGCGCGATCATGGATATTCAAGAAGCCAAGTTAAAGAAAGCAACTGCAGGTTCCGGTGTTTCTGTTGATAGAGTGGCTGAAGATAAAATTCTATTGACCATGCCAGAAAATGTTACTTTTGACACGAATAAGTATAATTTAAAACCTCGCTCAATTGAAATATTGAATGGTATTATCCCTGTTTTGAAAGAAAATCAAGGTCAGCGTGTTAATATTACGGGTCATACCGACAATACTGGTAATGATGCGATTAACGATCCATTATCTGTAAATAGGGCCTATTCGGTATACAATTATTTAAGTAGTAATGGTATTACCAATATGAATTATACAGGTGTGGGATCAAGACAACCAATTGATACAAATGCAACGCCAGCAGGTCGTCAAAATAATCGTCGTGTAGAGATTCAGTTAATTGCAGTGCAGTAATTTAGTTTAAAATACATAACAACAAAGCTACTCTTTTTAGGGTAGCTTTTTTTATAATTTTTAAAAAATATTGAAACATAATCATTAGCTATTAAAAGTTTTTGATTATAATTGATTAAAGTTTAGTGATAGAATCTTTAATGAGGAATTTAATCTGAGCTTAACTGAGGGGCATAGATAGTGAGAAAAATAGGGGTAGGGATTATTGGATTAAGTGCAGATGGTGGTTGGGGTGCTACAGCACACTATCCCTCATTGAAAAAATTAAATAATTTATTTGAAATTAATGGATTAGTTGCGTCTAGTCGAGAGAAAGCCAAGAAAGCTTCACTAAAATATGATGTACCATTTTATACAGATAATGTGGAGGAATTAGCTTCTCGTGATGACATTGATTTAGTTGTTGTGGCAGTAAATCTACCTCAACATCAATCAATTATCAGTAAAATTATTCCATATCAGAAAGCAATTTATTGTGAATGGCCATTAGGTATAAGTTCTCAAGAGTCTTTGCAAATTAAACAACGAGCAGAAAAATATAAAATTAAAACATTTATAGGATTGCAAGCACTTAATTCACCTTATATTAATGAAATTAAGAGAATTACTAATGATCAAAAAACGGGTAAATTGTTATCGTGTGTCATTAGAGGAAGTGATCCAACTCGGGGAAGAATTATTGACTCAAGATATGAATATGCTCAACTAAAAGAAAATGGTGTCAATACGTTAACTATTCCATTTGCTCATTTGTTTTCTGCGCTTGAATATTTATTAGGTGAAATTGAAGAAGTTAACTCAATGGTTTCTTCAAAATTTAGTTGTGTTACAGTTAAAGATACTGGTAAAAATATTAATCGAACAGCTATTGATCATGTTTTGTACCAAGGATTGGCAAAAAATGCCTTACTGGATACTTGGTATAAAGGTGGGAATACTGGCCTGTATTGGGAAATGGAGTTTGAAAATATTAAATTACAAATAGAAGCAGAATCAGGACATGTTCAATATGAACCTTTAGCCATTAAAATTATAGGAGAAGATGGCTTGTCTACTGAGGTCGATAGTAATAGTGCCATAGGATTAAATTTAGTTAATACATATTCATCTGTTTACTCTGATTTATTAGAAGATACTCATTGTGTTCCAAGTTTTAGTGATGCGGTTATACTTCAGGCTAAACTAGAAAAAATTGCAGAAAATTATTATGAATAGTTTCCTATCTATAATGAATTTTAACAACTTCTACTTAGAATTGTAGTTTATACTAATTTTTGTAGCCAAATTATAAAGTATTTTTTGGAACGTCACCTAGGATTGTTGCACGATGCATCACTCTTGGATAGTTTCCATAGTTATACAAAGCTTGATGTTGAGTACAGCGATTGTCCCATATTGCTATATCACCATTTCTCCAATGCCACTGGATTATAAAGCGATGCTCAGCATGATGATTGAACAAAAACTTTAAGATAACTTCACTTTCTTTTTTTTCTAGTTCATTAATTTTTGTTGTAAATCCATCATTAACAAATAAACCTTTCCGCCCCGTAATGGGGTGAGTTCGAATAACGGGATGAACAACAGGAGGGTTGTTTTTTTAATTTGCTCTAATTTAATATGCTCGCTTTCTGTGGTTGCAAACCGTTCAACAGGGAATCCTTTAGATATATCATGAATTGCAGTAAGTCTATCTAAAAATTTTTTCAATGGGTTAGACAGAGCATCATAGGCGGCTAATGAGCTACTCCATAAAGTATCTCCACCATAATCAGGTACATTTTTAGCATATAAAACACAGCCTAATGGTGGATTTTTGATAAAAGTAACATCAGTATGCCGGTTTTCATTATCTTGTAAATCTTGTTTACTATTATCTAAAACCATAATTTCTGGAACTTCAGAAATATTGGGAAATATAGGGTGTATATGTAGAGGGCCAAAAAACTTGGCTAAATTACGTTGTTCTATAGGTGTAATATTTTGATTTCTAATAAAAATTACTAGGTTTTCGGTCATAGCATCTAATATTATATCTTCGCAACCATTTTTCAAAATAGTGGATAAATTAATATCCTCTATTATTGCTCCTAAGTAAGGAGTTAATTTTCTAATTTTAATAATGAATATATCCTATGGTTTTTAGGTACATTTACCGTACCAAGGTGTTAAGTGAGTTTGTATTTTTCTCAAAATAACTTCTATACATAATGCTACGATAGCAATTACAACTATTCCAAGAATGACGATATCTGTGACTAAAAATTGTGATGCAGATTGGATCATATAACCCAAACCCCTTTGTGCAGCTATGAGTTCAGCAGCAACTAGTGTTGACCAACCGGCTCCTAAACCAATTCTAATACCTGTTAAAATATTGGGTAATGCTGAAGGTAAGATTACCTCTGTTATAACTTCTCGATTTTTTGCACCAAGAGATCTTATCGATCTAATTCGATTATCATTAGATAAAAGCATACCTTGTTTTGTTGAAATAATAATAGGAGCAAGCATAGCTAAAAATATTAATGCAACTTTAGTACTCTCACCAATACCTAACCAAATGACAACTAGGGGGAGATAAGCTAATGGGGGAATAGGTCGATAAAATTCTACTAAGGGATCTAGTAAATCATTTATCCAAGTGTTTAATCCCATGATCATTCCTATAGGTACTCCTATTAATATTGCTAGTATCAATGAAATAAAAATTCTTTGTAAACTTGTTTCTAAATGCTGCCACAACGTAGCCTCCATGAATCCCTGCGTGGAAACTATCTTGAATTGATTAAATACCTGTTGAGGACTTGGTAGGAATAATGGAAGAACTAGATTTAATGATGTAATTAGCCACCATATAAAAAAACTAGAGACAAGCTAATAATAGTCAAACTATATTTTTTATACTTAAGGAGGAAAAAGGTAGTATTTTTTTTAAAATTCATTTTGATTCCTCCTAATTTTCAGTAAATAATTTCTCAAATAAATAGTTTTTAAATTCTAAAAAATTTTTAGTTAGTTTTATTTGACGTATTGATTTCTTATTTAGCCACTCCTGGCTAAAAAGGGGATAAGTAGTTTCAGTTATCTTACCTGATTTACCAGTCATTAAAATTAACTTATCAGCTAACACAAGAGCCTCATCAATATCATGAGTTATCAGAAAAATTCCAGTTTGGGTTTCTGACCAAATTGATAGCAATAAATCTTGCATTTGTTCTCGAGTGGAAATATCTAAGGCACCAAAAGGTTCATCCATTAATAAAAAATTTGAATTTACCGCTAAGGCCCTAGCAATTCCAACACGCTGTTTCATACCTCCAGATAACTCCCAAATAGATTTATTATCTACATCATATAGCTTTACTTGTTGTAATAATTGTTTAGCAATTAAGTATCTTTGTTGTTTTGGTATCTTTTTAATTTTTAAACCCAGGGCGACATTATCAATAACATTAAGCCAGGGCATCAGAGTATTATCTTGGAATACCACAACACGACTAGAATCTGGATTTTTTATTATTTTCTCACCCAATTTTACTACACCGGAGTTCGGTAAAATAAAACCTGCCAAAACGTTAAGGAGAGTAGTCTTGCCACATCCAGAAGGTCCAAGGATAACCGTAATCTGATTAGTTTCTACAGTTAGTGAAATCTCACTTAAAGTTGGTGACATTTGGTTTGGGTAAGTTACAGAAACATCGATAACTTGTAAATCATCCATATTATTTGTTAATTGCTTTTATAATATATTCAAATGCCATTTTTTTAATATCATCCAAGAATTTTCCTTGTAACAATTCTAGTTGTTCATCTAAATTGAGATATGTGTTGGCAGGCAATACAACTTTGATATCGTCGATATTGGAACCTGTTAAATTAGCTATTTTCTTTAAATTATCATTATCTTGTATGAAAGCTTTTGGATTATTTTGATATTCTAGAGTTAATTTGTTACTCACTTCTATAAACTGTGTTAAAAACTTCTCATTATTTTTGGCAAAGTCCTTACGTACAACCCATACATCATAAGTAGGAGAGCCCTGTTCTGCAACTTTTTTACTTGTTGTAATGACTTTCCCAGTTTTTTCTATATTACCGAGAGCAGGTTCCCATACATAAGCTGCATCAATATCACCTCGCTCCCATGCTCCAACAATTTCAGGTGGTCTTAGATTAACGATGATTACGTTTTCGTTATTGATATCCCAATACTAGAGTTCTGAAAGTAAACTATAGTGAGCTGTAGAAACAAAAGTAACGGCTATTTTTTTACCTATTAAATATTTTGGATTGTTAATATAATCCTTAGCAATGAGTGCTTCAGATTCACCTAATAAACTTGATATATAGAAAACTTCTACAGGTAAATCTTTGCTAGCAGCAACAATTAACGGAGTTGATCCGATGTTACCTATTGGAACATCACCGGAAGCAATGGCTGCAATCACATCTGCACCATTGCTAAATTGTTTCCATTCTATATTTGTATATGTTGCTTTTTCATAATCACCATTTGCTTGGGCAATTTTTAATGGGTCAATACCTGTTTGATATGCTACAACGACTTTACTTATTGAGCTTACTTTGGTTTTGTCAATTGTCAGACTGTCATCCTGATGGCTGACGAAATAAATAATTACTAGTAATGCAAATAATTACTAGTAATGCAATTAAACTAATAATTAAACCAATAACTTTTCTATTAGTATTTAACATTTTATTCTTTTATTAAAAGTATTTAATTTCAATATGTTAATGATAGATATGTTTAAATTAATTTAAAAAGAATATTTATTCATTTACTAGTTACTTTTTCTTATAATAGGCTAAATCTAAGTAATGACGGTATGAGATAATGGGCTATTTATATGATAATTTCTTTACTAAATAATAAAATTTTCTCAGGAAAAATTTTAATTCTATAGTATTTTTTAAATAAATATTTGATTTTATATGAAATAAATTATTTTTTAATATGTTACAATCATAATAGGAAGTTATTCCATTACTTGTGTGTGTTTATAAAAAATTATTAATAAGGTAAGTTAAACTTGTACATTAGTGTTCTAATACGGTTGTTTAGGATAGCTCGATATTAAGTAAATATAAGATATTTGTATGAAGGTTAAAAAATTAAGTTTTTATTACTATTTATTACTATTAGTAATATATTGTTCTGCAGCTGTTAATTATGCTGATTCTTCACTATGTGATTCGCTAGATGCAATAGAAAAGTGGCAAGAAGCTTATCCAGTATGTTTGAAAGAAGCCAAACAAGGTAATGAACAAGCACAAATTAATATCGCATTTATGTATATGCAAGGCAATGGTGTTAAACAAGATCAAAATCAAGCTAAATATTGGATGGAAGAAGCGGCTAAAAAGGGCAATGAAATTGCTCAATATAATTTTGGAATCATGTTTAATACTGAGAAAAATTATGAGAAGGCAGCTTATTGGTATGAAAAATCAGCTCAACAAGGTTTTGTGGATGCTCAATATAGTTTGGGGACAATGTACGATAATGGAAGAGATGTGAAACAAGATTTTAAAAAAGCGGCTTATTGGGTTGAAGTGGCCGCAAAGCAAGGATTGGCCTATGCTCAATACAATTTAGCAATGATGTATTATGAAGGTGATGGAGTCAAACAAGACAAAAAGAAAACTCAGTATTGGCTTGAGAAAGCGGCTAAACAGGGAGATTATCTTGCTCAATATAATTTGGGTATGATGTATAAAAGTGGTGATGGTGTAACAAAAAATAATGCTAAAGCAAAAGAATATTTTGAGCAAAGTTGTAAAAATGGCTTTGAACAAGCTTGTTTCGAATAGAGTTTCTTAGTTATTCTCATGTGACAAAAATATCTTGATGAATGATAAAAATAGGGACAACTATAGTTGACTTTTCCAAATCAAAACTAAGTATTAGAGTGTTATGTAGTCATTTTTAGCCTATGATTAGCAAGGAAAATCCTTCCAATTTTTACTTATTAAAGCTTCCATGAAATCAATCATTATTATTTTGAGCTCTTTTCTTGTTTATTTGATTGAGTAAATTATTTTTAACTGAAACCAGTTCGCTTAGAGATATCTATATACATTAAGGTGCTTCATAATTCTTATTTAGTCCTAATTGAGGCTTGATTAAGTACCAATACTTTTAAACTACAATATCTTATCTATGAGTATATTTTTAGATTTCTGCATAGGCTAAAGACATTGTTTTATGTGACATCTAATGAAATAATTTTATTTTTTTAATATAGAATAAGGTTTTTTGTGAAGTTATTTTAGATATATTTATTATTTTTTGTTGCTACTGGTCCTGGTTGCATGTTAATACTTTTATTATTTGGAATTTATCGAATTTACAATCGATATTCACGATTAAAGTTTGAAAGAGAAGACACCGAAGGGAATAGTAAATAAAATTCCTGATGAAGACATAAAGGAATTGTGGTATAAAATTTCTCGATTTAATGTAGGTTATGGGTGTTTTTTCTATTATTATTATTATTATTATGGTCCTTTACTGGTCGTTGTTTTGATTAATGCGTTTATTTATTACATATGTCATATTGATTTTGAAGGCATTCTTGAGTTTAATCATTATATTAGTTTATTTATCTTGGCAGGATCTATGCTGCAAATATTTTTTCATACAGTTTCTTCGCTGAATATTTACAATGACCCATTTCCCCCAAAAAGAAAATTTATTTGGATCTAGCCTGAATAAATATAGTTTAATGTTATAGATTTCTTATGAAAATGTATAGTTTGCACAAACTTATTATCTCATTGATTATGTTTATATATTGATCGTGTGGTTGAATATAAAGACACAAAGGATCATGTTTTAGTTTTACCATATCATCGAAATAACAATTAGGAATACACTCAAATCCCTGAGTCACAAATGAATAAAAACCTAAATAAAGTATAAACCCTATTGCAAACGTGGCACGATAGGATTGAATTTATTAACAGAACACCACAAACTAGAATTCAATTAGTTTATTGTTACGTGGTAAAACATTTCATGTTGGTTTAAATAAACAGACTTCTATGAGTATTAGATTTTATTTTAAATAAAAAATGTTATAACAACCGGCTGAAATCTAAGATTTGATTTAAATTAAATTTTAGAAATATAGGCACATATGGATTAAAATTATCCTATGCCTATATTTTTCTTATGTTGTAGTTTATTTTTTTTCAATAGTTGGAATCACAGAGTCTTTTCCTAATTGAATTAAACCTGTTTCACTATAAAGCGCTAATTTATCCCTAGAATCGGTAATATCCAAGTTACGCATGGTTAATTGTCCAATTCTATCTTTTGGCGTAAAAGAAGTATCGTCTTTTTCCATGGTTAGACGTTCAGGATGGTAGGTTAGATTAGGTGATTCAGTATTTAAGATTGAATAATCATTACCACGGCGTAATTCTAAAGTTACTTCTCCCGTAATTGCTTTAGCCACCCAGCGTTGTGCTGTTTCACGCAACATCAAGGCTTGTGAGTCAAACCAACGACCTTGATACAATAACCTTCCTAAACGCAGACCATTAATTCTATATTGTTCGATGGTGTCTTCATTATGAATGCCGGTTACTAAACGTTCATACGCAGCATATAAAAGTGCCATGGCAGGAGCTTCGTAGATGCCACGAGATTTAGCTTCAATAATTCGGTTTTCAATCTGATCACTCATGCCAATACCATGGCGACCACCGATGGTATTTAAATCCAGAATTAATTCTACTAAATCAGTATAAGACTTATTGTTAATAGCAACAGGGGTTCCTTCTTCAAAGCGAATGGTTACTTCTTCGGTTTCAATTTTAAGGTCAGGCTTCCAAAAAGCAACGCCCATAATCGGATCAACCAAATGCACACTGCTATTTAAATACTCTAAATCTTTGGCTTCGTGCGTGGCGCCAAGCATGTTCGAATCAGTAGAATAGGCTTTTTCTTTAGACATTTTATAATCAAAACCATTATCAACCAAAAATTGCGACATTTCAGCACGACCACCTAATTCATCAATAAACTGATCGTCTAACCATGGTTTATAGATAGATAAGTTCGGATTAGTGATGAGGCCATAACGATAAAATCGTTCAATATCATTGCCTTTATAGGTGCTACCATCTCCCCAAATATTGACATCATCTTCTTGCATGGCTTGTACTAACATGGTGCCTGTTACCGCTCTTCCAATTGGGGTGGTGTTAAAATAGGTTACACCGCCAGTACTAATATGAAAAGCACCACATTGAATGGCAGCAATACCTTCTTGAGCTAATTGTGGACGACAATCAATCAGTCTGGCTTTTTCAGCACCATATTGTAAGGCCTTTTTAGGAATAGCCCCATAATCTGTTTCATCAGGTTGACCTAGATTAGCTGTATAAGCATATGGTAAACAGCCTTTTTTCTTCATCCATAGCAATGCTGCTGAAGTATCTAAGCCACCTGAAAAAGCAATACCTAATTTTTGTCCAACAGGAACGTTTTGTAAAATTGTATTTGTCATAGTAATCCTCTATTTAGATTGTTTATTGAATAATTATTCATGTAAACCATAGCAAAGTCGAATAATATTAACAAAATTATTTTAAATATCCGATAAATTATTTGAAAATGCCATTCTATCAGTTACAATTGTATACTAAACATCTTAAATAATTATAGGGGTGGATATGAAACAAAGAATTTATGCATTAAGTGGTAGTGTATTATTTTTGTTATTGGCAAGTTGTTCAGATAATAATAAAACAATAGACTGTCAGGAGAATTTTACACCCGAGTGCGAACAAGAATTAACCAATAAACATATTACAGCGAATCCTATTTTAAATGCCTCTTTTGCTGGTTCGGGATGTGCGCAAGATAATTTGCAAGCTTGTTTGGCGCTAAAAGGAATTACCGAACAATCTTCTATTCAAGTGGGCACTATCAAGGTGGTTAAATTAAATCCAATTGATGAATCCCTTCTGTTTTCTGATAGTACCGATAATTTAGCAGATATTAGTCAGAATTTCTGTGATTCGCAAAGTCCAGATTACCAAGAATGTCTTGCTTTTATTAATTCGTTAAAAGGCTTTGCTGCTGGTTTAACTAGAAATACAGAATCGCTAAACACTAACCAATTTAATGATAATAAACAAGTGCCACTCAATAGAGAGTTGGGTTGTTACGAAGGAAACTTACTTGATTGTGAAACACCTCTTAATCAACAAAAATCTCAAATTTCCAGTCAAAGAATACAAACCACAGAGCAGGTACAAGCATTAAGTAATGGAAATTCGACTGAAGTAAAATCCAAAGCGACCGTTTGTTATGCTGAAGACGGAAATGCACCAGTGTGCCGTGAATATGAAAATTTTATTCCCCAAGTAACCAGTGCCATTCCTCAAACCAGTGAAGAGAAATTTACGGCTACAGAGAAATATTCTTCTGAAAAACAGCCTTCTTCTAAATCGGATATTTCTGTTAAAAAAGATGTTATTAATGCAGCATGTAACGGGGACCAATTCTGTGCGGCTATTGCTGCTAATTCCGTTATACAGAATAATCAATCAGAAAGAAATAAAAACAATCTAGATTATCAAAATAAACACAATAACCAAGGTCAAGGTGACCAATACAACCAAGGTGGTCAGTACAATCAAAGTAGACAAAATAACCAAGGTCAAATAAATCAATACGACCAAAGTAGTCAATACAACCAAAACAATCAATACAATAATGAGATTAGCAACAATGACTATGCGTCTAAATATAGTTTAGGCTCAGATAGCATGGAAAAATATTCAACGCAATCAAAACCAATAGTCAATACAACATCTACTCAGACCATTCCTAATAGTTCTATTGAAAATGAAATAAGAAATGTTGATTATTTTATTGATTCGGGGGCAAGCAAGATTTTAGGCCCTAATTGGTTAGATGAAGTAAAAAATATGCCTATTGCTGCATTGATGGCGTCTGATTCTAATTCAGTATCTGATAAGCGTTCACCATCATCTTCAACAGTCACTCCTATAGAGAAAAATTCATTAAATTCTTCTACTGGAAAGGCTAGAGACTTAAGTCTTAATCCAAATTCGTCTCTATTAACAACTGATTCTATTCCTTCTGAAAAATTAGCTCTGCCTAACAATTTTTCCAATGAATTACAACCTTCTCAAAGGGTAGTTGCTCCTGTTGGTGTGGCGCAAGATCAAGAAAAATCTAAAAAATCTGAAAAATCTAAATTGACGCAGGAAGAAATACTAGCAGCCAATGAGTTAGGTGAAACCTTAATGCAGAATCAACTCAATCAAAACCTACAAACTTTTTTTGATTCTATGAGTAAAGGACAAGAAAAAGGTCTAATGGAAGCTCAGAAAAGAGAGCAGCAAGAACGGTTGGCACAACAAGAAATGGCTAAAAAACAAGCACAAGCAGTTGCAGCAGCGAGAAGTGCTGTGAGCTATCCACCAGCTGTACAAATATTAAAAACAAGCTGTGATAATAACAATATACAATCATGTTATGATTTAGCAGTTGCTTTTAATAAAGGTCAAGCAGGTGCTCAAAACCGAAATAAAGCACAAGAGGTCTATAACGATGTATGTAGTATGGCGCAAAGAGGAAATACAGAAGGCCAATACTACTGTGCTCGCTTAAATATTGAGGGAGAAATCGTTGAACCGAATGTAGGTCAAGCCATTCAATTATTGAACCAATCTTGTCAAAAATCATTTCAAAAATCTTGTGAAAGTTTGGAAATGTTAAAACAAATTGGTGTTAATACTATTGATAGATAGATTAAAATAGTCTATTTAACATAGCCTCTTAAAAATATTTTTAAGAGGCTATTTTTATGGGGCGTTATACAATGTTAGTCATTAAGCCACCTTTTAATTTAGCTTCAGCCATGGAAAAAGTACGTATGGCAGAAAATGCTTGGAACTCTAAAAATCCAGAAAAAATTGATTTAGCCTATAGCGAAGATAGTAATTGGAGGAATAGAGATAGTTTTATTAGAGGTAGGAAGGAAATTATCAAATTTTTACATCATAAATGGGAATTAGAGCTTAATTATCATTTAATTAAAGAATTATGGATATTTTGTGATGATAAAATTGCGGTTAGGTTCTGTTATGAATGGCATGATATTAATGGTCAATGGTATCGTTCTTATGGTAATGAAAATTGGTCATTTGATGAGCAGGGGTTAATGACAGAAAGATATGCGAGTATTAATGATCTCAAAAAAGCAGAAAAAGAACGCCTCTTTCATTGGCCGTACGGTCAAGCAAGACCTATATCCTATCCGTCTCTTTCTGATTTAGGCCTATAGTATCAAGTCTATTTAAATAGGTCATGCTTGATTTATTGATTGGCAGTAGTATTATTTTTAGCCTTAAAAGTATTTTTTCTAGGAGTTCTTTTTCTATTGTTAGAAGTGCTCGAAGGATTGGCTCTACTCCTAGTTCGTTTTTTAAAATTTTGTTTAGATCTTTTAGGACCCGATTTATTAGGACTTCTCGTTGGTTCCATTCCTTCAATGGATACAACTTTAATGGGATGTTGGATTAATTTTTCTATTTTATGAACTTGAGAAGTTTCATCAACCGTAGCGAATGTAATTGCAATACCATCTCTACCTGCTCTACCTGTTCTACCAATGCGATGGATATAATCTTCTGGTTGCTTTGGTAAGTCAAAATTAATTACGTGGCTAATGGTTGCAATATCAATCCCTCTAGCAGCCACATCGGTAGCAATTAAATAATTAATTTGTTTACGTTGTAATTTTTTAATAGCTTGAATTCTTTGATTTTGTGCCATATCGCCATTAAGACATAAAACTTTATGTTTTTTTTGCGATAAATTTTTCGCTAAATCTTCACTTAAGCGCTTAGTAGAAGTAAAAATAACTGCTTGATAAATAGCAGGATCGGTTAATAAGTATTCTAGAATTTGAATTTTATGTCTTAAATCGTTAGTATAGTAAAGTAATTCAGAGATATTACCCATATCGATAGACCGTTCTACTTCGATATGTTGGGCATCATGAGTAATTTGTTCTGCCAATTTTTTGGTATTTTTATCCAATGTAGCAGAAAACAAAAGAGTTTGTCTTGTATCAGGGATTTGTTGAGCTATTTTTTGAATGTCCTTTAAAAAACCCATGTCTAACATACGATCAGCTTCATCCAGTACCAAACATTCAACTCGATTAAACTGTACATAACCTTGATTCATTAAATCAATCAAGCGTCCAGGAGTAGTAATAAGTAAATCTAAAGGTTTAGATAAAGATTCCATTTGTCTGCGGTAAGGCACACCACCAATTAAAGTAGTATATTTGAACCATTTTATTTTTTTTGTCAAAGTAGAAACATTCTTTTCGATTTGTTTGACCAGTTCTCGAGTTGGTGCGAGAACTAATATTCTAGGGCCATTACCCTTTCCCTCACTCCTGTGCTCAATAATTTTATTGAGAGTAGGAATCAGAAAAGCCAAGGTTTTACCGCTACCAGTTTGTGCGCATACGGTTAAATCACTTCCTTGCAAAGCAGAAGGAATACTTTCCATCTGTACAGGAGTAGGGGATTTCATCCCCATAAAATTTAACGCATTAAATAGTTTCGAGTTTAAAGAAAATTGAGAAAATTGATTAGTTGTCATTAGCAATGGAGTCCATTAGTTTTTCATAAAATTAAAAAATAAAAAACGTTTATGAACTATTTTTTATTACCTTTAAATAAATATATGAAATATGTTTGAATTAGTCTTGTTGTTTATCTTTTTGATTGATTTGATCAATTAAATTAGAAATATTAGCGCCACGCTCAATGCTTGTATCATATTTGAATGATAAATCAGGGACTTGATACATTGTTAAACGTTTAGCAAGAGCTGAGCGAATAAATCCCTTAGAGCTTTCTAAGGCGTCCTGAGTGGAAATTTTATCCTTATCTTCTAATACAGTATAGTAGACAGTAGCATGTTTTAAATCCTTACTGACTTCAACATCAGTAACCGTAATATAACCCAATCTAGGATCTTTAACTTCATGGTATATAATATCAGCAACGTCTTTTAAAATTTGTTCTTCTAGACGGTCTGCCCTTGTAAAATTTTTAGTCATTTTTATTCCTTATTTAAATAAAAATTATTGGTAGGTTACAACAATTGGTTGTTTTAGTATTTAACATTGATTTTAAACTATAAACTTCTTTCTACTTCAACGATTTCAAATACTTCCAATTGGTCTCCTTCTTTAATGTCATTATAATTTTTGATGGTCAATCCACACTCAAACCCTTGTTTTACTTCTTTAACATCATCCTTATATCGTTTGAGTGAATCAATTTCACCTGTATGAATAACAACATTATCTCGTAGTACTCTCACGCTTGAATGCATCCTAATTAAACCCTCTAAGACCATACATCCAGCAACATTACCAATTTTTGAAATAGGGATTACTTGACGTACTTCGACTAAGCCTAATATTTGTTCTTTTTCTTCAGGAGATAGCATACCAGACATCGCCGCTTTAATATCATTAATGGCATCATAAATAATATTGTAATATCGAATATCTACGCCTTCATTTTCAGCTAATTTTCTTGAATTAGCATCTGCTCTAACGTTAAAACCGATAATCATAGCATTAGAAGCAATGGCTAAGTTGATGTCAGATTCGTTAATACCACCAACACCTTCGTGGATAACAGAAACCTTAACTTCATCTGTGGATAATTGTTTCAAACTACTAGATAACGCTTCATAAGAACCTTGTACATCCGATTTAACGATAATAGGGAGACTTTGAACCTCACCTGAATTGATATGGTTAAATAGATTTTCTAATTTACTCGCTTCTTGTTTTGCTAGTCGTACATCACGATACTTGCCTTGACGGAATAAGGCGATTTCTCTAGCCTTCTTTTCATCCAGTAATACAACTGTATCATCACCAGAATTAGGAACTTCAGATAGACCCAATACTTCTACAGGAGTAGAAGGTCCAGCTTCTTTAATTGCTTTACCTAATTCATTATACATGGCACGAACTTTACCATAAGCATTACCAGCTAGTAACATATCGCCTTTTTTAAGTGTTCCTGATTGAATTAAAAGTGTTACCACAGGACCTCTTCCTTTATCCAGACGAGATTCAATCACAACACCTTTTGCAGGAGCATCTACTTGTGCTTTTAATTCAAGTACTTCAGCCTCCAGTAAAACGGCATCTAACAATTCTTCAATATTAGTTCCTTTTTTAGCTGAAATATCAACGAATTGTGTTTCACCACCCCATTCATCAGGAATTACTTCATACTTAGTTAATTCTTGACGGATTTTTTCAGGATTAGCCGTATCTTTATCTATTTTATTAACTGCGACCACAATAGGAACACCTGCCGCTTTAGAGTGGTGTATGGCCTCTATTGTTTGTGGCATAACACCATCATCTGCAGCTACTACAAGTATTACAATATCGGTTGACTTAGCACCTCTAGCACGCATTTGAGTAAATGCCGCATGTCCAGGGGTGTCTAGGAAAGTAATACTGCCCTTAGAAGTAGAGACGCTATAAGCACCAATATGTTGAGTAATGCCACCTGCTTCACCAGAAACGACTTTAGCACGACGAATGTAATCTAAAAGAGAAGTTTTACCGTGGTCAACGTGTCCCATAACCGTAACAACAGGCGCTCTTGGTAATTCTGGTGCATTGGATAATTCTTGATGCTCCTCTAAGAAAGTTTCAGGATCATCCATTTTAGCCATAACACCCTTATGTCCCATTTCTTCCACAACAATTAAGGCAGTTTCTTGATCTAAGGATTGGTTAATGGTTACCATAACACCCATTTGCATTAAAGTTTTAATTACTTCAATAGCTTTAACAGACATCTTTTTAGCCAATTCTGCTACTGTAATCGTTTCGGGAACAACTACTTCATAGACGGTAGGTTCAGTCGGGGCATGGAAAGCATGTTTGTTTTCTTCTTGCAACTTAGGTTGCTTTTTATTGCCTTTTTTAGAATGCCATTTCACTTGACCATCATCTTGACTTAAAGCTGTTTCATTACGATTACGACCTTTTGTTCTGGCTTTAGATTTTGGATGACGTGAATCATCATCTTTTGCATCTGGCCGCAAGTTTTTTGGTTTATTCTTTTTCAAAGTAGTTGAGGCATTATCTTCAGTAGCTGTTGAAGATCCATTAGACTTAGCTTCTGCTTCTTTTAATTGTATTTGAGCTTCTTTTTTCTTACGTTGCTCTTCTTTTTGTTTAGCTAATTCTCTTTGGTAAAATCTGAGTTGTTCGGCACGCTTTTGCTCGGCATCTCTTTCTGCAATTTCCTTAGGACTAAGAATATGTTCAGGACTAATAGGTGGAACTGATTGATTGTTTTTTTCTTCAACTTCTTCCTGCGCAATATGTTTTTCTTTTGATTCATCTTCGATTTGCACAGAAGACTTTTCCTTTTGCTGGTCTTGTGCGGAAATATCAGAATTATCAGTTTTATCTAATTTCTCTGATGATACACTAGGTCCTGTAGAAGAGCTGACAGAAGCTGATTGTTTTTCGTCTGTCTCAGAAATTACATTCTTAGCAGTGACATCATCACTTGCTTGTAGCTTTTCTTTTTCTTGTCCTAAATTAGGATTAGGTTCATCAGGAATTTGAATTCTTCTTCTACGTCTTGTTTCTACTTGAACACCTGCAATAGTACTGCGTTCTGTTTTTTTACGCGTGATGGTCAATTTCTTTTTGGCTGGTGCTTTATTAGAGGATTGTAAACTACTTAATAAAGCTTTTTTATCGTCTTCAGTGATAACATCATCACCAGAGTTAATTTTAATGCCAATCGATTGAAATTGATCAATTAGTTCGCTTTCAGGTAGGTTGAGTTGTTCTGCAAAATTCTTTAAAGTGTCTTTACTCATTAGCACCTCCTTCTTGAGATGGTTCTTCAAACCAATGTGATCTTGCTTCTAAGATTAATTGACTCGCTTGTTCTGAAGTTAAATCAGTAAATTCTCTCAGCTCAAGAGCCGATAATTCTGCAAAATCATCAAGCGTTAAAATATCATGGTCAATTAAATTTTTTAATAAGGATTCGTTCATTCCATTAAGGTTTTTAAGGTTAGAATCCACATCTCTTAATTTTTCTTCTATAGCAATTGCTTGCATCAATACCGCATTTCTTGCTCGTGCGCGTAAGTCATTGACCAAATCTTCGTCAAATTCTTCTATTTCTAGTAATTCTTCTATAGGCACATAAGCAATTTCTTCTAAAGAAATAAAACCTTCTTGGACCAAGATATCAGCAATCTCCTCATCAACATCAAGACTTTGCATGAATTTTTCTTTTATTTTTTCATCTTGTGTTTGATGCACTTGTTCTGCTTCTTCTACCGTTAGAATATTAAGATTCCAACCTGTTAATTCAGAAGCAAGTCTAACGTTTTGTCCACCTCTGCCAATGGCAATCGGTAATTGATCTTCTTCTACCACAACATCAACACTGTGTTTGTCTTCATCAATTAGAATTCTAGTGACTTCAGTAGGTGATAAAGCATTCATAATAAACTGAGCAGGCTCAGGTGACCACAATACCACATCAATTCGTTCCCCATTGAGCGCATCAGAAACATTGTTGACTCGAGATCCTCTAACCCCAATACAAGTACCTTGAGGGTCTATTCTCGGATCGCTTGATTTAACGGCTATTTTAGCTCTCATACCAGGATCTCTGGCAACTTCTTTGATTTCTATGGCGCCTTCTTCTATTTCTGGTACTTCCATCTCAAAAAGATGAATCAAAAAATCTTTAGAGGTACGCGTTAAAATAATTTCTGGACGATTGCCTCTTTGCTCTATTTTTAATAGATAAGCACGAATCCTATCACCAACTCTTAAATTTTCTCTAGGAATCATTTGATCTCTAGGTAAAAGGGCTTCTAATTTTCCAATTTCAACAATAACACCTTGTCTGTCCATGCGTTTAACAGTACCAGAAATAAGGCTTTCTTTTCTTTGTAAAAATTCGTTTAGTATTTGCTCTTTTTCAGCATCACGAATACGTTGTAGAATAATTCTTTTGGCTGTTTGAGCACTAATTCGACCAAAATCCACGTCAGGAACGGTTTCGGTATAATAATCACCTTCTTTTAGCGTGGTGTCAGGATCAGTCTCTTGAATTTCTTCAACTGTTTTTTCAAGGGAGGGGGTCGTGTAGTCTAAATCATCAACTACTAACCAGCGACGAGTAACATCGTAATTGCCAGTTTCTCTATCTATTTCAACATGAATATCAACATTATCAAGCCCTAGTTTTTTACGCGCAGCGCCAGCCAATGCAAATTCAACTGCTTCGAAAACAGTTTCACTATCTACATTTTTTTCACTAGCTAGTGCATTGATTAACAGTAATATTTCACGACTCATTGTAGAGTATCCTCCATTAAAGGGTTGTTGTTTTTAAATTTCAGGTTTTAAGCGAGCTTTTTCAATGTTATTAAAATCAATATTTACGGTTGAATTATGTTGTTCACAAAATAAGGTTAAAATCTGCTCTTTTTCATCAAAATTGACAATTCTACCCGTGAATTTTTTTTGTTGATTAATCGGTAAGTGTGTCTTTACATTAATCAAATAATCAATAAATCTTGAAAAATCACTCGCTTTTTTCAATACTCTATCTAAACCAGGACTTGATACCTCAAGTGTTTTATAATCAACATCTTCTACCGTTAAAATCCGACTAAGATGGTTGCTAACATATGCACAATCATCTATAGAGATTCCTTGAGGTTTATCAATGTATATTCTCAATATACCATTAGGTGTTTTTTCAATGTCCACACATTCATAACCAAGACCTGATAAACAAGTATCAACTAAATTTTCAATATTCATATTCTTCATTAATTAACCATAAAAAAATGGGCACCCGCCCATTTCTCAATAACGCTCTTAATTATATAGTATTTTAATATAAAGATAAATAGCAGATAGGTAAAATTTTGAGGTTTCACTCTGACTCTGTGAGGTTTCACTCTGAATGAAGAATAAATAAAATTTTATTGCTGATCAAAGGGAAGGGTTATAGAATGAAACCAGAATAAATTAATAATTTGGGGATAAGTGCATGCATTCAAGTGAGGTGTTTAATTTTTCTGCTGGGCCAGCAACATTACCACATGAAGTATTAAAAATTGTTCAAGAAGAGCTTTTAGACTACAAAGGCACAGGACTATCGGTGATGACGATGAGCCATCGCAGTAAGACTTTTTTGGATATTTTGCATGAAGTCGAAAATGATTTATCCCAATTATTGGGTATTCCTGATGATTATGCTATTTTATTTTTGCAAGGAGGAGCGAGTTTACAGTTTACGGATATTGTTTGGAATTTATCACTATCGCAAAAACGCCAAGTAGGGTGTGTTGTCTCTGGAAATTGGAGTAAAATTGCTTATCAACAAATATCTAAAATGGACCTTGTCTCCACTCAATTAATCGCCACTAGTGAATGCGAAGGGCAGTTTTTAGATGTTCCTTTGCAAAAGGATTGGCAAGTAGATATGCCTTTGGATTTCATTCATTTTACCAGCAATGAAACAGTGCATGGCGTTCAATACCAAACACTTCCTCATCAACTTAGCCATGACTATCCATTGTTGGTGTGTGATATGTCAAGTGATTTTCTTTCACGTTCAATCAAGGTACAAGATTATGCATTGATTTATGCAGGAGCACAAAAAAATATTGGTCCCGCTGGTGTGACTGTAGTGATTGTGAGAAAAGACTTATTAGGTAAAGCACCCAATACAGTACCAGATGTTTTAAATTACCAATCTCATTTTAAAAAGGATGGTATGTATAATACACCCAATACTTTTGGTACTTATGTTTGTGGTCTGGTTATGAAATGGTTGCTTCAACAAGGTGGCTTGTCTCAAATGGAGAAGATTAATACGCAAAAAGCCCATCTACTGTATTCTACTATTGATAATAGTGGTGGTTTTTATGTGAATCATGTACATCAGCCAGTACGCTCAAAAATGAATGTCGTATTTTATACCCCCAATGAAAAATTAGACGCTCTTTTTATTGAAGAAGCAACACAGGCCAATTTAAAATTTTTAAAAGGTTATCGGAGTATGGGTGGGATGAGGGCCAGCATTTATAACGCGATGCCCTTAAAAGGTGTGCAAACATTATGTGAATTTATGCAAGACTTTCAACAGCGTTATGAATAATGCTTATTCAGTGTTAGATAATCCCAGTTTCTTGTACAATTTGAGTAATCCAGCAAATAGTTAGTCCTACCAATCCCCCCACGAGAGTACCATTGACCCGAATATATTGTAAGTCCTTGCCAACGCTAAGTTCCAGTTTTTGTACCAGTTCTTTACTGTTCCATTCGCTTACTCGATTTTCAATATAAGTTGCTGCTGTTGATTTGTATTGCACGACAATTTCTTTGGCTAGTAATGTGATTTGAATATCTAATTTTCTCATTCGTTCAGGGTTATTGAGCGTTTCCTCAATAAGGGCATTAAGGAGTTTGCTTATTTCTGTCATTACCCTGGATGGATTACTGGAGATATCTTTGTTAAACCAGTCTTGAAAATGTTCCCAATTATCTTGGATAAAACTTTCAACGGTAGGGTAGTTGAAGATTTGTTCAAGAGCAACATAAAGTTTTTCATGGACTAGAGAAGAATTTTCTAGATTATCAGTAAGCTGTTGCCATTTTTGGTGAAAAGCCTCTTTGACAAAATGATTGGGTTGATTAGAGATGGCTTGACAATATTCATCTGCCCAGTTAATTATTTTATTAGCTAACCAACCATCTATTAGATCAGCAGTACTTCCTTTAATAATACTCATGAATTTTTGCCACTTACTTGGCGGTGCATTTGCTTCGATTTTTTTGGCCCAAGCATTAATACTATCTTCAATTTTTTTTCTGGTTTCAGGGTCTTGAAGCCATTTATTAATTTGTTTGATGGTATTGTCAAACATTTTTTCATCGTAATCATTATTTTTTAACAAATCTAAAAACATGGCTAAGTAATGACCCAATTGTTTCCCAGTTAATTTTTTTTGAGCGGTTTGTAGCACTAATTGACTAAACCATTCTGGTTTGATGTTGTTAATAATATTGGATAGTTGATGATCCAAAATCATAATTAGTTTTTCTTGGTTATTAGCTTGAGATAACCAATTTAAAAATAATTGACTAGGGTGATAATCATGAATTTTTTTTGCGATAACGGAAGGTTGTAGAAAATTATTTTCTATAAAGACTCCTACCTGTTTGGCTATCCGTTCTTGATTTTTAGGTAAAATAGCAGTGTGGGGAATAGGTAAACCTAAAGGATGTTTAAAAAGAGCAACTACGGCAAACCAATCTGCCAACCCCCCAACCATAGAAGCCTCACAAAATGCTTTGACATAAATCATATATGGACTCACATCTGCGTATTTTATCGATAAGACATAGCCAATCGCGGCTAGTATTAAAAGACTAGTTGCGATAAAACGAGATTGTCTTAAACGGGCTTTTGATTGTTTTTCATTTTCGGTAAGATTCATAGAGTTTTTATTTTGTTTTTATCGTTAAATAAATATTCAGAGTTTAGATTTTTTAAAGGTTTAAATTTCTTTTCTGTGATTCGCAATTTAAATCATTTAGGTTTTTATCTGTTAATGATTCTAGTACAGCATTGCCCTTTTTATCAACTTTTAATTGTGCAAATTTTGCTTGGTTATAACAGTATTCCAGTCCCTCTGCAAATAAGAAGCTCTCACTAACAGGGTATAAATTCTCTCCAAATTGACTGGATTTTGTTTTTAATAAACGCTCATTTTCTTGCAAGGGGAGAGAATAACCTATAAAAGATTCTTTGACAACATGTTTGTCATCCAAGACTATTTTTAGTGTTTTTTTATAAAACTTTTTTTGCTTAGAGATGTTTTGAGAATCTTGAATATTGAGTTGATAACCAAGACGCATATAATCTCCTTGTATGAGTGACCGAGGGTCAACAGGTTCCAATTCTACGTAAATACTGGTTCCTTGATTGAGAATATTTTCTTTGAGAAAAACGTTGCTATAGATAACAACTAAGGAAATAAAAGCAAAAATAAAAGGAAGGTACTTTCTCATTATTCAGACACCTTATTGGTTGTATTAAACGGATTTAATCCCCAAGCAAATAAGCTAATTAATAAACTATCCCATAGCATATAAATTGTTTTGGTGATAAAAGTGCTCTGCATGCTGTAGTACTCTATCCATAGTAAAAAAACCATGGCTATAATATTAAGATAGATAAATAACTTATCATGAAATAATACGGCAAAAGCCAAGGTGGTGAGTACCAGTACAATGGATAGTCCATTAAAACCGAGCAACAATATAGTCAATAAAGCGATGAGTAGTTTTGTTTTTCGATTGAGATTAAGAGGTGATAAATATAAACCAATTAGATAGATTAAGGCAAAAATAGCTTCAATATATGAATATTTAAAATAGCCGATTTCGAGCCAGTATTGATCAATAGGTGAAATACTATGGAAAATACTAAAGAATAAAATAAAGGTATAACTTAATAATGCACTAGAGAGCGTTCTTCTTATATTTTGATTTTGTAAGTATTTAAATCCATAGGTCAAAAAATAAACCAAAACTAAAGCAGTAATAATTGGTAATACATTAGGATAAATATCATTAGAAAGAAACATTAAAAGGATAGCCTGTAGGCTATTCCAAAACCAATTTAAACGGAGAAATAAAGAAATAAGCAAAATAATCAGTAGAAGAATAGGTAGAATTTCTTTATTTGTAACGGAATATAAAATCATGCCATAACTTGCTAAGGTAATAGCATAGGCCATGGAAAGTATGTATTCGTTTTTAGTGAAATAGATTAGGATATAACTAATAGATAAGAGAATTAATCCTATTATAAATGCCGACTGTAAAGGTATGATTGAATGTAAAAATACAATCAGAAAACCAGCCGCAATAAAAGTAGTTAATACCATAGGCAAAGAGGATAAAATAGGAATAGAAAAAAATAGTTTATTTAAAATAAACGTATAAATAATTCCTAAGATGAGTATTAGAATAGCATCTATCATAAAAGTAAGATCGCTATCCAAATCTAGATAACTTAGAAGATAATCAGTGGCATGTATCGTGATGGGAATACTGAGAATAAAAAGACAAGCGGATAATAATAAATTTTCTTTTCTGTAATAAAAATAAATCGCTAAAAGAGCAGGAACTAAAAACTCTATTAAGCGATAGATATACACTGTGCCTGCCACTTCATTATTAATAACCATGACTTGTATTGCGCTATAAATGACTAATATTGATTGCATAATCAATAAGACAGGCATTGATTTTGGAAATAACATATCGGCTAGAAGAGTGAGGCATAAAATAATGATGGCAACAAGAGAGGTCACTAAATATCCATCTACGTTATGTTGAACGCCTGCTAAAATAACTGCCAGCAAAAAAGTAATACAAAAAATAACATAAGCAGAAGTAATTCTCATTGCTATCAAAAAGACTAATAAGAGACTCCAAGTGAGAAATAATACATAACTGTCAGCACCCGTTTGGTAAACTTGGCCATAAGAAGCCAGAGATAACCCCAGCATTAGTGAAGCAATAGCACCAAAAGATTCTTTGATAATTGTTTTTGACTGGTATTGATAAAGAAAAAAGCAAGACAATATCAATAGACCTTGAGGGAGAACTAATCTTATCCAATTAGGAAAATAAAACCAATTAGAGGCGATTAGATAAATAATAGCCGCACCAAATAATCCAGCGCTTAAATAATATAAATATTGCTGATACTGGTGACCAGCCTTGATCATATCTTGACTGCTGATAGTGTAATTCATGACTAATCTCTTTTTTATGATATTTTCATATTATATGTTAGTTTTATAATATTTTTATTCTTATTAAGAAGAAACTTAATAAAAAAGAGATGGAGAGTAATTTTCTCTCCATCCCTTTTTAAAATCTTGCAGAATGACATCTTGTTATTTGACAGTTTCTTGTTCTACTCTCATATCAAATACATATATTTTTTCTACACCTTTAGTAGGGTATTGTTTAACACGTACGATTTCTCTAATGTTAGGATTTTTAGTGTAGTTTTTAATTTCAGGCAAGCCAGATTTCCACTCACTGTATTGTTTACTGTATTTTTCATCATAAGTAACGAAACGATATTGATAGCATTCCTCATTTGTTTGGCACTGATTATTTTTCTTGGCACTAATTTCGATAAAAACTGTTTCAGAATCATTACCATACAATACTTCATCGTTTGGAGAACCTTCTAAGGTTAATAGTTCATTCTTACTATTTTTTAAAGTGAGAATAACTTTGTTGTCTGTCTTTTGGGTGCTATATTGAATGGTGTCTTGATCAAAGAATTTTCCAACCAACTGATCTTGCTTCATTAGTTTTTCACTACAAGCCATCATGGTTGATGCCATGGAGTTGGTTTTAAAGTTTTCTTTGGTCATCATGATACCAGACATAAAATTATTACAGCCACCTGAAAAATTCATTTTATTGTTATCAAATGTAACTTGTATTTTGGTATTGTTTAGTTCAGGAATTGTTTTGTTTAATTCATTTTTAGCATTAACAAGATGCCAATTGTAGTCAGTAATATTAACATCGTTAGAACTGAGTTTGTCAGAACTATTGGATGAACAAGCAGCTAATGTAAGTGCAAGAAGTGGTAATAAAAGTAATTTATTTTTCATGTCTATTTCCTCTGTTTTATCTTTTAAATTTATTATATTTTAATGGATAGCCTTTAAATCCAATACTTGTCTTTTCGGGTTGGTTATTTTCAAAACCAAACCTTCCGGAGTATTATTAATTGTATACTTGGAGGTACTAAGATCAAAAAATTGAGCTGACAATTGATCTTTTCTCATCAGTTTAGAGTCACAAGCCATCATGGTAGAGGCCATTTCTCTAACAATTAAGCGGTCAAAAATAGTAAAATAAGCACCATTTTGCACATTACAGCCACCTTGAATGCTCATGATATTATCTGTAAATGTAAGAGTGATATTTTGATTGAATAATTCCTGGAGTTCTGGACTTCCTCCAACTATTTGCCATTGATTATTTTTCAAATCTTCTTTCGGTCCCGCATTAATGAAACTGATTGATAATCCAAGTATTCCTAAACCAATTCCTAGACGACGAGTAAGAATAGTCATAATTTTATCCTATAATTTTATCCTATAATTTTATCCTATAATTTTATCCTAATATTTTATAATAATAAACCTAATGCAATATTTATATTTAGGGACTCGGACTTTTAGTAAAAGTTCAAATAAATTATTGTGGTAATGATTTACAAATAAATTTATTAAGTTTATCATGAAAAACAGATTCAAATTCTTGGAGGTGGGTTGATACTCAATTTAAACTAATCTTTATCAAAAATTAAGGTTAAAATTTTTTAAAGAGGGTTTAGCTATGAGTCATTTACTTTCAGCCAGTCAAATCAAGTTTCAATTTCCTAATTCTGATTCGGTATTATTTAAAAATATTTCAATTTATATTCAGCATGGGATCCATGTGTTAACAGGTAGAAATGGGGTGGGTAAATCTATTTTTGCTGAAATATTGGCTAAAAAAAGACAGCCAAGCGACGGAATAGTTATTCATCATGTAAAAGTAGGTTATTTATCTCAAATTGACAACAAACAGTTCTGGATTACTTCGGTCTACAAGAACGACTATATGCTCAAAAGCGAATACTAGAAAACCAAGCAACAGAGCAAGACTACCTAAATATGGCACAATTGGGTGAGTTATTTTGGTATGATGAAAAAAGATTTTTAGAAATTTATCAACCTAAAGGTTTTAAGCGGGAATGGATGTTAAAACCAATAACAGAACTAAGTGGTGGAGAGTTAACTAAGGTTAGAATAATTAAATTATTTTTTGAAAATAATGATTTAATTATTTTGGATGAACCCAGTAATCATTTGGATCAAGATAATTTTAATTGGTTAACTAAATACCTAGTAAAAGAAAACCAGAGCGCTTTGATTATAACGCACGATGAAAGACTATTAAATATTGCTGATTCTATCTATGAGTTAACTAGTACAGAAATTTTGCATACACAAGGAAGTTGGCAAGAACATCTTGCGAGCCAAGAGCAAAAAGTTCAGTTTCAGAAGAATATGTTAGAAAATCAAAAACAGAAATTAAAACAAATAAGTAGGCAAATACAGAAAAACCAAGAAAAAATTCTTAAATCACAAAGTTCTGGGCATAAAAATAGAGCTAAAAAAGGACAATCTAAATTAATATTAGATCGAAAAAGAAATAGTTCAGAGTTGAATCAATCAAGAAACCGAAAACAGTTTGAACATAGGCAAGTTATTTTAGAAAATTCACAGCAAGAATTAAACTAGAGTATAGAACACATAGACAAATTAAGTTTTAATTTTGCACCAATGGAGGAGGGGCCAGAGTTATTAGTTCAATTAAATGAACTTGGTTTGCAATATATAAATAGAAAGCCGATTTCTTTATCATTACATCGTGGAGAAAAAATAGCCTTAGTGGGCAGCAATGGAACTGGTAAATCTTTATTATTAAAAACAATTATTAATCCTAAAATGGCTAAAAGTAGAGAATTGATCGTAACCCCTTCATTAAAATATATTGATCAATATTTTTCTTTTTTAGATAAAAATCTATCAGCATATGAGAATTTTGTTCGCTTAGTACCCGGATTGCAAGAAGATTAGTACAGAACTAAACTAGCGCAAATTCGATTGCGTCGAGATAAAGCTTTATATTCTGTGCAGTGTCTAAGTGGTGGTGAGCAGTTAAAAGTGGCATTAAGTATCATTTTAATGGAGTGAAAACACCTCAATTATTATTGTTAGACGAACCAGATAATCATCTAGATATGGAATCAAAGACATTATTAATTGAAGCATTGAATCGATATCAAGGTGGTTTGATAATTGTTTCACATAGAAATGAATTTTTAGAACAACTACATTTAGATGCTTATTTAAGATTAGAAAACGGAATTAGTCGATTTGAAATGATTAATACTTAAAATCTTTATACTAGAATAAGTGTATTATTAGTATTGTTGTTAAATATATTTGAGAATTAGTTATGCAAATTACCTCACTTTTTAAGGAAGTACTAGAAACCGATGAAATGATTTTAGATGATTTTAAAATAGCACCCTATACTATTGATTGGAGAAAGCGTTACCAAACTTCTTGCCGTTGTGTTTTACGTCCTAAGTCAGTACAAAGTCTGCAAAAAATAATGCGAATAGCTTACGAAAATCATATTGCGGTTACTCCTCAAGGTGGGAATACCAGTATGTGTGGCGCAAGTATTCCTAGTGTTGAAAATAGTGTGATTGTTATTTTGGATAGGATTTCAAAAGTTCGTTCTCTTAATATCTTGGATAAAACAGTAACAGTTGAAGCGGGCATGGTGTTGGCTAATGTGCAATCTTTTGTCAGGGAGGCAGGGTTTTATTTTCCCTTAAGTTTAGCCAGTGAAGGTTCTTGCCAAATAGGTGGTAATATTGCTTGTAATGCAGGAGGATTGAACGTTTTACGCTATGGTACGATGCGAGACTTGGTGTTAGGGTTGGAAGTCGTTTTGCCTAATGGTGACTTGATAAGTCATTTATCTAGTTTGCATAAAAATACTACTGGTCTTGATACCAAACAATTATGGATTGGAAGCGAAGGAACTTTGGGAATTATTACTGCAGCAACCTTAAAAATTTATGCGCAGGCTAATGAAAAAATAACCTTATTGGTTGCTTGTGAAGAAATAAATCAAGTTCTTTCTTTATTAGAAAAGTTTCAGTTTGAGTACATGCATGAATTGACTAGTTTTGAATATATGAGCTTGCCTGTTTTTGAATTATCTCAAAACTATAGTGGTATTTCTTTTGGTTTATCGGGTCAGCATTTTGTTTTATGTGAATTAAGTTTGGATAATGAGCAAGGATTTAATAAAGATTTATTATTGGAACAACTGTTGTCACTAGGACTTTCTAATACCATTATTGCTTCTTCTGATAAAGAATCACAAAAAATGTGGCAAGTGAGAGAAAACATTTCTGAGGCACAAAAAAATACGTTAGGCGTTTCAATTAAACATGATATTGCCGTTCCCATTAGTTCTTTACAAAGCTTTATTGAAAATACTGAATTGAAAATTAAATCAGAATTTCCTGATGCGATTATTTTATTGTTTGGTCATTTAGGTGATGGAAGTTTGCATTACAACATTTCTTTAGCAAGAGATCATAGCAACGAAGTCTATCAGTATGAAGAAAAGCTTAATCAACTAGTATACACAGAGGTTATTAAATGTTCAGGAACGATAGCAGCCGAGCACGGAATAGGGCAACTCAAAAAGAAATGGCTATCGTGGGTAAGAACAGAACAAGAAATTCAGATCATGCAACTTTTGAAAAAGAACATCGATCCAAGAAACATCATGAATCCAGGAAAAGTTTTGCCTGATTAATTTTTTATTTAACAAGGTTATTTTTTTTGTTAGAATGAGTGCCTCATACTCTTGAGGGAGTAGTCGCTTGACAAAATCAAAATCATTATCAACATATTTGAACGATGAGTTCATGGTAATGATGTCTTAAGCTTCTTAAGATTGACGAGACTCAAGATATTTTAATAACTCGTGGTGAGCGGTTATTGAAGTATCTTGTTTGTTTCGCTCACCTAAAGGAGTATCTTTAATGTTGCAAATGTTACTGGTTTCCTTTGGTACTGTTTTTTTTAGCAGAAATGGGTGATAAAACGCAAATTTTAACCCTATTATTGGCTGCTAGATTTCAAAATAAGAAAGCTATTGTACTTGGCATGCTTTCAGGTATTGCGTTAAATCACTTAATATCTGCTTGGTTTGGAACCTGGTTGAGTGATTTTTTAAAAGGACCTTGGTTAATTTGGATTACAGCAATCGGTTTTATATTAATTGGTTTGTGGATGTTGATTCCAGAAAATGATGAAGAAGAAGATATTCTAGGTGCTTCAATGAAAAGAGGTGCTTTTATTAGTACCTTTTTGGTTTTTTTCTTAGGCGAAATGGGTGATAAAACACAAATCGCCACTATTTTTCTAGCCAGCCAGTATCAAAGTATGTGGTGGGTGATGTTGGCCAGTACACTTGGGGTTATGGCCGCCAATGTTCCCGCAGTTTATTTAGGAGATAAGTTTTTAAGTAAGATTCCGACTGATTGGATTCGATACTTATCAGCAGCTTGTTTTATCATATTAGGAGTAATTACTCTATTCTTTTATTAGATTGAAAATTCCATTTTTGTTATCATATTCTAAATTTCAGAATGATCAGATAATTAATGTTGCTTTAAAACAAAATACATAATAAGAGCAATTAAAAATAAGGAAAACACATGAGCCAAGACATTGTTAGAGATAGTATGCAATTTGATGTAGTTATTGTGGGTGCAGGTCCGTCTGGACTAAGTGCTGCAATTCGCTTAAAACAACTAGCACAAGAGCAAAATAAAGAAATCAACATTTGTGTGGTAGAAAAAGGCTCTGAAGTGGGAGCGCATATTATCTCGGGTGCGATTATGGATCCTAAAGCCATTACTGAGCTTATTCCTAATTGGAAAGATTTAGGCGCCCCTCTAACTTGTGAAGTAAAGCAAGATCGCTTGATGTTTTTAACCAAAAACAAAGCTTTTAAATTACCGACGCCTCCTAGTTTTCATAATGAAAACAACTATATTATTAGTCTTGGTTTGGTTTGCAAATGGCTAGCAGAACAAGCTGAAAATATGGGTGTGGAAATCTATCCTGGCTTTCCGGCGGCTGAAGTTTTATACCATGAAGACGGTACAGTCAAAGGAATTTTGACGGGTGATATGGGAGTTGGTGCAGATGGAAAACCAACTGATGCCTATCAACCAGGAATGGAGTTATTGGCACAACAAACTATTTTTTCAGAGGGATGTAGGGGAAGTTTAACCAAAACGTTATTAAGAAAATTTAATTTGGACAAGGATTCTGATGTTCAGACCTATGGTATAGGGATTAAAGAAATCTGGGAAGTTCCTGAAAATCAACATCAAGAGGGGCTTGTGATGCATACGGTTGGTTGGCCCTTGCCTATGAATGTGTATGGTGGTTCTTTTATGTACCACATGCAAGATAATAAGATTTATATTGGTTATGTGATAGGGTTGGATTATAACAATCCTTATATGTCTCCTTTTGAAGAATTTCAAAGATATAAGTTACATCCAGAAATTAAAAAATACCTAGAAGGTGGTCGTCGAATATCGTATGGGGCCAGAGCGATTAACGAGGGGGGATTTCAAAGTTTGCCTAAATTAAGTTTTCCTGGTGGTGTCTTGGTTGGTGATGCTGCTGGTTTCTTGAATGTACCAAGGATTAAAGGTTCTCATACGGCTATTAAATCAGGAATGTTGGCTGCTGAAGCGGTATGGGATGTTTTGGAGCCTTCGCAAGAATCTTATACTACCTCCAAAGAGGCGACTTCTTATCAAAAATTATTTGAACAAAGCTGGTTATATACTGAATTAAAAGCAGTGCGTAACTATCGCCCAGCATTTAAATGGACTTTATGGCCAGCTATGGCGTACAGTGGTTTAGAGGATTACTTTCTAAAAGGTAGAGGTTCATGGACAATAAAACACCACAAAGCCGATAACGAAAGCCTTTTGTCTAAGGATAAGGCGAAAAAAATAGATTATCCTAAACCTGATGGAAAAATTAGTTTTGATCGATTATCGAGTGTATTCTTATCTAGTACCAACCATGAGGAAAATCAACCGTGCCACTTAAAATTGAGTAATCCTGAGGTAGCTATTTCGGTCAACTATAAGGTTTATGATTCTCCTGAGACACGTTACTGTCCTGCGGGGGTGTATGAAATTGTAGAAGAAGAGGGTAAGCCTCGTTTGCAGATTAACTCTCAAAACTGTCTACATTGTAAGACATGTGATATTAAGGATCCAACACAAAATATCACTTGGACTTGTCCAGAAGGAGGCGGTGGTCCAAATTATTCAGCAATGTAGTATGCTGTTATAATGTAGTTATCGTTGTTAGATAACAACACTCTAATTGATAATTATTTACTAAGTTTGTTCTTGTGGCTTGCTTGCTAGTAACTTGTTATATTATTAAAGTTACAATGGGGTGAGCCTTTTGTTATGCATAATTTATAATTAAATAATGCTTGTGCGTTAGGTTGTAGTGCATAGGTATATATTTTAGCTTAGAGACTTAAAGGAGTAGAGAGTGGTCAGTTTAAACCAAAAACAAATTTGTTTTGTGGTGGCATCTAGTTTCGTTTCATCTTTAGCGTTGGCGGATAACCAAGAGATTGTTATTCCCATACAAGAAGAAGATGTGCCATCATCAAGTATGGAGCATGTTATTGAGCCTATTAATAAACCTTATCCATCCAGTACACCAACACCACCTTCTCAAACTCAAGAGACAAAAGGATATACTGAGTTAGATCCAGTAGTTATTGAAGATAAAGCGATAAAAATTGTCGATTATGACGAATTATGTGAAGAATGCTCTAATACTGGCGCTATCGCTGCAGCAGTATTGCAAGGGAGCTTGATTGTTGCAGGCTTTATCGGTAATGATGGGAGAGATCAAGCTTCTATTCCTCAAATTTCAGAAATGAAAAAGCCTGAACGTGATGCTAAATTGACAGGATTATTTAGAGATGAAATTCGTTTTGGGGAAAGTGCAGCACTTCCTTTGTTAACATCTTCAGCTCTTTTAAACAGTTTGAATACGGTCAAAGCAGCGAGTTCGTTTTCTATTTTAAGTGGGCCGGTAAGTAGTTTGACTAGTTTAGGAAGTGTATTAACAGCTTCTCATGTTAGTTCTTTAATAAGCCTACCTTTTTCGATATCAATACAATCCTTATCCAGCACTTCTTTGGCTAGTTTGGCCAGTATGACTGCTTTAACAACCTCTGGTTTATCTGTTTTTACTTCAAGTTTATCAGCATCTTCTCTTTATAGTATTTTAGCGCCTCTTTCTCCTTTATTGTTGCCAATTAAATCTTCAGGCTCTATTCTTAGTTTTCTTCCTTTTAGTAGTGCTATTTTACTAGGGTCTAGTGCACTTCCTTTGAGCTTAAGTAGTAGTTTGTTGTCGAATACACCTTCTGTTTCTTCGGCAGTTGTTACCACAACTTTAGCGACTTCTAGTTTACTTTCGAGCACGTTGTCTACTATAGCACCTAGCTCTGCATTGGTTTCTTCGGGAATTGACAGTATTAAATCTTCACTAGTGTCTGCTTCTGTACCATCCATATTAATGTCTATTCCCTCATCGTTAACGTCAAGTTCATCATTGATATCGGGAGCATTGTCATTACGTAATAGTATTGTTGTTTCTGCATTATCAACCAGCTTATTGTCAAGTGGTGTTGCTTCTAGCTTGTTAGGTATTTCTTCTCTGGGATTAATTCCATCAGGATTAGCGGATTTATCTTTAGCATCTTCTTTATTATCAACTTCCCTTGTGCCAATTGTTATTTTTACTTCATCAGTGACGCTATTTAGCTTTTTAGCATTTGCTACTCTGGGCAGTTCAATAGCAGCTTTCGGTTCTGGATTATTTTCAATTTTATCTGTGCCTCTTAATTCCTCTGGTGGCTTTTTATCGGGTTCATTGTCTTTATTAGCAAGTATGCCATTTGGCTGGAGTTCATTAAATAGTTCCATGTTGTCTAGATTTTCATTTGGTTCGAGCTCATCGGTTCCAGCTGAATTTTTTACCATGTCTTCTACCTTGGCAAGCATAGGAAGTGCTAAGTTATTACTGGGAAGTTTGAGTGTTCCATCTTCAGTATTAAGTTCTTCTGGATTTGCATCTTTATTACCGGTTTCTGTTATTTCGGGATTGCCATTATTAAGTTCGGCGGCTCCCTCATTGATTTCTTCTGCAGGAACTTTGAGTTCATCGATAGTGAGTACCTTGATTTCGAGTGTGGGTTGGGGTATTTCTGTTTCTGTTGTTGGTAAATCAATATTAGAAAGTAGCTCTGTCGCCTCATGGAGTCTTGCACCATTATCAAGTAGTGCTTCTTTGATTTTAGGTGCTTCATCGGCGATTAGTAGTGTGGCAGGATTGAGTTCTTTATCGAGTTTTGTTATCCCTTCGGCATTAAGTTTGTCCTCTGCTTCTTTTTCTGTGCCTAGCACTGTTTTGTCTTTGGTCGATTTAGGATTGGCGACAAGTTCTATTGTGTCTTCTTTAGCAGCACCATTAGTATCATCTTTATTCACCGTGTTGCCTGCATTGAGTTTAGGCGTATTTTTTGTGGGAGCTTCTCTTGCTTCATCAGGGGGTGCTTCTGCATTATCTTTAGTGCCTTCTATTTCAATATTAGGCGGCTCGATAGTTGGACCTATCTTGAGTTCATCGTCTATTCCAGCATTATTTTCAGCGTCAAGCGCGTTTATTGGAGCAGGCATTTCAGCATTAGTTACTCTAGTTGCTGCTATACCTTTTAGTATTTCGTCAACTGCTTTATTAAGTTTATCTGGGCTAGAATTTTCTAGTAGTGTTTCGAGTGGATTGACTTCATTACCAAGTTCTATTTTATCAGCAAGTAGTTTTTCTGTTGCTTTATTTTCTGGGGTTCCTTTATTGATTTTAGCCAGTTTATCTGGATTATCTGCTGGTATCAGTTCTATTTATAGTTTGTCAGCATTAAGTTCTTCATGGGTGCCGTCAGCACAAATAAGTTACAGTATTGGTTCTAGTGTGGCTTCTTCATTGACTCCTTCTAGTGTATTAGTACCAATTCTTTCTAGTTCTTCGGTGCCATTAAGTATATCTTCTGTACCATCTTTGATTTCAGCATCTCCTTTTATTGCTTCGATGATATCCAGTGGGTTAGGTGCTGCTTTAAGTAGTCAAAGCAGTTTTTCAAGTCTTGGTAGTGGCAGTGCTTCATTGTCATTTCTAAATCCTATTTCGGTAAGTGGTATGCCGGTTGTTTCTTCAATTACGCCGTCTATTGGCTTATCATTATTAGGTTCAGCTTCATTATCACAAACACTTGGTGCCAGTTCCAGCATCCCTTCATTGTCGGGCGGACCTTTACTTTCCGGATTAGGAAGCACCAGTGTTGCTGCTGGGTTGTTATGGTCATCGTCATCGAGTGCTATTGTTTCGAGTTCGATACTTCCTTTTTCTGGTATTTCTTTGATTCCAGCGACTTCTCTAGCAAGTGTATCCACAGCAGGATCTAGTTTACTCACTAGCTCATTATTACAAAGTAGCTTTTTAACAAGTTCTTCTGCTTCTGTGTCGCAATTAAGTTGGTTGAGTTCTTTAAGTTTTATTCCAGCGTATGGTTTTGGTGCTAGTTCTATCGTTTCCTCTTTGGCACCAATTACCTCTATCCCGGCTTCCTTATCAGGACCTTTGGTAGGTTCTTCCGCATCAATAATTAATTTAGGATTGAGTACTTCTAGTAGTTTGATTGACAGTTCAGGTAAGATACTTTCTTCTATTTCTTTACTGCCAAATTTAATTCCGTTAAGTGTTACTTTAAGTAGTGCTTTGAGTACACTTGGATTTGGAACTTCTTCTGCACTTTTGAGTGTGCCTCCTTTAGCAACTTTATCTTTAGGGGGAATGTTTTCGTCGATTGCCCTTAATTCATCTACAGCACCGTTAGGTTTAAGCTTTAGTAGTTTAGCTGCTCCTGTTTCTTTGGTGAGTGCGCTGCCTTCAGTTTTATTTATGGTGCCGGCGAGTGGAATTACTTCATCAGTTAGTTTGGCAAGTCCTTCTACATTGATTTCAAGCAGTTTTGGTTCAGGTGTAAATAGTATAGCGAGTATCATAGGATTACCAGCATTAAGCGCCATTGGATTGGCAAGTCTAGCAGGGTCTACTGCTGCCAGTTCATTAGTATCTGGTTTAGGATCTTTGATTCCTGGCGTATCTGCTTATTACTCTATGGTAGTTAGTTTGCTTTCGCCGTTATCGATTTCTCTATCTCCGATAAGTGCGATTGCATCTTCTACTACATTAGGTGCTATTTCATTAGCATCAGGATTGGGCATAGCAAGTTCTATATTTAGTGGAATATTTTCTTCAGAATTAGGGTTGGTGTTGCCTACGATTTCTACTTTTTCTTTAGGCTTATCTTCTTTAATTAATCCGAGTTCAATTGTTGTAGCGCCAATAACTAGTGTTGTAGGGATTTTATCAATGGTAACTGCAGTTACTTCTGGTTTATTCCTGGCTTTTGGCGTGGTATCTTTTTTTGGATTTTTACCTGTTTCTTTATTAGCAACCATTTCTGCATTAAGTGGTGGAGTATCTTCCGTTTTTATAGCTAGTTCATCATTAGCGCCTGTTTTGCCATTAAGTTCAAGTGCTTTATTGTCTACTTCTGCTTCTAGTGCTTTATTAATCCCAAGTTCAGTCATTCCATTGGCATCATCAATTTCTAGTGGGGTAATAGCTTCTTCCTTAGGTGCTATTCCTGCCTCTATATCTGGACTAGGTAGTTTAAGTTTTATTCCATCTTCTATGGGTTTGTCAGGACTATCTTTAGCAAGTTCAGTATCTGCATCGGGTTTACCGTTTTATAGCAGCTTATCAAGCGGCTTGGGTTTGATATCGTCCATGCCTATTCAGTCTTCCAATATAGCGGCTTCTTTATCGGTCGTACCAAGTTCAGTTGTTTCTAGTATAGGTAGTTCTCTTAGTTCTGCTGGTTCAGCCAGTTTGCCAGGATTGGCACCAACTGGAATGTTTTTGTCATCTAGTGCTGTGACTTCTAGTTCAATGTCTTCGATGTCTTTGTTGAATTCTATTAGTAGTGCACCAAGTTTAGCCTCTTCCTTGCCATTTAAATCTTCTGCTGGTTTAATTGGTACAAGTTCAGCTTTGAATTCTTCATTGATTCCTGTTTCTAGCATGGCAGGTCCTATTTCTAGTAGCATGATTCCATTGGCTCCTATTACTGCATCTAGTGCCTTACCTGCTTCATCTAGTAGTTCTTGGACACCAATTAGCAGTGGACTGCCTTCTTTAGCAAGTGGATTGCCAAGTAGTTCATCATTGGCGCCGAGTGCCAGTCAGGTCAGTGTCATGGGACCTTTTGCATCAGCAAGCATTGGCGGATTATCTTTTAGGTTATTTGGACCAAAACGCTTAAGCAACTGGAAATATGGCTTTCATGAGTATGATTATTTTGCAGATTATGGCGATTTTGAATTTAGAAATTTAGTTACTTTTGGTGACTCATTATCAGATACTGGCTCTTTTGGTCGTGGTTCTATCTATATGGCAGATGGTAATCCGTATGTATTCTACAATTCATACTTATCACTAGTTCTGACAGGTAAAGTGATTACACCAGAACGTTTTGGTGGGGCAAATTATGCGATGTCGGGTGCGGTATTGCGTAATGATCCATTGGACCCAATGAGTTGGATTATTCCTAGAGATTCATTAAAAGATCAGGTTGATCGTTATTTGGAAAAGAATTCAGGGGTTGCTCATAAAGATGATGCGTTTGTGATTTGGGGGGGTGGTAATGATTTAACCAGTGATATTCAATACGCAGTGCTCAATCCTGGTAACTGGTCAGTATTGTTAAATGGACCAACACCTAATCAGGCTTATATGCAGGCTTATATGAATGATAAAGCAGATATGTCAGGCATATTAGCTCAGAAGTTAATTGATCACGGGGCTGAAGGTCCTATCTTTGTCATGAATTTACCAAGCCCTGCTTATACAGCTTTCCCTGGTGTTTTGTTGGAATCTACTATGGATTTAGGCTTATTCACTAATGGAACTCCATTAAACTTTTTAAATGTGGGTGGTTGGTTGATGAAAGCTCAAGATGATTTCTTGAGAAATCCAGCAAATAGAGTTGGTGACTTAGCAAATGGTGGTGGGATTGCGTATTTCCGTGAAAACAATATTAATGCGATCCATCATAGATATCCATTTATACCAAGAGAATTAGTGGCTTTTTATTTTGATAAAGTATTTAATGCATCGAATAATGTTACTCGTTGGTTTAATCAAGCACAGGCCAACCGTACCGCTCAAGTTGATGGTAATAATGTTGTTCAATTGGATATTGATGGATTATTCCAAGAAGTAATGGACAATCCATTAATTTATGGTATTGATGAAATATTGGTCCCTGAATGTACTATTGGACAAGTAGCACCTGCTTGTGATGAAGGAGACGTTTATTATCATGGTAACGATGGACGTCGTTATATGTATACTGACTGGCATCACCCAAGCGCTTTAATGCACCGTATCATTGCAGAATATGCAATTGCTACAGTTAATGCGCCTGCTTATATGACTGGTTTGAGCCGTTCATTAGAAACTGGTACGAAGGCAAGACAAGACTACTTGTTAAGTGAATTGACTCGTATTAATGCGAGACCTTATGAAGGTCAAGGGCAAACTTATGTGTTTGGTGGTTTTTCTGGTGGCTATAGTAAACAAAGCCGTTCTTTAAACAATAAGGCTGTGGTTTATAGCGGTTTGAATATAGGAGTAGGTTATCGTCCGTTCCAAGAATTGGATATTGGCGTGATGGGCTCATTAGGTTTAAGTAAAATGAAACCACATCACACCTTAAAATATGATCAGCAAGATTTGGGATTAACAGGCTTTGCTCAATATACAGTTGGACCGTGGTGGATTAACGGCAATGTTTCTTTTGCCCATACTCAATTTGATAATATCAAGCGAACGATTCCTTTGGGAGAGCATGCCCGAGTTGAACATTCAGAAACTAAGGGTAAGAGTTATGGTTTTAGAATTGAAACAGGGTATGAATTTTTAGTATATGGCAATAGTTGGATTGTAGCACCTATGTTGGCATACAGTCAGAACCGTTACGAAGTGGATGGATTTGAAGAAGATGGTATGTCCAGTACTGCTATGAAGTTTAAGAAACAAAAACGAGATGTGAATGTGGTGACAGTGGGTGTAAGAATTTCCGATGATTGTCCAGATGATTCAGCATTTATGAGAGGTACCGTTGATATTACTTTAAATAAAAATGTTAACAAAAATAAAAATAAGATTGAGGGAGAAGGTGGCTTGAAACGTTACCCAAGTACTTTCACTCGTGAAGCAAATCGTTTGGTAAAAGATTCTAGTTTGTGGGTGGAAATTAAACCAACAGTACAATTCAAGTTAGATAAGAATTCTAAAATTACCACTTCGGTTAATTATAGTATTGACAAAAACAAAGCTAAGAGTAAGAATTTATCCTATTCAATAGGGTATCGTTACGAATTTTAACGGGGGTAAGGAGATTTACTTTAAGGGATTAGCATATATAGGTTGAATTAATTTATGCTTGTTGTTATTTTGATACAAGAGTTTTATTGGGTTCAAGAGGAGTTATTTTAAAAGGATAGAGTCATTGTATCTTATTGATTTTATTTTTAAATAAATTTTGGGAAAAGAGTCAATAACAAATTATTTTTTGGGTGAGGTAGAATGTCAGTGGTAAAAAAATGGTAAAGTGATTTGGTTATTACTGCTGATTATTGTATACTCTTAGCATATGTAATTGTATCCGTATTTAATATTAATGAGGGTTGATTGTACAAAGGGTAGTAGTAATCAAGCGGTTAAGTAGTAATCAAGCGGTTAATTTGAGAAATTGATTAGTTGTTTTTCAATTGATACTAAAAACAATTAGTTTATTAAAGTTTTATGAAAAGTAGTGTTAACTAAAATTAGGAGTGCAAAAGTGCAAAAATTTAATAAAAAATATCTAAGTGCCTTGGTCGTGTCTTGTGTTGCAACCATGGCAACAGCACAATCAGCTTCGTCATCCTACAATGTTGCAATGTCGGGTGATGATGGAGAGCCGAGTGTTTATCCAACTTATGAACAGCCAGTTTATGAACAGCCAGTTTATGATGAGCCGGATAATGCTGAAGATGTAGCTGTTGAGGGGTGTTGTACTAACACTGGTGGAATTATCGCCAGTGTGTTGCAAGCAGGATTGTTTTTAACAGGTATCATCAATGATAAAAATGACAAGGATTTGCCTCAATTATATGATATGGTTAAACCTGATGGTTATCATGGTCAATTACAATCTTTCGCAGGAGCAATTCAACCGAATCAAATAGCTTCGTTGATTCCTTTGGCTGCACCTTTGGTATCTTTAGTCCCTTTGTCATCAATTCTAGGTTCTTTGTTGCCGTCCGCTGCAATTGAGAGTTCTAAGTCTTTAAGTTCTTCATTGCCAGCATCTTTGTCAATTCCTTCTTCTCTTGGTTTGTCGATTACTGGTCCTTTGTCCGCATTAAGCAGTTCTTCTGCTTTAGCACCTTTAGCACCTTTGGTTTCTATTTCTAGTATTGTGCCAAGTTCTGCTTCTATTTCAAGTGCTCCGTTAGCATCGTCATCTTTGGTACCAGTAAGTTCCTTATTACCTAGTGTATTGCCATTGGTTTCAGGAAGTGCTTTATTGTCATCTTCATTGCCAGTAAGTTTGTCTGGAGCATCGTCGTTGATAACCAGTGTGCCAGAATCTGTTTCTTCTGTGTTAAGTTCATCTTTGGCTCCTATTTCATCTGTGTTATTTTCAGTTAACTCCATTACTTCTACAGTGAGTTTTACATCTTCTTCGATTTTAGGTATTCCTAGTGCAATTAGTACTTCTATTGCTTTGCCTAGTTCTATTTCGGCGACTATTTTAGGTTCTTCGGTGCCTTTGTCATCTTCAGTGGGATTGTCGTCGGTCGTGAATTCGTCGTTGGCGTTGTCAAGTTTGACTAGCTCTATACCCGCATCAGTTAGTGGTGTTTTATCAAGTTTGTCTTCAAGTTCTGGTATTCCTTTGATGCCGTCGAGTATTCCTAGTTTACTATCTAGTGTACCTTTGTCTTCTAGTGCAGCAATTTCTTCTAGCTTAGTGCCATCTGGTTCGATTCCTTCATCCTTGGCTGCGAGTTCAGTACCAAGTTCGATGGTATCAGCTTCTTCTGCGATACCAGCGTTGGTGTCTAGTGCTGTAAGTGCTATTCCTTTAAGTTCTGCATTGTCATCATCTAGCTTGCCTTTGAGTTCTTCAGTGTCAGCTACTATTTCAAGTTTGCTGTCTTCTGGTTTGCTTGCAAGTTCATTGAGTGGTTCAGTAGGAGTTCCATTGTTATCTAGTAGTCCAGTTTTTCAGGCATTATCTAGTGTGCCGTCTTCAAGTGCAGGTGTTTCTTCATATTCATTGGGATCATCTTCATTATTGAGTGGTGTTCCGTCATTGCCATCAGCTGTTTCAATTTTGGCAAGTAGTGTTCCTGCATCATCATTAGCTACTAGTGCTTTAGCAAATAGTTTGGCAAGTGCAACTTCTACGTTGTTTAGTTTATCTTCACCAGTGTTGTCACTTTCCAGTATTCCTGCTTTGATTTCAGGTCCGTTCATTTCATCTAGTGCTTTATCTTCTTCAGCTTCATTGCCATTTACTTCATTGGCACCACTTAGTTCATCAGTGAACTCTGTATTAGCTGTTGCTTCGGTATTGTCTAGTGTTGGCTTACTCGCTTCGTTGTCAGGAATACCCAATAGTATAAGTGCGGTAAGTTCATCTGTTGCTGGATTGTCTTCGATCCTTGCAAGTCTATCAGTACCTGTTAGCCTGTCTGCATTGTCTTCAGGAACAAGTAGTTTATTGTCAATAGCACCGTCTTTGAGTGCGACTCTTTCTTCTGGCTCTGTTCCTGCTTCTAGTTTAGTGGTTAATTCAGTTGCTGACTCTGCATCAGTGAGCAGTTCTGCATTGTCATCGCTGCCAGCTTTAAGTTCTTTATTGGGTGCTTCTAGCTTGGCGCCATGGTCAGTGACTAGTGCCTTGAGTTTAGGGCCATTGGCAGGTAGTTTGGCTTCATTCTCTTCAGTACCAAGTTCGTTAAGTGCAAGTACTTTGTTGGGTCTTAGTAGCGTGCCAAGTATTTCTTCTGTGAGTACGTCTCTTAGTTCACTACCAACTACTTCATCAGCTGTAAGTTCTTTGGCCCCTTCTTCAGTAACGTCATTCTTGCCTCTTTCTTTAGCTGCATCATCGATAGCTAACTCAAGTTCGTCAGCATTAAGTAGTTCAAGCCAATTATCTAGTGTGCCTTCATCGTTTGTTACTTCATTGTCGTCATTAGGATCATTTTCGATTGTTCCTGCGTTGGTGTCGTCAGTTTCATCATCGTTCACTGGTAGTTTGGCATTGTCTTCATTATTAACATCAGTACCTAGTTTGTTGTTAGTAGCTCCGTCTGTTTCGTCTAGTATAGCGGGACAATCTTCTTCAGTAAGTTCGTTGCAATCTGGAAGTATGGCTGTGTTTTCGGCTTCGGCTCCTGTGAGCTGGTCAGTACAATTAGCAAGTTTGCCTTCTGATTTATTTTCTAGTTTCCTATTGTCGTCTTCTACTCCTTTTGGTTTGTCTTCTTCGATATTACCAGGTGTGAGTAGTGGAAGTTTAGCTAGCCAATCGTCACAACACGTATTGACTTCAATTCCTTCATCGTCTGGAATTCCGTCGTCACTAGGTCAAGTGTCTTCATCTATTCCAGCTAGCTCTTTGGCAGTAAGTTCTTCAGCATCTTCGTTGCCATTGTTGTCATCTGGATCAAGTTCATTGCCGCTAGTGTCTTCTGTTGGAATATCTTCTAGTATGGCTGCACCAAGTGTAATTAGTGCGTTGAGTTCGAGTGGATCGAGTGCAGTGTCGTTATCAAGCTCATTGGCTCCTTTGTCATCTGGACCAGCTTCATCTGCAGCATCATCAAGCTCTTTGAGTAGTGTTCCTGCTTTGGCATCTGGTGTTTCTTCAGTGACTTCATTTGCATCGTCAGTAGCATCAAGCTCTTTGCCTGCTAGCTTTTTGTCTTCAGCAATACCTAGCTTGTTGCCATTGGCCGTACCTGCTGTATCGGCAGCTTCAGCAGTTCCATCATCTGTCGCAGGTTCTTCTTCTGGAGTGTCTAGTTCGGTTTCTTCAGTTGCAAGTGCACCATTGTCATCTACTTCAATAATGGCACCGGTATCTTCAGCTTCTTCAGCTTCTAGTGTACCAAGTGCAATATCTGGTTTTGCGAACTTATCGTCTGCTGCAGTGACTAGTAGCTCTACTTCGTTGTCGGTAGTTCCTTCCTCTCTAATGTCTTCACTAGGTGAGAGTTCAGCTCTAACATCATCGTTGCCAGCATCTAGTTCAGCTCCGCTTTCATTGCCATTAGTTTCGTCTTCATCAATTCCTGTTTCTAGTTCAGTACCTAGTCTTGCATTGGGTTCTTTAACTTCGGCAGGTCCTGTATCTAGCGCGTTGGCAAGTTCGGCTCCATTTGAATCATTACCTGCGGCTAGTTCGTTGGGAATTGCATCATCAACAAATCCATCATTAAGTAGTGGATTGCCTTTAGTATCTAGTGGCTTACCTAGTAGTTCAATTGGACCCTCACTAAGTTTAGTTGGACCTTCTATGGGATTATCTTATGCACCAATTATCTCCGGTGTGGGTAGTGCTTTACCTTTTAGAATGTCTAATCCAAATCAGAGCGTTTGGGAATACGGTTTCAATGAATATGGCTATGATGTTGATGTGACTTATGAATACGGCAATGGTGTGGATGTGAGTTATGAATACGGTAATGGTGTAGATGTGAGTTATGAATACGGTAATGGTGTAGATGTGAGTTATGAATACGGCAATGGTGTAGATGTGAGTTATGAATACGGCAATGGTGTAGATGTGACTTATGAATACGGTGATGGTGTAGACGTGAGTTATGAATATGACCATGATACGGACTATGGTGCTAATGATGAATACGATTATGATACGGATGGTGAGGATTTTGAGTCTAAGAACGTGGTAACATTGGCTGACCCATTACCAGGTACTGGTTCGTTTGATCTTGGTTCTGTGACTCCAGGAGATCCTGTATCCAGTGTGTTGACAAGTTTGGGTCGAAGGGCTGCTTCATCATTTGCTACTAACTTGTTGCGAAGTGCATTATCGTCATTTGGTCCATCATTAAGTAGTGGATTGCCTTTACTAGCTAGTAGTGCATTACCTTTAGTATCTGTTGGATTACCTAGTAGTTCTTCAATTGGACCTTCGTTGAGTTTAGCTGTGCCTTCTATGGGATTATCCTATGCACCAATTATCTCTGGTATGGGTAGTGTTTTATCTTGGAGAATGTCTAGTAATCCAAGTCGGAGTGATTGGAAATATGGTTTCCATGAATACAACTATGATGCAAATTATGATGATTTTGAATTTAAGAACTTAGTAACATTTGGTGATTCATTATCAGATACTGGTTCATTTGGTCGTGGTTCTGTCTATATGGGAGATGGTAATCCATATGTACTCTATAACTCATATTTATCATTGGCATTGAGTGGTAAGGTTGTAACACCAGAACGTTTTGGTGGTGCTAACTATGCGATGTCAGGTTCTGTATTACGTAATGACCCATTGGATCCAATGAGCTGGATTATCCATAGAGATTCATTAAAAGCACAAATTGATCGCTATTTAGAAAGAAATGGTGGTGTTGCCAATAAAGACGATGCATTCATCGTATGGGGTGGTGGTAACGATGTGACTGCTGATATTCAATATGCTTTAATCAACCCACTTAATTGGGGAACTGTATTTAATGGTGCTCAACCTAATCAACCATATTTGAATGATAAGGCATTGTATCCTGGGTTGTTATCTCAAAAGTTGATTGATAATGGTGCAGAAGGTCCTATCTTGGTCTTGAACTTGCCTAGTTCTGCTTATACATCATTCACTGGTGTTATGTTAGAAGGTATGATGGACACTGGTATGATTACTGGTGGTACACCATTTGATATCTTTAATGTTGGTGGTTGGTTGATGAAAGCTCAGGATAATTTCTTGAGAGATCCAGCTAACCGTGTTGGTAATCTTGCTGATGGTAATGGTATTGAATATTTCCGTGAAAACAATATTAATGCTATTCACAATCGATATCCATTTATTCCTAGAAACTTAGTAGCTGCTTATTTTGATATTATGTTCAATGCTCAAAATAATGTTATTTCTTGGTTTAATCAAGCAGTTAATGCCCGTGTGGAACAAGTTGTAGGTGGTAATGTTGTTCAATTAGATGTGGATGGTTTATTCAGAGAAGTAATTGATAATCCATTGCCATACGGTATTGATGAAATATTGGTTCCAGAATGTTCTATTGGTCAGGTAGCACCAAACTGTGATGAAGGCGATAGTTATTATCATGGTAACGATGGACGTCGTTATATGTATACTGACTGGCATCACCCAAGTGCTTTAATGCACCGTATTATTGCAGAATATGCAATTGCTACGGTTAACGCACCTGCGTATATGACTGGTTTGAGTCGTTCATTAGAAACTGGTGCTAAAGCAAGACAAGATTATTTATTAAGTGAGTTGACTCGTATTAATGCAAGACCATACGAAGGTGAAGGTCAATCATACGTATTTGGTGGTTTTTCTGGTGGTTATAGTAAACAAGACCGTTCATTAAATAACCATGCGATTGTTTATAACGGTTTGAATATTGGTTATGGCTACCGTCCAGCAGAAGGTCTTGATATTGGTGTGATGGGTTCATTGGGTATTAGTAGAATGAAACCTCATCAAAACTTGAAATATGATCAACAAGACTTCGCTATTACTGGTTTTGCTCAATATACAACTGGTCCATGGTGGATTAACGGCTTGTTGTCAGCTGGTACTACTAAATTTGATAACATTGAACGTTCAATTCCGCTAGGTGAACATACAAGAGTTGAAAAATCAGATACTGATGGTAAGACTTGGGGTGGACGTATCGAAACTGGTTATGAGTTCTCATTGGGTAACACTTGGGTATTAGCACCAATGTTGGCTTATACTAAATATCGTTACGAAGTAGATGTATTCCAAGAAGACGGTATGTCTAGTACAGCGATGAGATTCAACAAACAAAAACGTGATCAAGAATACATCACTGCAGGTGTTAGAATCTCTGACGACTGTCCGGATGATTCAGCATTCATGAGAGCTTCCGTTGACATTACTGCTAATAGAAACTTAAATGAAGATAAGAATGAGCTAATCGGTGAAGGTGGTTTGAAACGTTATAACACTACTTTCTCTCGTGAAGCTAACCGTCTTGTGAAAGATACTAAGACTTGGTTTGAAATTAAACCAACCGTTCAATTCAAATTAGATAAAAACTCTCGTATTACTACGTCTGTTAATTATGCAATTGATAAGAACAAGTCTAAGAGCAAGAACTTATCATACTCAGTTGGTTATAGATACGAATTCTAATTTTAGTTTCGTAATAAAAAAGCCCTCGCTAGGGCGAGGGCTTTTTTATTTTCATGCTAGAATAAAAGTATATTATTTTTGTTTTTGAAAAGAGAAGCTATGAATGCTCAAAAAGTAGTACTATTACATGGTTTGTTTTGCAATGGGCGAGTGATGTTTTGGTTGTCTCGAAAATTACATCAATTAGGTTATACTTGCCTATGTCCATCATACCCAACACTCAAACAATCAGTAGAAGAGGGTGCTCGCGACTTAGAGAAATGCATACGTGAATTTACAGGAGAAGATTCTGTTTTCTTTGTAGGTCACAGTATGGGCGGTATTATGATTCGTTATCTACAGTATTTATTTCCAGATTTATTTGAAAATAGTCGTGTAGTTACGCTAGGAACACCTCATAAAGGCAGTCAGTTTGGCCAAGTGATACATGAAAAATGGCCAGCTTTTGTACTTGGAAAATCATGGCAAGATTCTTTAGATGGGAATGTCCCCTTATGGAATCCCAAAATACCTTTATTGAGTATAGGAGGCACCAAGACTAATATCGAAAATAGGGTAATGAGAGTGTTTCCAAAAGATGAAATCAATGATGGTTTGGTGGCGATTTTAGAAACAGAAATGCCTGAATTTAAAGCGTATCAAAGAATTCATCAATCACATTTATTCTTGTGTTTTAACACACAAGTGGTGAACTGGATTGATGAATGGTTTAGACAACCGTAATTATTTTTCTATTTAAATTTAAGGTAAGCAATCAATTCTAAAATCATTTCAAAATCAGAGACTAAAATCGATATTATCAATCAATCGAGTAGAGCCCAATTTAGCTGCACCCAACACGACTAAATCTTTATCTTCACAGGTGGCAGATTGCAAATTATGTTGCTTGGCAACTTCTATATAATCAACATCCCAACCGTTTTTGGACAGTGTTTTAATTGCCTTTTGGCAAAGTTCATTAAAGTTTTTGTTACCATTGAGAATGTGATTTTTTATTTCTAACAAAGCTTGATATAACTGAGGTGCTTGTTCTTGCTGTTGTGCATTTAAATATTGATTGCGACTGGAAAGTGCCAGTCCTGTCTTTTCATCTCTTTTAGTATCGATACCAATAATAGAAGTACGAAAATTTAGTTGTTCTACCATTTGTTTGATAATAACCAACTGCTGAAAATCTTTTTTACCAAAAAATGCCCATTCAGGCTGCACAATATTTAATAATTTAGCCACAACAGTCGCAACTCCTCTAAAATGTATTGGTCTTGTTTTGCCACAATATTGAGTGCTAATTTCTCCGGGGGTGACCCAAACGGTTTGCTCTATATAAGGATACATTTCTTTGACAGAAGGAGAAAAAATAGCATCAGCACCCACTTGTTCTGCTTTTTCAATATCTTGAGCAAGTGTTCTCGGGTAAGTACCAAAATCCTCATTTTCACCAAATTGAGTTGGATTAACAAATATACTGACAACCACATAAGCTGCTTTTTTCTTGGCCTCCCTAATGAGATTGAGATGTCCTTCGTGTAAGTTACCCATGGTAGGCACTAAAGCAATATTTTTAAGATTAGATCGCCAATGATGTAATTCTTCAATAGTGTTTAACTGTATCATTAGAAATGATATCCTTTTAGAGTAAAAAATAAGCCCTATCATAACGCTAATCAATAAAATTTAATATAAAATATATTTATAGAAGATTATCTTTTAAGTCTCTATAAAATAAGTTATAATTAGCAGATTTCATTTTAATTTAGAAATGGAATTTAATAGCGCACATTCACTAAAGGGTGCTTTAATAAAAGTTCTGTGTGAGATGTGTTAGTGATAACCCTTTGAATAAGGAAAAATGTATGTTAAATGTTACAATGCGTCAAATGTTGGAGTCTGGTGTTCATTTTGGTCACCAAGCTCGTTTTTGGAACCCTAAAATGGAAGAATATATCTTCGGTTCTAGAAACAAAATTCATATTATTAATTTAGAAAAAACACTTCCAATGTATATTGAAGCTCAAGACTATGTACGTCGCTTAGCTTCTAACAAAGGAACGATCTTGTTTGTAGGCACTAAAAAACAAGCTAGAGATATTATTCGTGAGGAAGCAACTCGTGCAGGATCGCCTTATGTTGATCATAGATGGTTAGGTGGTATGCTCACTAACTACAAAACAGTAAAACAATCAATCAAACGTTTGGAAGAAAAGCAAGAATTGTTGGATAACGCAGTAGATGGTACCTACAGTAAGAAAGAACTATTAACATTACAGCGTGAGGTGGATAAATTAGAGCGCTCTTTAGGTGGTATTAAAGAGATGAAAGGCTTGCCTGATGCTATTTTCGTTATTGATACAGGTTATCAAAACGGTACGATTGTAGAAGCTAATAAATTGGGGATTCCTATTATTGCGGTTGTTGATACCAATAATAGTCCAGATGGCGTGGATTATGTTATTCCAGGAAATGACGATTCTACTAAAGCGATTCTCCTTTATGCTAGAGGGATCGCAGATGCAATTTTAGAAGGAAAAGCTCAATCAGTTCAAGAAGTAGTGGATGCAGTAAGAGCTAATGAAGAAAGTGTTTCTGAACAGGATGCACAACAAGAACCTTCTGATAATGAACAAGAAAAAGCATCTGAAAATTAAAATTAAATTTTAGGAGGTACTATGTCTGAAGTGACAGCAAAAATGGTTGCTGAATTAAGAGCAACAACTGGTTTAGGAATGATGGAATGTAAAAAAGCTTTAGTCGAAGCAGAGGGTGATTTTGCGAAAGCAGAGGAAATACTACGTATTAAATCTGGTGCTAAAGCTGGTAAATTAGCAGGAAGAACTGCAGCTGAAGGAATTATTGCAAGCTATATAGAAGGCAATCGCGGTGCTTTGGTTGAAGTTAATTGCGAAACAGATTTCGTGGCTAAAGATGAAAGCTTTAAAGAATTCGCAAATGATGTTGCAAAAGCAGTAGTGGTTAATAGACCAGCTAATTTAGAACAATTAAGTGAATCGCAGATTTCAGTTGATCAAACAGTTGAAGAAAGAAGAAAAGAAATCATCGCTAAACTGGGTGAAAATATGACTATCCGTCGTTTTGAGTACTATGAAACTGAAAACCAATTAACCAGTTACATGCATGGTAATAGAATTGGTGTTATTGTTGAATTTCAAGGAGACGAACCAACAGCAAGAGATATAGCAATGCACGTTGCTGCATCAAGACCACAGTGTGTTTCTAGTGATCAAGTGGATGAAGAGCTGATTGAAAAAGAACGTCATATTTATACCGAGCAAGCTGCAGAATCTGGAAAACCAGCAGAAATTATTGCCAAAATGGTAGATGGTCGATTAAAGAAATTCTTAGCAGAGATAACTTTACTAGGACAACAATTTGTCAAAAATCCTGATCAAACTGTTGAGCAATTATTAAAAGAAAATGACTCAAAGGTTATTGATTTTACGGTTTATCATGTTGGTGAAGGTCTTGAAAAGAAAGTGACAGATTATGCAGCAGAAGTAGCAGCTGCGGCTAAAGTTTAATTCAATATAGATATAAACTAACAATAAAAACACTCTAAAATTTTTCTTAGAGTGTTTTTTTTAGGCTATAATCTTCGATAGTTAAATAGCATTAAGGATAAGTAATGTCTGAATTAAAATATAAGAGGGTTTTATTAAAACTATCAGGGGAATCGTTAATGGGCAGTGACCCTTTTGGTATTAATAGAGATACCATTATGACGATCATCAATGAAGTCAAAGAAATTGTTGATTTAGGAGTTGAGGTCGCTATCGTAATTGGAGGGGGCAATATATTTAGAGGTATTTCTGGTGCTTCTGAAGGTATGGAACGTTCTACAGCTGATTATATGGGTATGTTGGCAACGATGATGAATGCTCTGGCTTTAAATGAGGCTTTTAACTCTATTGGCATCTCTTCTAGAATTCAATCAGCATTAAATATCCAGCAAGTGGTAGAAACTTATGCCAGACCTAAAGCAATGCAATATTTAGAGGAAGGGAAGCTTTTAATATTTGCAGGGGGCACGGGAAACCCATTTTTTACGACCGATACAGCAGCAGCACTGCGTGCTGCTGAAATGAGTTGTGATATTTTATTAAAAGCCACTAATGTGGATGGTATTTATAACGAAGATCCTAAAAAAAATTCCCAAGCAGTTAAATATGATGATATTACCTTCGATGAAGCCATTAACAAGCAATTAAAAGTGATGGATGCAACGGCTTTTACGCTTTGTCGAGAACAAAAATTGGATATTATTGTCTTTGGTATTTCTAAAAAAGGAGCTTTAAAAAATATTGTTTTAGGCAAAGAGGAGGGCACTTTAGTGCATTCTTAGATGCTATTTTGAGGATCTATCATAATCAAATGACATTATAGTGTATAATTTTAAAATAACGGGTAAAAGAAAGTGATGTTGAGTTATGTTAAGAGAAATTGAAAAAACAGTTGATGATAAAATGACCAAAACAATTGAGGTTTTAAGGGAAAATTTAACCAAAGTGAGAACAGGTAGAGCTCATGTGGGTTTTTTAGATCAAGTCGAGGTAGATTATTATGGCAGCATGGTACCACTGATTCAAGTAGCCAATGTAACCCTATTGGATTCAAGAACTTTAGGAGTTAAGCCATATGAAAAAAATATGTTGTCTGGAATTGAAAAAGCAATTAGAGATGGTAATTTAGGGCTTAATCCAGCTTCTTCTGGTGATATGATTCGTGTTCCTATGCCTATGTTGACAGAAGAAACACGTAAGGATATGACTAAAATTGTTAAATCCGAAGGTGAAGATGCTAAAATAGCGATTAGAAATATTCGACGAGAAGCTAATAATGATATTAAAAATCTCTTAAAAGATAAAGAAATATCAGAAGATGAGGCTCGTCGTTCTGAAGAATCAATTCAAAAAATCACTGATAAATATATCGATGAAGTAGATTTAATAGTTGAAGAAAAAGAGAAAGATTTATTAGAATTATAATTTATTAATTTTTAGGCTTTATACATATGAAAAAAGCTTCCTCTATGGATGAAACGATAGCTGTTCCCTCGCACATTGCTATTATAATGGATGGCAATGGTCGATGGGCTAAAAGAAAAATAATGCCTAGAGTGATGGGGCATAAAAAAGGCTTAGAAGTACTGGAAAATACTGTTAAAGATTGTATTGATTTAGGAGTGAAAAATTTAACAGTATTTGCTTTTTCTACTGAGAATTGGAAAAGACCTAAAATCGAAGTCGATTTTTTAATGAATCTTTTTTTAAGATCTCTTGAGTATAAAATTCAACAATTACATAAAAATAATATTAGATTTAGGTTTATTGGTAAGACAGATCGATTTAGCGATGAAATCGTTGCTAAAATTAGAAAAGGTGAGGACTTAACTAAAAATAATACTCTTTTTACAATTACAGTAGCAGCTGATTATGGTGGACGTTGGGATATTGTAAATGCGGTGAATCACCTGATTCAAAATGGTTACCAAGAAATTACAGAAAACGATATTCAATCACATCTCGCTTTACATGATTTACCAGAACCTGAATTATATATTCGTACAGGGGGTGAAATTAGAATTAGTAATTTCTTACTTTGGCAAATGGCTTATACAGAGTTTTACTTTACTGATACTTTATGGCCAGACTTTAATAAAGAGCAACTTATTCTTGCACTTGAGTCATTTCAAAATAGAGAGAGAAGGTTTGGTCGAACTTCAGAGCAATTACCAATACATGAAAGAAGAGAGTAGTTATGTTATTTCAACGGGTTGTAACAGCGGTTTGTTTGGTTTTATTGATATTAGCAGTTTTGATTTTGAGCGATAAAAATGGTTGGTTAGTATTTAGTAGTATTTTAACCTTATTGGCAATGTGGGAATATACCCGTATTGTGAAAATGCCTAAAAATTGGTCTATTGTTTATTTGTTGTTATCGTTAGGAATTTTGATCTCTGTTTTTTATTATGATGTAACAACCTTAATTCGAGAAATCCCTTATTTATCTCTAATTTTAGGGCTGTTGTTATTATGTTATTGGTTAATAGTCGTACCTTTAATTTTAAAAAATAAAATTAAATTAGAAAATGTCGCTCTAAATTCTGTTTTGGGTTGGATCATGTTTATTCCTTTTGGAAGTTATATTGCAGAGTTGTTCATCGACAAAACAGATGCCGGTATTATGAGTTTAACCGAAGTGAATTTTGCTATTTTATATTTAATTTTGTTGGTGTGGGTAGCTGATATTTCTGCTTATTTTGTAGGAAAACAATTTGGAAAAAATAAATTAGCACCACAAATTAGTCCTGGGAAAAGTATTGAAGGCGTATTAGGTGCTATTATTATTGTCATGATTTACAGCGCGTTATATTTTAGTTTATTCCATGTGCAACTTGTTGGTTATTTCTCTTGGCCTTTATTTTTAGTTTGGGTGCTCTGTTCCATTCCTTTGACATGCGTGAGTGTGATTGGTGATTTATTTGAAAGTTGGTTAAAAAGATGTGCAGGAGTGAAGGATAGTGGTAAATTATTACCAGGACATGGAGGTGTTTATGATAGGGTTGATTCATTAGTAGCGGTTTTGGGAATGTATCCTATTTTTCATCTTATCCTGACAAGTTTTTAGACAATCATTTATGAGAAAACAAAAAATAACTATTTTAGGTGCAACGGGCAGTATCGGTGTCAGTGCTTTGCAAGTCATCGAACAGCATTCAGATTTATTTGAAATTTTTGCTTTAACAGTACATACGCAAAAAGAAAAATTACTTACATTGTGTTTGAAATACCAACCTAAATTTGTAGTGATAAGCGATGAACTATCTGCGGATTGGTTAAAAAATCAATTAGATATGAATTCTAAAACTGAAGTATTGACAGGTCCTTTGGCACTTAGTGAGGTAGCGAGCGATAGTGAAGTTGATATTGTTATTTCAGCAATAGTGGGTGCAGCAGGAGCAATACCTACTTTTGCAGCAGCTAAGACTGGAAAAAAAATATTATTGGCCAATAAAGAAACCTTGGTTTTAGCGGGAAAATTATTTTATCAAATAGTCAAAGAATCCGGTTCTTTGGTATTGCCTGTGGATAGCGAACATAACGCTATTTTTCAAGTACTACCCTCTCAGGCAGAGCATATTAAAAATATTATTTTGACAGCATCGGGGGGGCCTTTTTTGCAAAAACCAATTGAACAATTAGAAGAAGTAACAGTCAAAGAGGCTTTAAACCATCCAAATTGGGAAATGGGAGCTAAAATTTCCATTGATTCTGCTACGATGATGAATAAGGCACTAGAAGTTATTGAGGCTTCATGGTTATTTAACCTACCAGCCAATAAGATTGATGTGGTTATTCATCCTGAAAGTATTGTGCACAGTATGGTTCGATTAATTGATGAATCGGTATTGGCTCAGCTTGGTGTGGCTGATATGAAAATTCCGATAGAATATTGTTTGGCTTATCCTAACAGAATTAAGTCAGGGGCTAAGGAATTGGATTTTGAATGTATGTCAGAATTACATTTTATGAAAGTAGATAAGAAAAGATTTCCCACACTAAATTTAGCTTATCAAGTCCTAGAAAAAGGGCTAGATTCAGGCTGTATTTTAAATGCAGCGAATGAAGTGGCAGTGGATTTATTTTTAAAAAACAAAATAAAATTCACTGATATTTATGCGTTAGTTGTTGATGCACTCAATTATTTTGAATTGGAACAATATAATGACTTAGAAACATTATTGTATAAAGATAATGTAGTGAGACAAAAAACACTAGAACTAGCGACTAAGAATTTTAATTAAATAAGGACTTTTACTTGAGCCAGTTATTTTACTTTTTAATAGCCATTACCATTATTGTTGCCGTGCATGAGCTTGGTCACTACGCTGTGGCGAAGTTTTTTGGTGTGAAAATTGAAAAATTTTCCATAGGTTTTGGGAAAGTTTTGTACAGTAAAACTTGGAATAACATGGAATGGTGCTTGAGTCTGATTCCTTTAGGTGGCTATGTACGGATGTTAGATACACGTGCAGGAGAAGTTAAAGAAGAAGAAAAACAGTATGCATTTGATTTACAAGCTCCTTGGAAAAAATTGTTGGTTTACTTCGCAGGGCCTTTTATCAATCTTGTTTTAGGGGCGTTATTGTTTAGTTTGGTTTTTTATCATCAAGGTGTCACTACTGTAAAGCCTGAGGTTAACATGATAGCAACAGACTCTTTAGCTGAAAAAGCAGGCTTTCAAGAAGGAGACTATGTTGTCAAAATAAATCAGCAACCTGTGAAAGATTTTGCAGAAGTATCCATGGTCACAATGGAAAATTTAGAGAATGGTTTAATTCAATATGAGGTAATAGACACTTTAGGTCAAGAGCAAATAAGAGAAGTAAACACGAAAAATTATCCAGATGAGATTAGGAATATTCTTTTAGGTAAAAATGAATTTGGTTTTTCTCCTTATAAAATTACCAATCAACTTGAAAAAGTACTACCAGATAGTCCTGCTAGTCAAGCAGGGTTGCAAGCTAATGATATTATTTTAGAGTTAAATGGGCAAAAAATAGGTAGTTATGCTGAGTTTTCTAATATTCTTAGAGCTCATCCTGGAGAAAAAATTGAAGTTTTATATCAAAGAGGTGAAAAAAAATTTAAAACCGTTGTAATTCCCGACGCGGTATTAGAATCAAAGGATTCCAAGCCAGTAGGGAAGATTGGGGTGCAAAATAAAATTGATGAAACACTTGCCAAAAAAAATAGAGACATTTATTATCCTAATTTGTCGGAGTCTGTTAAAATGGCGATTGACAAAACTGGATATATTTCTAAACAGATTTTGGTCTTTTTAGGGAGGATAGTGGTTGGTAAGAGTTCTTTAATGAATATCAACGGTCCAATCACTACGGCCAGTTATGCAAGTGAAACAGCAGCGATGGGCTTGATGCCTTATTTGATGTTTTTGGCACTTATTAGTATAAGTATTGGGATTTTAAACCTGTTACCCATTCCTATGTTGGATGGAGGTGGCATTTTATTTTCGTTTATTGAATGGATAAGGGGTAAACCTATAAGTGAAGCAGTGCAAGAGTTTGGAATGCGTTTTGGATTTTTGTTTGTTATATTACTAATGTTTATTGCTTTTTCAAATGATTTCGTTAGGATTTTTGGATAATTTAAAATGAATAAAAAATTAATAGTAACATGTTTGGCAGGCTTGTTTTTATCTGCACCTTTAATGGCTAAAGATTTTGTAATCAAAGATATTCGGGTTGAAGGGTTACAAAGAATTGAACCAGATACCGTGTTTGATTACTTACCAATAGAAGTAGGAGGACAGTTTACTTCTACTAAAGGTGAGCAAATTATTAAAGATTTATATGCAACTGGTTATTTCGAAGATGTGCAAGTTGAGGTACAGAATAACCAAGTTTTATTAACAGTTATCGAACGTCCTATTGTTGATTCAGTGGTGGTGACTGGAGGTAAGGCAATATCTAATCAATTGATTAAGGATAATTTAAAACGGTTAGGAGTGGCAGAAGCCAAAGTGTATGATCCTTCTGTTGTAAAAGCAGTTACCCAAGGTTTACAGCAAGAGTATTTGAATTTAGGTAAAAATAACGCAGTGGTTACTCCTGAAGTAACAGAGTTAGAAAGAAATCGTGTTGCTTTGACGATTAGTATTGATGAAGGCGTAACAACCAGAATTAGAAAAGTGGAATTTGAAGGAAACGATACATTCTCAGACGGGACTTTAAAACGTCGCATGAGTCTGGGAAAACATAATATTATGTCTTTTTTCACTAAAAATGACATATATGCTTATGTGAAGAGTGACGTTGATCAAAAAGCCCTCACAAAATACTATAAGGATAAAGGGTTTTACGATTTTGCCATTTTAAAATTTGAGCCAGAGATTGATATTGACTCGCCTCAAGATATGACTTTGAAAGTAGTCTTAAATGAAGGAATACGTTATACTTGGGGTGAGATTAATGTCTCTGGAGATTCTAAAGAAGTTCCTCTGGATCGTTTGCAAGAGATTGCAAATAATCATAATAAGAGATTTGCGTTCAATACTTCTAAATGGTTCAATCAAACACAGTTAGATCGTGTGGTCAACGATATTAAAATGGAGTTGGGTAAATCAGGATATGCTAAAGCAGATGTAGAAGTAACGCCTAATCGAAACTCTGACGGCTCTTTAGGCTTTGATATTGCCGTGAGTGCTAATCAGAAAGTTTATGTCCGCCAAATTAATATAACTGGTAATACCAAAACAAGAGATGAAGTCATTCGTCGTGAAATGAGGCAACAAGAAGGTGCTTCTTATGATGCTCAAAAAATCAAACGCTCTAAAGAAAGAATAGGTGATTTAGGTTATTTTGAAGACATGACTGTTGAAGAAGTACCTGTGGAAGATAGTGAGGAAGAAGTAGATTTAGCAGTAGATGTTAAAGAAGCTAATGTTGGTTTACTAGATTTTTCAGTGGGTTATGTACAAGATGACGGGGTTGTGGTAAGTGGTAAGTTTACTCACGATAACCTATGGGGAACAGGTAGACAAATTGCTTTGAATGTATCTACTGGTGGTACTTCTAAAGCGTTAACGTTGGATTATTTAAATCCATATTATACCAAACACGGTGTGGGTGCTGGCTTTGACTTCTCTGCTATTAAATTTGATCCAAATGATATTGAAACCAGTTCTTATAAGGCAAAAACCTATGCAGGTGGTGTTAAGTTTGTGTTCCCGGTAACTGATTACGATAAGATTAATTTCAGAATTGGTGCTGAACATAAGAGAATTGACTTATATGAAAGAAGTCCTATTTATTATAAGGACTATGTTGCTGAACACGGTAATTCTAGTACAATTTACCCAGTCTCTGTCTCTTGGAGAAGGTCAACTATTGATAGTTATTTATGGCCAACGCGTGGTTATATCTTAGAAAGTGAACTAGAAGCAACTATTCCTAGCGCTAGTGATCATGAGTTTTATAAATTAACACACCAAGAATGGTGGTTCTTCCCACTAACTGAAAATTTGACCTTTATGTTGACAGGGCAAGCTGGCTACATTAAAGAATATGGCGATAGTGATGATGTGCCATTCTTCTATAACTTCCATACTGGTGGTATGGGTTCTGTGAGAGGTTATGATGCTTCATCTTTAGGACCTAAAATTAATAACTGGTACGGCGATGTGGATTATATTGGGGGTACAAGGTTAGTGACTGCAACGGCAGAATTATTCTTCCCAATGCCAGGCTTGAAAGATTCACAAGCGGTCCGTATGAGTGTGTTTGCGGATGCAGGTAGTTTGTGGGATGGAAAAACTCGTGGACCACTAGATAACTTTGAATATGAAGAAAATTATAAGAGTAGTTTCAAAAAAGAATTGCGTTATAGTGCTGGTGTCGGCATGGTTTGGTTGTCACCTTTAGGTGCGCTGAGATTTAGTTGGGCAAAACCATTGAAAAAGAAACCAGGTGATAGAGAGCAAGCTTTCCAATTTAATATTGGTAATACTTTTTAAATTAGAAAATTATCTTATGCGAAAGGAACTGTTAATACAGTTCCTTTTTTTATTGGGAGCATTAAGTTAATTGGCTTATAATGGGAAGTATAATTAGATTTTTGGGTTAATTTATGACTAAGATGGCAGTGCAATTGTCTGAGTTGGTTGCTCAGTTTGGTGGGGTATTGGTGGGAGAAGACCTCATAGTAGAAGGAATCTCTTCATTAAAATTGGCAAATGAAAAACAACTATCATTTCTGACAGATCATCGCTTGAAGAGCGAAGTTAAGCAATCAGAAGCTTGTGCTTTGATTGTAGATGCGACTTTTGATTATCAAGATTATCCTGAAAAAAGTTTTATTATTTGTGATAATCCTTATTTATATTTTGCGCGGGTATCTCGATATTTTAATCCTGTAGATAGTTCAAATTTAAGAAAACATCCGAGTGCTGTGGTCCAATCAGATGATATTGCTGAAACAGTAGAAATAGGTGCTAATGTATTTATTGCTAAGAATGTTCAAATAGGGGCTTACTCTCGAATTTTATCAGGTACTGTTATCGAGCAAGGGGTCATAATTGGAGAGAATTGTTTGATTCACCCCAATGTAACCATCTACTATGGTAGTATAATAGGCAATAATGTAGAAATTCATTCAGGTACCGTTATAGGTTCTGACGGATTTGGGTATGCTTGGAATGGTACTGGTTGGGAAAAAATTCCTCAAGTGGGAAGGGTGGTCATTAGTGATAATGTAGAAATTGGCTCTAATGTATCTATTGATAGAGGAGCGATTGAAAATACCATTATTCACCAAGGAGTAAAAATAGATAATTTAGTCCAGATTGCCCATAACTGTGAAATAGGTGAATATACTGCTATTGCATCAATGGTTGGTATGGCAGGTAGTACTAAGATAGGTAAAAATTGTCGTATAGCAGGTGCAGCTAAATTCACAGGGCATTTAAGTGTGGCTGATAATACGTTTATTGCAGGAGCTACTATTGTCAGTCATTCAATTGGGACGCCAGGCAAACAATATGCTGGTTCTTATCCATTTCAAGAATATCGAGATTGGAAGTATAATGCAGTTTATCTAAGACATTTAAAAGAGATGAATCAAAAATTAAAAATAATAGAAAAAAAACTAATAAAAGATTCAGAATAAATTAAAAGGACACATTTATGAAATCAGTTGTTTTACCCATAGAAGCTAAGGATATAGAAAAAATTATACCGCATAGAAACCCATTTTTATTGGTGGATAAGGTTCTTGAATTAGAACCTTTGAAAAGAATTAAGGCATTAAAGAATGTTTCTATGAACGAACCTTATTTTAAAGGGCACTTCCCAGGTTATCCAGTAATGCCTGGTGTTTTAATTATTGAATCATTGGCACAAGCAGCGGCTATTTTAGCTACTTTAAGTTTTGAAACTAAAGAAGATGAGCTGTATTTTTTTGCTTCGATTTCTAACGCTCGTTTTAAAAAACCAGTTCATCCTGGCGGTACGCTTATACTAGAAGCTTCTATATTAAATCAAAAAAGGGGGATAGGTAAATTTGCAGTAAGAGCGCTAGTAGATGGCGAAGTGGCAACAGAAGCGGAAATAACATGTGCAAGGAAAAGTATTGGATAAATAGAAAGTAATTAATGAGTAATATTCATAAAACAGCTGTTATAGATAGAAAAGCGGAATTAGCACCTAGTGTAGAAGTTGGTGCTTATTCGGTTATTGGACCCAATGTTAAAATTGATGAGGGTACCGTGATTAAACCACATGTGGTTATCGAGGGATCAACTACTATTGGTAAAAATAATCGTATTTTTCAATTTGCTTCTATTGGTGCAATCCCACAAGATAAAAAATATAAAGGGGAAGACACTCAATTAATTATTGGGGATAATAATACGATAAGAGAGTATTGTACGATTAATATTGGGACAGTAACAGGAATAGGTGAAACCAGAGTAGGGAATGATAATTGGATTATGGCTTATGTGCATATTGCACATGATTGTGTGGTAGGCAATCATACCATACTTGCCAACAGCACTAGCTTGGCTGGTCATGTGACCATTAAAGATTATGTAGTCACAGGTGGTTTTACTTTAATTTTTCAATTTTGTCAGATTGGTGAATACGCGATGACAGCATTTGCTTCTCGTGTAGATAAAGATGTTCCTCCTTATATTATGGCAGCAGGTTATAAATTAAAACCGGTAGGTTTAAATACAGAAGGTTTGAGACGTAATGGTTTTTCAGAGGTAGAAGTGGCTCATATTAAAGAAGTTTATAATATCATTTATAGACAGGATTTGACTTTAGAAGAGTCCAAAGGAAAAATTAAGCCCATGATAGAGATCTATCCTGAATTATCGGTTTATCAGAGTTTTTTTGAAGATTCTAAAAGAAGTATTGTAAGGTAACATTCAATTAAAATGACAACGCCATTTGTTCCTTTAAGATTATATTCAGAGTATTCGATTGATAGTAGCATCATTCGTATTAGTGAGGCAGTAGAATTTGCTAAAAATCAAAATTTTCCTGCTCTAAATCTGAGTGATAACATGAATATGTTTGCCGCAATAAAATTTTATAATACCTGTCGAAAAAATGGGATTAAGCCTATTTTTAGTGTGGATTTTGCTTTAGAAAATGAGAACAAACCATCTTGTCCTCATCGTATATTACTGTTGGCTAAGAATCACGCAGGCTACTTAGCGTTGTGTGAACTTTTGACAAAAGCTTATTTAGACAATGAAAAAATACTCGATGTACCGATGATACGTTGGCAATGGCTTGAACAGTCTGATAGAAAAAATCTTATTTGTTTATCTGGAGCGCAACAGGGTGTTATTGGTTATTATTTATTACAAAATAAGACAGAAGAAGCTAGAAAATACGCTCAAAAATTAACCAACTGTTTTAAAGATGATTTTTATTTAGAAATTCAACGTTTTTTTGATGTGCCTTTGGCAAATGATATTTCTATTCGTTCAAGGATGGATGAGTTAAAAAAAGAAGCAAAAATTAATCTTTCAGGCTCATTAGCATTAGCACAAGAACTAGATTTACCGCTTGTTGCAACTCATCCTATACAATTTATGCAACAAGAAGATTTTATAGCTCATGAGGCGAAAGTTTGTATTAATTCGGGAAGTATTTTAGCAGATGAAAGAAGAGTTAGGCGTTTTCATCCCAGCCAATATTTTTTAAGTAAAGCTGAAATGAATCAATTGTTTCAAGATTTACCAAGTGCGTTACAAAATAGTTATGAAATTGCCAAACGTTGTACGGTTAGTTTGACACTGAATAAAAGTTTTTTACCTATTTTCCCAACACCGAATAATGAAAGTCTTGAAGATTATTTAATTAAAGTTTCAAATCAAGGTTTACAAGAACGATTAACATTTTTATTTCCAGATGAATTTGAGAGAATAAAACAGTCACCAATTTATCAAAAAAGACTAGATTTTGAGTTAGATATCATTATTCAGATGGGTTTTCCTGGGTATTTTTTAATTGTGGCAGACTTTATCAATTGGGCTAAAAATAATGGCTGTCCCGTCGGTCCTGGTAGGGGTTCGGGTGCTGGTTCTCTGGTAGCCTATAGCTTAAAAATTACAGATTTAGATCCTATTAAATATAATTTACTCTTTGAACGATTTTTAAATCCTGAACGGGTTTCTATGCCTGACTTCGATATAGATTTTTGTCAAGAGAATAGAAATCGAGTTATTGATTACGTTAGACGTAAATATGGTGAAATGGCGGTCAGCCAAATTGTTACTTTTGGAACGATGTCCTCAAAAGCAGTCATAAGAGATGTGGGCAGGGTATTAGGTGTTCCTTTTGGTATCTGTGATAAGTTATCAAAGCTTATTCCGTTAGAGGTAAATAGACCTGTTGGTCTAAAAATAGCCATGGAACTAGAACCTGATATTCAAAGATTAATCCAATTAGAAGAAGCCGAAGAATTAATGGAACTGGCCCAAAAACTAGAGGATTTAGTTCGGAATACAGGAATGCATGCAGGAGGAGTCCTCATTGCACCTAACAAATTGACGGACTTTTGTCCTGTGTATAAAGCTTCGGGAAATGATAGTGCAACTGTTTCTATGTATGATAAAGAAGATGTGGAAGCAGTAGGATTGGTTAAATTTGACTTTTTAGGATTGCGAAATTTAACTATTTTACAAATGGCTCAAGATTTAATACAAAAAAATAGAAACGAGCAAGTGGATATTTCAAAAATTCCATTAGACGATGGAGATGCCTTTAAAATTTTCCAAAATGCGAACACAACAGCCGTATTTCAGTTTGAATCAACTGGTATGAAGCGGATGTTGTTTGAAGCCAAACCATCTAAATTTGAAGAAATTATTGCCTTTGTTGCACTATACCGACCAGGGCCAATGGATTTGATACCAGATTTTATTCAAAGAATTCATGGTGCAAAATTTGAATATTTACACCCTTTCCTCAAGGAAATCTTAGAGCCGACTTACGGTATTATGGTCTATCAAGAACAAGTCATGCAAGCAGCACAAATTTGTGCTGGTTATTCTCTAGGAGGTGCTGATTTATTGCGTCGGGCCATGGGCAAGAAAAAAGTAGAAGAGATGCTAAAACAAAGAGAAATTTTTGTGGCAGGAGCTAAAGAAAAGGGAATAGATGCTACTAAGTCTAATGAAATATTCGATTATATGGAACGTTTTTCGGGCTATGGGTTTAACAAATCTCATGCAGCAGCTTATGCCTTAATTGCTTATCAAACAGCTTGGTTAAAAGCACATTATGCTGTTGAGTTTATGAGCGCTACTATGTCAAGTGAGCTACACAATACAGATCAATTAGAAATATTTTATGAAGATGCCAAAAAAAATGCTATTCAGTTTCTTCCGCCTGATATTAATGAATCATTTTATTATTTTATTCCACAAGGAGAAGACTCAATACGCTATGGTTTAGGAGCGATTAAAGGAGTAGGAGAGGGGGCAGTTGAGGCCTTAGTTTTGGAACGTGAAAGGCATGGTCCCTATCAGGATTTGTTTGATTTTTGTAGTCGTTTAGATAAAAACGTGGTAAATAAAAGGACTTTAGAATCTTTGATTAAAGCAGGGGCTTTTGATTCACTTGAAAGTAATAGAGCACTGTTATTTGAAAATATTGGTTTGGCATTAAGCTATGCAGATCAAAAAGAAGCAAATCAATTTCAAGGCGGATTATTTGATTTGGATGAGGAAATAAAAACAGCCGTTAATATGCAAGAAACAGAGCCTTGGAAGTTGAGTCAACAATTAGCTGAAGAAAAAGAAGCGGTTGGATTTTATATTTCAGCACATCCTTTTGAACCTTATCAATCTGATTTAAAACATTTGCCAAGAGTGCACTTGAGCCAATTAAAACCGACTGATAGTAATATTTGGATAGCGGGATTTATTAATAAGATCAGGAGTTTAATTACAAAATCTGGTCGCAAGATATGGATTTTAGAGTTAGACGATATGACAGCTCGTCAGGAGCTTGTATTAAATGAGGAAATTATGACCTCTTCTGGATTTCCTATTCATGCTGATATGCCTATCTTTTGCTCGTGTCGTATTAAAATAGATGAATACAGTAAGTCTAAAGAATTAAAGATAACCGTTAAGCAAGTAATGACAATTGATGATATGAAAGCATCCTATGCCAGTGCTTTAAAACTATGTTTAAACAAATATTCTCCAGTAACAGAGTTATTTAAATTACTCGAAACGTACAAAGGACATTCCTCGGCTTTAAAATTATCTATTGTTTATGAAGATGAAAGGCTTGAAAGCTCATTGATATTATCAGATGAGTGGAGAGTAAAACCAGAACAAACATTAATGGACCAATTAGAAAATATGCTTGGGGCTTCTAATGTTCAAATTCAGTGGTATCAATAAGTCATTATTTTTTTCGCCAAGTTGTTCCCTGTGCTGAGTCTTCTAAAATGATATCATTTTCCAATAACAAATCTCTGATTCTATCCGATTCTGCCCAGTTTTTTGTTTCCCTAGCTGTTTTTCTTTGTGCAATTAGATGCTCGATCTCTTCACTACTTAAGCTTGATGAATCTTCATCACCTTGCAAAAAGTGTATTGGTTCTTGCGTTAAAATTCCTAATTTGTTTCCTAGAAATTTTAGGTAACTAGCTAATTCTCTGTCTTGTGTTTTGTTAATCTCACTAGAGAGTTCAAATAAGACAGCCACTGCTTCAGTAGTATTGAAATCTTCATTCATAGCTGTAAAAAATCGTTCAGTGTAGTTATTATCTTCATAGGAAATATCTTGCAAATCTTGAGAAGGCGATGTATTTTTTAATGTTGTATAAAGACGCGTTAGCGCATTTTTAGCATCGGTTAAATGAGCATCTGAGTAGTTTAGCGGACTTCTATAATGAGTTCGCAACAAGAAAAAACGCACAACTTCTGCAGGATATTGTTCTAATATTTCTCTAATAGTAAAAAAATTACCCAATGATTTAGACATTTTTTCATTATCCACTCGGATAAATCCATTATGAATCCAGTATTTAACATGGCTTTGAATTAACTTTGGTTGTGTTTGTTCTATGGCAAAGTGATGATTAACACCGCAATTTTGTGCTAATTCGTTCTCATGATGGGGAAATTGTAAATCAGCACCACCACCATGAATATCAAAAATTTCACCAAATAAGCTAGCACTCATGGTGGAACACTCAATATGCCAGCCAGGTCTACCATCTCCCCATGGGCTAGGCCAGTATGGCTCGTCTGGTTTGGCTGCTTTCCACAAAGCAAAATCTAAAGGATCTTGTTTTGCTTCATTAATATCTACTCTTTCACCTGCTCTTAAATCATCAGGATTTTTTCCTGATAATTGACCATAAGCAGGGAACTCTCTAACTGAATAATACACATCTCCATTGTCGGCCACATAGGCTTTATGATTATTAATCAAAGTTTCAATCATTTGAATGATTTTAGGAATATATTCGGTTGCTCTCGGTTCAATATCAGGTCGGAGAATACCCAGAGCATCAGAATCTTCATGCATGGCTTGGATGAATTTAGCAGTGACTTCTTGGTAAGGGATCTTATTTTTTTGTGCGACGGCAATAATTTTATCGTCTATATCAGTAATATTCCTGACATATGTTAGAGGGTAACCTAATTCTTTAATCCAACGAGAGATAATGTCAAAAACCACCATTAATCTTGCATGACCTAAGTGACAATAATCATATACAGTCATCCCACACACATACATTGAAACTGCTTCTGGATTAATTGGCTGAAACTCTTCTTTTTGTTTGGTAATGGTGTTATATATTTTTAACATAATAGTTTTTAAAGAATTAAATGATTAATATTACCTTGTGCAGACAACACTTTCAAATTATTTTTGAGAAGTATCTTCGGGCTGAATAATGTGTATTTTTTTGGTTATTTTTAGGTGCTAACTCGTCATTTTCAGAATTGGAATTTATTTTTAGTACTTTTAAATAATCTTGAATAGTATACAATAAAGGTTCAATTCCTTCTTTAGTTACAGCACTAATACTAAAAACTTCAGTTCGAGTTTGATTGAAGTTTTCAGGAATTAACTTTTCTTTTTTTAACCGAGAGATGATGTTGTTTTGAATAGAATGTATTTTTTCTGTGTCTGCTGAGTCAATTTTATTAAATACAATCCATCTTGGTTTTTCAAATAGTTGTTGATCAAACTTCTGTAATTCTTTGACGATAGCGACAGCATCTTCTTCAGGATTGGTGTATTCATCTAAAGGTGCGATATCGATAATATGTAGTAATAAATGATTTCTGCTGAGATGTTTTAAGAATTGGTACCCTAGGCCAGCGCCATGAGCCGCACCCTCTATTAAACCAGGAATATCAGCTACTACAAAACTATTATTTTCGTCTATTCTTACCATGCCTAAATTAGGATGGAGTGTGGTAAAAGGATAATCTGCAACCTTAGGTTTAGCTGATGATACTGCACGAATAAAAGTTGATTTACCAGCATTAGGCATGCCAAGAAGCCCCACATCCGCCATAATTTTTAATTCTAATTCTAAGGTTTTTTCCTCTCCTTCTTCACCGGGTGTAAATTGCCTAGGTGTACGATTAACAGACGATTTGAAATGGATATTGCCTAAACCACCTTTGCCTCCTTTGACTAAGCAAACAGTTTGTTGGTGATAGGTTAAATCAGCAATTATTTTTTTGCTATCTTTATCTCTAATAATAGTGCCTATTGGCATTTTAAGGTAAATATCCCCAGCACTTTTACCGTACTTATCAGAGCCATGTCCTTTTTCCCCATTTTTAGCTCGAAAGCGTCTAGTAAATCGGTATTCAATAAGAGTATTGGTGTTTTCATCAGCAATCGCAAAAATACTTCCTCCCTTGCCTCCATCTCCTCCATCAGGACCACCTTTGGGAATAAACTTTTCTCGGCGGAAACTCACAGCTCCATTGCCACCATTACCTGCGATTGTTTCTATGATCGCCTCATCAATATATTTCATTTTTTTTATTCTTTACAAAATTGTTGTTGTACATGAGCCAGCTGTCTACGGCTAATAGGCAGTAGAATATCATAATTGGCAATTTTAGCATGCCATCTGAGACCGCTATTGGTTTCAGTTTTTGTTAGAGATTCTAGCATATGTTTCATTACTAGAGTATTACGATGTATTCTAATCACTTTATTTTGTAATTGTTCTTCCCAATAAGTAAGTGTTTTGGATAACTCATAACGATTATTGTCGGTGGTCAATAAAAAAACTGATTTATCCTCAGCTTGAAGATAAATGACTTTTTGCCATGGGATTTTAACCCATCCAGTTTTTAATTGAATAGTAAAAAAATGAAATTCATTATTGGTATGTTGCTCGTATTGAGGAATTCTTTGCAATGTTTCTTTTAAGCGACTAGCTCGTACGGGTTTTAGTAGATAGTCTTTTGCATTTAAAGAAAATGCCTCTACGGCGAATTCATCGTATGCAGTAGAAAAAATAATAGCAGTATCTTGAATATTGAATTGTTTGAACTGCTGAACAAATTCGATACCACTGATTTCAGGCAATCTGATATCAACAAAAATAATATCCACTTGATGATTCTGTAGCCACTTCAAGGCGGTTTTAGCATTAGAAAATGTTTCCAAGACAACGACATTGTTCTCATGTAAAAGCAGTTTTAATCGTTCTTGGGCTAAAACTTCATCATCTAAAATAATAGCACTTAACATATTTTTTAGTTTATTATAAATACTCTATCATTATAGACATAAATATACACATGCAACAGATAAATAAAATTAAGATGATATATACAGGTGGAACAATTGGTATGCAAAAAGGAGTTAATGGCTTGTTCCCCAATGCGGATAGTATCCAATGTTTTTTAAATAAGCAGCAATTGAATGAGAGAATTGATTTAATAACCACTCAATCGTTGATTGATTCGAGTGCCTTAAAAATAAGTGATTGGAATGAATATATACAGTTAATTAATCAAGAACTTGAATCTTATCAAGGAATTATCGTTTTGCATGGAACGGATACTTTGGCTTACACAGCTGCCATGTTGAGTATATTATATTCTACACAAAAAATCCCTATTGTTATTACGGGTTCTATGCTGCCTATTTTTGAATTAGATTCTGATGGTAAAGACAATATTATTTCATCAATACGAGCAATAGAACAGTTAAATAAAGGAGTGGTAGTGGTTTTCAATCAAAAAATGTTACCTGCATTTGATTGCTTGAAAATAAGTACGTTGGATAAAAACGCTTTTATTAGTCCTAATACTCAGTTGATTGCTAATTATAGCAAAAAAAATACTTGGCAATTTAATAATAAAGTTGAGAATTTTTCAATTCACTTCCCAAAATTGGATTGTAATGTATTTCAATTTTGTGATGAAATCAAGATATTAAATATGTTTCTAACACCTACTCTTGTAGAAGATGTCTCTATTATTGGCAAGTGCCAAAACTGGGATGCTTTAATACTACAATCATTTGGTAATGGAAATTTTGGTCTTAATGAGAATATTAAAAAATTAATACTTTCATTTTTGGAAAAAGATAAGCCTGTTATTAATGTGAGCCAGGTATTAATCTCAAGAGTAGATGATACTTATGCATTGGGCAGTGAGATTTTAAATACTGGAATTATTAGCGGGAAATGTTTCACTTTTGAATTTTGTTATGTGCTTACGGCAGTAGCTTTAAGTTGTCATGAAAGAAATAAAGTACAATGGATACAACAAACGCTATTAGAAATAGATAAAACAATATCCACCTCGCTGCTTAAGCAAGGTGGATATTAACGACCTATTATTTTTATTTTTCTTGAGAGTTAGTACTGTCTTTTTTATTTTCTTTTTGATTGTCTGTTGCGTCCACTTCTGACTCATCTTGAGCACCTTGATTGGAACGTAAAATTAATAAAGGCAAAGTTGATTGGCGCATAACAGTTTCAGCAAAGCTACCCATTAAAAGATGCATTAAACCAGTTCTACCGTGGGTTCCCAAAACGATTAGGTCTGCATCAGTATCCTCTGCTTTCTGGATTAATTTTTCGGCCATATCTTTTGCGCCTTTGGTCGAAATAATAATTTCTTTATTAACATCAGTTAAGCCTTCGTCCTTAGCTATTTTTTCAGCTTGGCTTAGTATTTCTTCTCCTTGAGAGTTTGCTGCTACTTCATAGCTCTCATGTTGTAAAAATTCAGGTGCAAGAGCCATGAATTCTGTAGGATTAGCAACGGTTATGAGTGATAATTTTGCATTAGACATCTTGGCCAGTTCAGTAGCATGTTTAAGTGCTAAAAGAGAGGTTCTACTTCCATCAACTGCAACCACAATATGTTTATAAATCATTTTTAACTCCTAAAATTATCAATTTGAATAAAGTTTTTAAAGCATTGGTCTTATACATTCAAGTATAATATGAATCGCGATAAATTTCTTAAGTTTTGAATGATTTTTAGATATTTTGTTAAGGTATGTAATGCAGGTAAGTAGAAAATTTTTTGGTATTAGTCGACTTTATGGAGAGGAAAACTTTTATAAAATCAATCAATCTCACATATGTGTTATTGGTTTAGGAGGCGTCGGTTCTTGGGTAGTTGAGGCTTTGGTGAGAAGTGGTGTCGGTCAGTTGACAATAATAGATTTAGATAATGTTTCAGAATCGAATATAAATCGACAATTACCAGCTTTAAGTTCTAATTTTGGCAAACCAAAAGTAGAGGCTATTCAAGAAAGAATGCTGGAAATTAATCCTGAAATAAAAATAACACCTATTGAAGATTTTGTAGATGAAGGTAATTATCTTGAGTTATTTTCCTCTCCTTTTAGTTTTGTGGTAGAGGCAATTGATCAAGTTAAGATTAAAACTTTATTGGCTAATCATTTTATTAAAAATAAACAACCTTTTGTGGTTTCTGGAGGAGCAGGTGGTAAACAATCTGCGCAATTTATTCAAACTTCAGATTTAAGTGAGGTAACGCATGATAAGTTGTTGGCTAATATGAGGTATCAATTGAGAAAGAATTTTAATTTTCCTAAAAAGGGCAAAATGAAAATCAATTGTGTTTTTTCGAAAGAGCCTTCCGCTTTTCCAGTACAAAACTGTGAATCTGATGTTCCTGTTCAATCAGGACTGTCATGTGCAGGTTATGGCTCAAGCATGCTTGTGACAACCAGTTTTGCCATGCAATTGGCAGATAGTGCTTTAAAATGGGTTATGAGATGAATCAGAATGATCCAATAGCTATTTTATACGGGGAGCCTGTTTTAGAGATACCTAAGGACTTATTTATTCCACCCAATGCACTGCATATTATATTAACTGAATTTGAAGGGCCTTTGGATTTATTATTGTATTTAATCAAAAAACAAAATTTAGATATTTTAAATATTCCTATGGTCTTAATCACCAAGCAATATTTGCAATACATAGAGGGTTTAGAGCAGGTAAATTTTGAATTGGCCTCGGAATATTTACTAATGGCAAGTATGTTGCTGGATATTAAATCTAGAATGATGCTGCCTAAAGTAGCTTCAGAAGAAGAAAGTGAAGAAGTAGAGGACCCAAGAAGTGAGTTGGTAAGAAGATTAATTGAGTATGAAATGATGAAATCAGCCTCTGAAAAATTAAACACATTACCACATGCGGGTCGAGATTTTTTGTGGGCATGTTTGCCAGTAGAGAAAAAAGTGATTAATCATTTCCCAGAGGTTAGCATAGAAACACTACAAATGGCTTGGTTAAAAATTTTAAACAGAAATAAAAATTTTCAACATCATCAAGTAGAGAGAAGTAAGGTAACAGTTCAAGAGCAATCTAGTTTTATTTTATCTCACTTGAAAAGTGAGCAAGAATTTGAGTTTGATCTCTTATTTTTCAATTTACCTAATGTGCAAGTAATGGTGGTGACGTTTATTGCTTTATTGGAATTGATTAAGAACGGTGTTTTGAGGGTAAGACAAGCAAAACCTTTAGCACCAATTTTTGTCAAAAAATTTTACTAGGAGTAGTATAAAAAATGCAATCCAGTCAGGTTTATACTTATTACCGTGATCTTTATTTAAATATTCCTCATTGTCAGGATATTTGCTTGCAATTTGTTTCAGGAGATGTTGGCACCAGCCAAATTGCTTTGGTTGATTGGAATGAGCACTTAATAGATGGAGAGCACGAAAGCGGTTTGCATTCTGGCGTGATAACAACTTTAGTTGATACCACTGGTGCTATTGCAGTGGCAGCAAAATTAGAAGATTTTCAAGATATTGCTACTTTGGATTTAAGAATTGATTTTCTAAATTCAGCTAAGTCTTATCAGCCAGTATATGCAAAAGCCTATTGTTATGAGTCGGATAGGCAAGTTTTTTTCGTAAGGGTTCGCTGTTATCAAGAGGAAGAAAGCCATCCTTTAGCCTTAGGAACTTTGACTTATATGAGCATTAATAGTAGGAAGAAAAATGAGTAAAGAATTTATGCTTGAGCGTGAAAAAACAGAACACATACAAAGTTTGGTCCCTTATCTTAAACACTTAGGGTTTGAAATAGGCTATCAGGAACAAAATTTGGTCTTTAGATTACCGTTTTCTGACAAGTTAATCGGCAATACTAAAGTACCTGCTATTCACGGAGGTGTTATTGGTTGCTTTTCACAGGAATCAATGAGAGTTTTTAGCTATCTAAAACTAGAGTTGCCTCATTTACCTAGACTAGTCGATTTTTCTTTGGATTATTTATTAATGGCCAAATCAGAAGCCATGTATGCTCAAGTGAATTTTATTAAAACGGGTAAAAGAATTTCTGCTCTTGACTGTAAAATTTGGCAGGAAGATTTTTCCAAACTCATCATCAGTTCAAGAGCCAATATTTTAATGATTTAAGCGCTTCATCATTAAGTTTTATCTTTATTTCTAGGGTGATGTTCGTCCATTATGTTTTTTAAACGTTCATTGGCAACATGTGTATAGATTTGAGTCGTATTAATATCAGAATGACCTAATAGCATTTGTACTACCCTTAAGTCTGCGCCATTATTGAGTAAATGAGTTGCAAATGCATGTCTTAAGGTATGAGGACTAATGTTTTCAAATCTAACCAGCGGAGCATATTTTTTTACAATCATCCAAGCGAGTTGCCGAGTCATACCGCTATTTTTTTGACTGACAAACAAAAAAGTACAACTAGAATTATTTTTAAGTAATTTAGGACGGCTTTCCTGTAGATATTTTTCTATCCAGTCAGTAGCGACTTCGCCAAAAGGGACGATTCTTTGCTTGTCTCCTTTACCTATGGTAGTAACTAATCCCCGATTCATATCAATTTCATTCAATTGAATTTTAATGACTTCAGAGACACGCATTCCAGTCGCATAAATTAATTCCAAAAAAGCCTTATCTCTTAAGCCATGAGGGTTGGATATATCAGGCAGTTGTAAAAGCTGATCGACTAACTTTTCTGTGATAATAGGGGGTAGATTCTTTTCTTTCTTAGGTGATTTCAAATATAAAGAAGGATTTTTTTCAATATATTTTTCTTCAATTAAGTAACTATAAAATTTTTTTATGGTTGATAAAGCCCGTGCCTGAGATGTTTTTTTTTCTTGATTATCAAACAAACTCTGAGCCAAGGTATATTGATCTGCTGATAAAAAATCACTATTTTGTAGCTTCAATCGTGCAAATATTTTATTCAAATCTCTTTGATAGGAAAGTAATGTGTTTTTTGATAACTGTTCACGCAGCCACAAATTTTCTAGGAAAGAATCGATTAACTGTTCTATTGGGAGTGTCATAATATATGTCATGTTACCTCCTTAAAGGATAAAATAACCTTTAATTCTAACTAAAGTAATTACTCAATATACTAGCACATACCCTTCTAATAAACAATGTCTAAAATGTCTAAACGGAATAATTATACTAATTTTAAGTAATTATTTATGCAAGTGATTGCTTAACAGAACGTACTTTTCAATAGAAATATCTTCAGGTCTTAGACTTGGGTTGATACCTAATTCAAGAAGTGTTTTTTTATCTAGAGTTGATTTTAAATTATTAAAGATAGTTTTTCTTTTCATGCTAAAAGCTTGTTTAATTAGTTTAGAGAATTGCGCCCAATCATCTACTTTGCCGTGATAACCTTCATTTGGTAGCATACGTATAAAAGCGGAATCAACTTTAGGTATAGGCTCAAAAGCAGTAGGAGGTATTTCCAGTAATATTTCAATATCAAAAAAGTATTGTAGTAAAACACTCAGTTTGCCAAATTGTGATGAGCCAGGTTGGGCAATTAAACGTTCGGCAACTTCTTTTTGCAGCATAAAAAACATGCTATCAATGAGATGAATGTATTCGCTTAGTTTAAATAAAAGGGGTGTAGAAATATTATAAGGCAAGTTGCCTACTATTTTTTGAGGAGAAGGTAATTCGTTAAAATTGAAGTTAAGAACATCTTGGTGGTGAATAATGAGTCGATCGGCATAGGGTTGAGTAGCTAAAAAATTAACTATGTCGTTATCAATTTCAATGACATGAATTGTTTCTATGATTTGGCTTAAGGGATTGGTCAAAGCACCCAAACCTGGTCCAATTTCTATAAAAGTTTCACAATCTGTTGCCTTAATTAATTGCAAAATATGTTGTATTAAAAAAGTATCTTGGAGAAAATTTTGCCCAAATCTTTTTTTTGCTTGATATTTCATTATATTAAGTCACTTTTTTTTGCTATTGAATAAAAAAAAACTATAAAAAATGTTGAAATAATATTGCGAAAAATTATTTTTTTGTGTTAGTCTAACACATCATTTTGAGTTTTTTCAAAATATCAATTTTAAATTTACTTTCCATCTTTCTCGAAGATCTTAAGTCTTTTTTTATAACTAGGCGAAAATCAGGCACTGCCGTTATTAGGTAGTGGTTATTGTATTGTAGCTTTGAAAGGTTATTTATGAGTGAAGAAAATAATAAAGAGACCGAAAACAAGGTTGAAGTAACTTCTGAAAAAAAAAGAACATCAAAAAAAGCAACTAAAGTAAAATCATCATTAAGAATGAATAAACGAATTCGTAATCTAGTAATATTTACTGTTATTTTATTGTTAATTGGTTTATTTTTTCTATTCATGTATTTACTTTTTTGGCGACATGAGGTTGATACTGATGATTCTTATGTTAATGGACATATTGTTTATGTAAATGCACAGGTATCTAGTACAGTCAATAAGGTGTTGGTGGAGGATACCGATATTGTGCAACAGGGTGATTTATTAGTACTGCTGGATAAGGAAGATTCTCAATTAGCATACGATAAAGCCCTAAATAATCTTAAGAATCAAGTCAGCGAATTTAAAAATTTGAATAACTCAGCACAACAAGCAAAACTTAACGTAGATTTAAAAAGAACTGCCTTTGAAGCTACAGGTTGAGCAGGCTCAGGAGGATTTATATATTGCTCAACAAGCGTACCAAACTGCTCTTAATAATATTAATGACGGTACTAGTATTGCAGAACAACCGACTATTAGAGTTGCTATTGCAGATTTAAAACAGGCTTGGCTTAACTTACAACGTACGGAAATTAGATCTCCTATTTCAGGACAGATTGAAAAAAGAAATATACAAATAGGTCAGAAAGTTGCTGTAGGTCAAAATTTACTTTCAGTTATTTCACAAAATGATTTTTGGGTTGAAGCGAATTTTAAAGAAAATCAATTAAAAAAAATCAAAGAAGGCCAACCTGTTGAAATGGAATCTGATCTATATGGTTCTGACGTCAAGTTTCATGGAAGTGTAGTAGGACTTTCTGCGGGTACAGGCAGTGCATTTTCTTTATTGCCAGCTCAAAATGCTAGTGGTAACTGGATTAAGGTAGTACAAAGAGTGCCAGTAAGAATTGCTTTAAAACAGGAAGAGTTAGAAAAATATCCTTTAAAAATAGGATTGACCATGAAAACCAAGGTATTTACTGACCCGAAGAAAAATCAACAAAGTTCTTCTGAAAATATTGCCTATCATGGCAATAAAAATGAAGAAATAGCGCCAGTAGATTATCAACCTATTGATAATATTATCGAAGAAATTCTCTCTGAATCTAATTAGGCCATAACAAATGAGTCAACCTTTACAAGGAAAACCATTAGCTTTGGTAACCATTGGGTTATCGTTAGCTGTTTTCATGCAGATTTTGGATTCTACTATTGCTAATGTGGCGTTGCCTACAATTGCTGGTAGTCTAGGGGCAGCTGTTTCGCAAGGAACTTGGGTGATTACTTCCTTTGCGGTTGCGAATGCTATTTCTATTCCATTAACAGGGTTTTTAGCCAAGAGATTTGGAGAAGTTAGGCTATTTTTAGCCTCTACCTCATTATTCTTACTGGTCTATTTATTTTGTGGCCTATCTACTAGTTTAGGAATGCTTATTTTCTTCCGAGTATTACAAGGGTTAGTAGCTGGTCCCATGATTCCTCTATCCCAAAGTTTATTATTAGCCGCATATCCTAGAGAAAAACGTACTATGGCCATGGGGTTATGGTCTATGGTGGTAATTGTTGCACCAATATTTGGGCCTATTATTAGGTGGATACATTAGTGATAATTACTATTGGGGTTGGATATTTTTTATAAAAATACCCATTGGTTTATTAGCCTTATTTCTGTGTTGGAAATATTTGCAAGGTAGAGAAACTCCTAAATATAAAGTACCTATTGATACTGTAGGTATTACTTTGATGGTTATTGGGGTTGCTAGTTTTCAGTTAATGTTGGATAGGGGTAAAGAATTAGGTTGGTTTGGATCTACTGAAGTAGTGGTCTTGCTTTTTGTTAGTTTAATTACGCTAGGATACTTTATTATATGGGAGAAAGGAGATAAAGATCCTGTTATTAATTTATTCCTGTTTAAAAAGACTAATTTTACTATTGGTGTAGTCGCTTCTTGTCTTGCTTTTATGGTTTATTTGGGAACCATTGTTTTAATTCCACAAGTTCTACAACTTTAATACGGCTATACAGCCATCACTGCAGGTTTAGTAACTGCTCCTATAGGTTTTTTCCCAGTTTTGTTAGCACCTATTATTGGCATGGTAGGCAAAAGGCTGGATATGAGAGTGTTGATTACCATCAGTTTTGTGGTATTTGCGATTTATTTTTATTGGCGCAGCGTTACCTTTAATATAAATATGACTTTTTGGGATGTGTTTTGGCCTCAGTTTTTTCAAGGGATTGCAACAGCACTGTTTTTTATGCCTTTGACGACTATTATTTTATCCCAATTTGAGCCGGAACAAATTGCTCAAGCGTCGAGTTTGTCTAATTTTTTGCGGACACTTTCAGGGGCTATGGGTACCTCAATAACGATTAGTCTATGGGATAGACGTCAAGCTTTTCACCATGCTAGGCTAACAGAGCATTATAATTTATTTAATCAGAATGCAATTGACTGGGGTACTCAATTAAAATCATTAGGCATTACTTCCTCAGATGTTGGAAATCAGTTGGTCAATCAGATGATCACTCAGCAAGCTTTTATTATCAGTGCGAATGAAATATTTTATGCATCTTCCATTTTATTTTTGTTATTGGTTGGTATTATCTGGTTCTCGAAGAGATTTTAAAACCATTTTTTTAGTTGATTTCTTGAGATATAGGGATGGATGTAGTGGTAAATGATAGATCCGTAGACTGAATTGGTTTCTTTAAAATAAGTTTTTAGTTTAGTTTTCCAATCAGAACTATTAAAATTTGAGTATGGAGTTGCCGCTGTTTGTACGTCCATGCCCAAAAGCAAACTAATGATTTTAGCTCTTGTTAGATGGTAAGCATCACTGACAATGATAAAAGTATTAAAGTTATTTTGTTGTGCAATTTTTTTGGCATGCAATAAGTTTTCGTAAGTATTGCGGCTAGTAGTATCAGCAAATATGTGAGCAGCAGGTATTTCTTTATCAATAGCCCATTTAGCAGCTACTTCTCCTTCTGAAGTATAGTTTTTATCCGGAGTTCCACCGGTAAAAATAATGTTATCCGCCAAACCATTTTGGTATAACTCGATAGCATAATCAATCCTATTTCTAAAAACAGGGGACGGCCGCTCACCCCAGGCTGCGGCTCCTAGTACAATAATAGCATCAGCTGGATTTAAGTTTGGTTTATGCTTAGCGCTTGCAACTCTAGCAAAGATCAATACATAGCTTATCAGGAAAAGCACTACTAAAAATTTAATAATGGTTAGAATCTTTTTCATATAATTTCAAATAAAAAATAATTTGTTAAAAATAGCATAAGTTCATGAACTTTTAAAACACTAATTGTCTAATACATAACTTACAAGCGTTGATCGAGTTGTAAGTATTTTCCCCTTATATTTTATACCGCCTTAACTTCCCCTGAGTTTTGGCGGTTTTTTTATTTCTGTAATTTAATAGTATAATGAGAACTATGTTAATAGTATAATGAGAACTATGTTGTAAAAAAAAACTTAACAAAAATGAATTAATTTTAATGATAGTTTAATTTTGACTACTGAATCGAATGGTTAATTTTTAAATTAATTAACTTTTAATGAACATAATTTTAATGTGAGTAATGTAATAATGTCATTGTATATAACAGATGAATGTATTAACTGTGATGTGTGTGAGCCTGAATGTCCGAATGAAGCAATTTCACAAGGAGAGGAGATATACGAAATAGACCCTTCGCTTTGTACCCAGTGTGTCGGTCACTACGACGAGCCTCAGTGTCAGCAAGTTTGTCCGGTAGACTGTATTTTAATAGATCCCAAACATCCTGAGTCAGAACAAGAATTGTTAGCCAAATATTATAAAATCACAGAAATTAAGTGAATAAAAACTACTAATTTGTATTTTGTTACTTAAAATAAACAATAGGTAATTGACTTAAAAAAATCTTGACTAGAGTCAAAGAAATGTTGTAGTATCTTGGATTCTGAATTGGAGGGATTCCCGAGCGGCCAAAGGGGGCAGACTGTAAATCTGCTGCGTAAGCTTCGAAGGTTCGAATCCTTCTCCCTCCACCACAGTGTTATTGCTTGGGTATGAGATAAGCGGGTGTAGCTCAATGGTAGAGCAGAAGCCTTCCAAGCTTAATGTGAGGGTTCGATTCCCTTCACCCGCTCCAATTTGCCCATGTGGCTCAGGGGTAGAGCACTCCCTTGGTAAGGGAGAGGTCGGCAGTTCAAATCTGCCCATGGGCACCATTACGTATTTTAAGATAAGCTAAAAATGATTTGTTTAAAAATAATCATTTTTTAAAATTTAATTTTTTATATTGAATTATATTAATATCAAAGGATTATTGCCATGGCTAAAGAAAAGTTTGAGAGAAGTAAACCGCACGTAAACGTTGGCACCATTGGTCACGTTGACCATGGTAAGACGACATTGACAGCGGCTTTAACGACGATATTATCGAATAAATTTGGTGGAACTGCTAAAGCATACGATCAAATTGATAATGCACCGGAAGAGAAGGCACGTGGTATTACGATTAATACTTCACACGTTGAATATGAAACGGAGGCTCGTCACTATGCACACGTAGACTGCCCAGGACACGCGGACTATGTTAAGAATATGATTACAGGTGCGGCACAAATGGACGGCGCGATACTAGTGGTATCAGCAGCGGATGGTCCAATGCCACAAACACGTGAGCATATCTTATTGGGACGTCAAGTAGGTGTACCTTATATTTTGGTGTATTTAAACAAATGTGACCAAGTAGATGATGAAGAGTTATTAGAATTGGTAGATATGGAAGTAAGAGATTTGTTGTCTAGTTATGACTTTCCAGGAGATGATACGCCTATCATTAAAGGTTCTGCATTGAAAGCACTAGAAGGTGATCAATCACCAATTGGTGAGCCATCCATTTTAGAATTAGCAGCAGCCTTGGATAGTTATATTCCAACTCCAGAGCGTGCAGTTGACAAACCATTCTTGTTGCCGATTGAAGACATTTTTTCTATTTCAGGTCGTGGTACAGTAGTTACTGGACGTGTTGAACGTGGTGTGGTTAATGTTGGAGATGAAGTAGAAATCGTAGGCTTGAAACCGACAGAAAAAACCACAGTTACTGGTGTTGAAATGTTCCGTAAGTTATTGGATCAAGGACAAGCTGGTGATAACGTAGGGGTCTTGTTAAGAGGAACGAAACGTGAAGATGTAGAACGTGGTCAAGTATTAGCGAAACCAGGTTCAATTACACCACATACTAAATTCTCAGCAGAAGTTTATGTATTGAGTAAAGAAGAAGGTGGTCGTCATACACCATTCTTTAACAATTACCGTCCACAATTTTATTTTAGAACAACTGACGTAACAGGCGCGGTAAGTTTACCAGAAGGAACAGAAATGGTAATGCCTGGAGAGAATGTTACTTTGGACGTAGAATTGATAGCGCCGATAGCGATGGAAGAAGGCTTACGCTTTGCGATAAGAGAAGGTGGTCGCACGGTTGGAGCTGGTGTTGTTTCTAAAATTGTCGCTTAATTTAAATTTTAGATAGGCCAGTAGCTCAATTGGTAGAGTATCGGTCTCCAAAACCGAGGGTTGGGGGTTCGAGACCCTCCTGGCCTGCCAGAAATAGACTAATCGGCCCTGCCGATTAGTTTTTTTATATTATAATTATTATTTTAATAATGATGTGTATAAATTAAATAATCTAGAAATAAGTATTTTATATTGGATTAAATGATGAAACAAAATAAGCAGGCGAAAACTAAAAATAAGAAAGTGACGACTAATAAATCAGTAAAGGATTTCACTTCTGAATTGACTAATAAAAAAGTAAAAAACACAAAAAAAACGCCTAATAGTAATCAAAATACTCAAAAAATAAGTAATTCTGATAAACTTAAAATAGTTTTAGGATTGATTATTTTAGGATTAAGTGTGTGGGGATATTATTATTTCAAAGGACCCAATATTTTATTTCCTAATGCTAATTCCTTGCTTTCATATTTATGTCCGATTTTAGGGGTTATTGCCTTTTTATTAATTATTATTTACTGGTGCTCTTTTGGTAAAGATATTATTAATTATATAAAGGAAGCAACAGTTGAATTAAGAAAAGTAGTGTGGCCAGATCGTAAGACAGCAACTCGCATGACGATGTTAGTGATGTTCTTTGTGTTTATTTTAGCGTTGTTTATGTGGATTTCAGATACTTTTATTCAGTGGATTTTATACGATATTATATTAAGACGTTAAAACGGGGAAGTTAATATGGCTAAACAATGGTATGTGGTTCATGCTTATTCTGGATTTGAGAAGAAAGTACTCAGGACGCTAACTGAACGTATTGCTAGAGAAGGAATGAAAGATCAGTTTGGAGAGATTTTAATTCCCACTGAGGAAGTAGTAGATGTCAAAAATGGCAAGAAAAAAATTAGTGAAAGAAAATTTTTCCCAGGCTATATATTAGTTCAAATGGAAATGTCAGATGAAACCTGGCATTTGGTAAAAAGTACACCTAAGATAACTGGCTTTATTGGGGGAACTTCACATCGGCCTTTACCTATCACTCAAAAGGAAGTTGATCGCATATTGAATCAAGTTCAATCAGGCGTTGAAAAACCTAAACCAAAAGTTGAGTTTGAAGTAGGGGAACGCGTGCGTGTTACTGAAGGTCCTTTTGCGGATTTTAATGGAGTGGTTGAAGAAGTAAACTACGAAAGAAATAAACTTAAGGTTTCAGTGCAGATATTTGGTCGTGAAACACCTGTTGAGTTGGATTTTATCCAAGTGGAAAAAGTGTAATTATAATTTAATGAGTATAAATCATTAAAAAATAGTGGTTTCCCTATATTTTTCTATTTAAATCAATCAAACTGCTCATGCAAGGTACTAAAATTATATTTTTTATTTTCTAACAGAATAGGATTAGTAAAATCTTTGCATAAAGTTTATGCTGTGCCTGTTTATTTCTACGCCGTATTAACTTTAGGTTACAGTAGAAAGATTCAAGAAATTCTATATAAATATCATTATCTTTTAGTTGTAGGATAACTTCTGTACAGCAACTAATAATTTTTATACAGCAAGGCATAAGAAGAAATAGGTAAATAATAAGTTATTTAATATTGCTTTTTATGCAAATGTATCGTACAATACAAAGCTAGCTTTTAAAATTGTAGCAATTTAGGGGAGTGTAACGCAAAGTTATACGTTTTACCCATAGTTAAGGAGTGTTATTGTGGCAAAAAAAATTGCAGGTTATATCAAATTGCAGATACCAGCAGGTAAGGCAAATCCATCTCCTCCAGTTGGCCCCGCATTAGGGCAACGTGGATTAAATATCATGGAGTTTTGTAAGGCATTTAATGCAGCAACACAAAATTTAGAGCCTGGTATGCCGGTGCCAGTTGTTATTACGGCGTATGCAGATAAGTCATTCACATTTGTAATGAAAACACCACCCGCAAGTATTTTATTAAAAAAAGCGGCAGGTATTCAAAAAGGCAGTGCAACTCCTCATACGGTAAAAGTAGGAAGAGTGACTCGTGAGCAACTTGAAGAAATTGCAAAAACCAAACAACCAGATTTAACAGGTGCAGATTTGGATGCAAACGTAAAGATTATTGCGGGTAGTGCAAGGTCTATGGGTATTGACGTGGAGGGTGTGTAAATGGCTGCTAAGAATTCAAAAAGAGCTAAAGCAATAAGAGAAGGTTTGGATTTTGATAAATTATATACCTTAGAAGATGCGATTTCTTTGGTTAAAAAAACAGCAACTGCTAAATTTGATGAGTCTATTGATTTGGCAGTTAATTTAGGTATTGATCCTAGAAAATCAGATCAAGCAATTCGTGGTTCCGTTGTACTTCCTAATGGTACAGGTAGAAAAACTCGTGTGGCGGTATTTACTCAAGGAGCTAATGTAGAAGCAGCTAAAGAGGCAGGGGCTGATTTGGTAGGGTTAGAAGAATTGGCAGATGAAGTAAAATCAGGTCAAATTAATTTTGATGTTGTTATTGCATCTCCAGATGCAATGAGAGTAGTAGGGCAATTGGGTACTATTTTAGGTCCAAGAGGATTAATGCCGAACCCTAAAGTTGGAACGGTTACACCTAATGTGGCTGAGGCCATTAAGAATGCTAAGGTAGGTATTCAATACCGTGCGGACAAAAATGGTATTATTCACACGACAATTGGTCGTGCTTCTTTTGATGATGCAGCGCTTAAAGAAAATTTTGACGCTGTTCTAGATGCTTTAGTAAAGGCAAAACCAGCGAGCTCTAAAGGTCAATATCTTAAGAAAATTGCACTATCAAGTACTATGGGATTAGGAGTAGGTGTAGATACTACTTCTGTATCCAAATAGTTTTTAATATTGGTGCTGCTTTTGTGAGCACTGATGTTTTTTGGGCTATAGCTTTTATAGTTATAGGTGGTCAAAGACCGTAGGGATTGTCATGATTTAAACTAAAAACCCTACGCAGACGGTAATTCGAAATAAAGTTTCTAAAATATTCTTTTAAGATTGCCGAGCTGAAATGAGCAAATTTTGCTCAAGTCTTAGTTTATATGGGAGGTTTAACTTGAGTCTCAATACTGAAGAAAAAAAGGCAGTTGTTGAAGAGATTAGCCAAGGTCTTTCTGGTGCTAAAACTTTAGTAATTGCTGAATATAGAGGCATTAAAGTTGCAAGCCTAACTGAACTTCGCTCAGAAGCTCGTAAAGCCGATGTATATTTACATGTTTTAAAGAATACCTTGGCAAAACGTGCGGTTGAAGGGACGTCTTTTGAAGCATTAGCAGATCAGATGGTAGGACCTTTGATTTATGCTGCTTCAGAGGATCCAGTTGCGGCTGCAAAGTTATTGCATACATATTCAAAAAAAGAAAACGCGTTAGCGATTAAATCAGGTTCTTATAATGGAGATGTTTTATCTGCAGAAGAAATTGCTAATTTAGCATCAATTCCGTCAAGAGAGGAATTGTTGACTAAATTTGTGGGTATGATGCAAGCGCCTTTGGCGACATTTGCGCGTACATTAGCAGCTTTGGCAGAGAAGAAATCTGAAGAAGAACCTGCCGCTTAAGAATATATAATATTAATTTACAAAAATTTTAGGAGTGTATAGCATGGCTATTTCAAATGAAGAAATTTTAGAAGCAATTGGTAATTTAACTTTAATTGAATTAAATGATTTAATTAAAGAGTTTGAAGAAAAATTTGGTGTTTCTGCTGCCTCTATCGCTGTAGCTGCAGCACCAGCAGCTGGCGCTGGCGCTGGCGCTGGAGAAGAGAAAACTGAATTTGATGTTATTTTAACTGAAGCTGGCGCTCAAAAAGTTGGTGTTATTAAAGTAGTTAGAACCATTACTGGTTTGGGATTAAAAGACGCCAAAGATTTAGTAGATAGAGCGCCTAAACCTGTTAAAGAAGGTATTTCTAAAGACGAAGCTGATGAAATTGTTAAACAATTAGAAGAAGCTGGCGCTAAAGTAGAAGTTAAATAATTAAACTAAATTGTTATGAATAGGCTGGTGGTTTTCTACCGGCCTAATTCTGTTTTTTTGTTTTTGATTTAAGTAGTTAAATATAAAACTCTCAGATATTGAAATCTTAGATTTTTATATTTGGTTATTTCGTCTGTTATTCATTACTGGAGACTCCATCAATGAGTTATTCTGTCACTGATAAAAAACGTATTCGTAAGTCCTTTGCAAAACGTCAAAATGTATTAGATTTTCCATATTTGCTTGCTATGCAAAAAGATTCTTATGCACAATTTCTTCAATATGATACACCCATTGAAGAAAAAAAAGATGAGGGTTTACAAGCCGCGTTTAATTCTATATTTCCAATCGTTAGTCACAATGGTTTTGCAAGATTGGAGTTTATTAACTATAAATTGGGTCAACCAGAATTTGACATTCAAGAATGTCAGGTTCGTGGTGTGACTTATGATGCCCCTTTAAGAGCTAAAATTCGTTTAGTCATTTTAGACAAAGAATCTTCTAAGAAGAATATTAAGGAGGTTAGGGAAAACGAAGTTTATATGGGGCAGATTCCGTTAATGACCCCTAGTGGATCTTTCGTTATTAATGGAACCGAACGTGTGGTTGTATCGCAATTACATCGTTCTCCAGGTGTCTTTTTTGAGCATGATAAAGGTAAAGGACATGCGTCTGGAAAAAAATTATTTTCAGCAAGAATCATTCCTTATCGCGGTTCTTGGTTAGACTTTGAATTTGACCCTAAAGATTTACTCTATTTTAGAATAGATAGAAGAAGAAAAATGCCAGTTTCAATTTTGTTAAAGGCATTGGGCTATTCGGTAGAAGATATTTTGTCTATATTCTATGCATTTGAAGAGTATCAACTTATAGGAGAAGGGCAAGTTTCTACTGAATTAGTGTCTAAATACCTATTAGGTGAAAAATGTAATTTTGACATAGTCGACAAAGATGGCAATATTATTGTCAATAAAGGCACTAAAGTTACCAAGAAAAATTTAAGAGATATTAGTAAGGCTAATATCACTGACATTAAGATTTCTTCAGAAGCTATTATAGGTAAGGTATTAGCAAAAGATGTTATTAATCCTGAAACAGGGGAAGTGATTGCTTTTGCTAATGATGAAATTACAGAAGAGTTACTTGAGAAGTTTGAACTGAATGGTATTAAAACGATTCAAACAATTCATATTAATGAATTAAATCAAGGTCCTTATATATCAAATACACTTCGTATTGATGAAACAACTGATGAATTATCAGCTAAAGTGGCGATATACAGAATGATGCGACCGGGTGAACCGCCAACCGATGATTCTGTCACTCAATTATTTCAAAGATTATTTTTTGATCATGATGTTTATGATTTATCAAAAGTCGGTCGTATGAAATTTAATACCCGTACTTATGAAAATAAGATGGAGGACAGTGCCAACGAGTGGTTTAAAAAATTGATGAATGAAACTTTGAGTGATCAAAAAGGTAATTCTGATTTGGTTTTAAATTATTCTGATATTTTAGCGGTTATAGCGACTTTAGTTGAATTGAGAAATGGACATGGTGAAGTAGATGACATTGATCACTTAGGTAATCGTCGTGTTCGCTCCGTGGGTGAACTGGTTGAAAATCAGTTTAGATCGGGTTTGGCTAGAGTAGAAAGAGCCTTTAAAGAACGTTTGAATCAAGCAGAATCTGACAATTTAATGCCACAGGATTTGGTAAATGCGAAACCAGTAAGTGCGGCTATTAAAGAATTTTTTGGCTCAAGTCAATTAAGTCAGTTTATGGATCAAACCAATCCCCTTTCTGAAATTACCCACAAAAGACGTGTTTCAGCTTTAGGACCAGGGGGTTTAACAAGAGAACGTGCAGGATTTGAGGTTCGTGACGTTCACCCAACACATTATGGACGAGTTTGTCCTATTGAAACACCTGAAGGACCTAATATTGGGTTAATTAACTCCTTATCGGTTTATGCGCGTACAAATGAATATGGGTTCTTAGAAACGCCTTATATTAAGGTTGAAAACGGTCAGGTTGTTAATCAAATTGATTATTTATCTGCCATTGAAGAGGGTCGTTATATCATTGCCCAAGCGAACTCAAATTTAGATGAGAACGGTAAATTAGTGGATGATTTAGTGACTTGTCGTGAAAATGGCGAAACTATATTTGCTACGCCTGATATGGTTAATTATATGGACGTATCTACTGGTCAAATTGTATCAGTGGCTGCTTCTCTGATTCCCTTTTTGGAACATAATGATGCGAACCGTGCCTTGATGGGTGCGAACATGCAACGTCAAGCAGTTCCTTGTTTGATACCAGAAAAACCTTTGGTAGGAACAGGGATTGAAAAAGCGGTAGCAAAAGATTCTGCAACATTGGTTACGGCTAAACGTGGTGGTATTGTTGATTACGTTGATGCAGGTAGAATTGTCATTCGAGTAAATGATTCAGAAGCAGAAGTAGGTGAGATTGGTGTTGATATTTATAACTTGATTAAATTTACACGTTCTAATCAAAATACTAATATTAATCAAACGCCTATTGTTCAGGTTGGTGATGTACTGCAAGCAGGTGACGTTATTGCTGATGGCGCTTCTACCGATTTAGGTGAGTTGGCTTTAGGTCAAAATGTAACAGTTGCTTTCATGCCTTGGAATGGTTATAACTTTGAGGATTCAATTTTAATTTCGGAAAAAGTTGTTGCGGATGATCGTTATACCTCAATTCACATTGAAGAGTTGAATATCGTTTCTCGTGATACCAAGTTAGGACCTGAAGAAATTACTCGAGATATTCCTAATTTGTCTGAGAGAATGCAAAATCGATTAGATGAATCTGGCATTATTTATATTGGTAGTGAGGTAGGTCCTGGAGATGTATTGGTAGGTAAGGTAACACCTAAAGGAGAAACTCAATTAACGCCAGAAGAGAAACTTTTAAAAGCCATTTTTGGTGAAAAGGCTTCTGATGTTAAAGATACCTCATTAAGAATGCCTACAGGGATTAGTGGCACGGTTATTAATGTTCAGGTATTTACTAGGGAAGGAATTAAGCGTGATGCTCGTTCCCAAGATATTATTGATTTTGAGCTAAAAAAATATCGCCAAGACTTAAATGACCAATTAAGAATTTATGATACAGATGCTTTTGCGCGTATTGAGAAAGCAATTATTGGTCAAAAAGTAAAAGGTGGACCTAAAAAATTAGCTAAAGGCAAAGAAGTCACCAAGGAATATTTAGATTCTTTCAGTTCGAAATATGAATGGTTTGATATACGTTTAGAAGATGAGAATTTAGCGAAACAATTAGCAAAAATCAAAGAAAATCTTGAACAAAAAAGAGAAGAATCAGATTCTTTGTATGAAATAAAGAAAAACAAATTGACTCGTGGTGATGAACTGCAACCAGGTGTACAAAAGATGGTAAAAGTCTTTGTGGCGATAAAACGTCGCTTACAAGCTGGGGATAAAATGGCTGGACGTCATGGGAATAAAGGTGTGGTATCCAGAATTTTACCAGTTGAAGATTTACCTTATATGGCTGATGGTAGACCTGTGGATATTGTTTTAAATCCTCTTGGGGTGCCAAGTCGTATGAATATTGGACAGGTTTTAGAAGTGCACTTGGGCTGGGCGGCTAAAGGTATCGGTGAAAGAATTAATAAAATGCTAGAGGAAAATCGACAGATAGCAGAATTAAGATCTTTCCTAGAGAAAATTTATAACACTAGCGGGAAGCAAGAAAATTTAGATGAATTGACTGATGATGAAATTATTCAATTAGCTAAAAACTTGAGAAAAGGCGCATCATTTGCCTCTCCTGTTTTTGATGGTGCGGAAGAATCTGAAATTAAACAGATGTTGGACCTTGCTTATCCGAGTGATGATCCTGAAATACAAAAGCTAGGCTTTAATGACAGTAAAACTCAAATTACTTTATTTGATGGTCGTACTGGAGAGCCATTTGATCGTAAAGTGACCGTAGGTGTGATGCATTATTTGAAATTACATCACTTGGTAGATGAGAAAATGCATGCCCGTTCTACTGGACCTTATAGCTTAGTAACACAACAACCACTAGGAGGTAAAGCTCAGTTTGGTGGACAAAGATTCGGGGAAATGGAAGTTTGGGCACTTGAAGCTTATGGTGCCGCATATACTTTACAGGAAATGCTAACGGTTAAATCTGATGATATCTCTGGTCGTACAGCAATGTATGAAAATATTGTTAAAGGCGAACATAAGATGGTAGCGGGAATGCCAGAATCCTTTAATGTGCTGATAAAAGAAATTCGTTCCTTGGCTTTAGACATTGATTTAGAAAATCGTTAAAAAATATTAATGTCGAAAATAGTTCGACAGAATTTGGAGCAAACAGATAATGAAAGCTTTGTTAAGTGAATATAATCCGTTTCAAAACACTCAAGAAGAAGATTTTGATGCTATTAAAATAGGTATTGCATCACCAGAGACGATTCGATCTTGGTCGTATGGAGAAGTAAAAAAACCTGAAACCATTAATTATAGAACATTTAAGCCCGAGAGAGATGGGCTTTTCTGTGCTAAAATTTTTGGTCCAGTAAAAGATTATGAATGTTTGTGTGGTAAATATAAGCGTTTGAAATATAAAGGTGTTACATGTGAAAAATGTGGTGTAGAGGTTACTTTATCTAAAGTAAGACGTGAAAGAATGGGACATATTAATTTAGCGAGTCCCGTTGCTCACATTTGGTTTCTAAAATCTTTACCATCTAGACTAGGTATGGTTTTAGATATGACCTTGAGAGATATTGAAAAAGTACTCTATTTTGAAGCGTATATTGTTGTTGATCCTTTGTTAACCAACCTTAAACAAGGCCAGTTGTTAACAGAAGAAGAATATTATAATTTGCTAGAAGAGTATGGTGATGGAGAATTTGTAGCCAAAATGGGTGCAGAAGCCATCAAAGAAATGTTACAACGTTTCGATTTAGATAAAGAAGTTAAATTATTAAATGAAGAATTAGACAGTACTAGTTCAGATGCAAAGATTAAAAAACTAGCCAAACGGTTAAAGATATTAGAGGCCTTTCAACGTACAGGTATGAAACTAGAATGGATGATTCTTGAAGTATTACCTGTTCTTCCGCCTGATTTAAGACCTTTAGTGCCATTAGATGGTGGTCGCTTTGCTACTTCTGATTTAAATGATTTATACCGCAGAGTTATTAATAGGAATAATCGTTTATTCAGACTGTTGGAGTTGCATGCACCTGAAATCATTGTTCGTAATGAAAAGAGAATGTTGCAAGAGGCTGTTGATTCATTATTAGACAATGGTCGCCGTGGCAAAGCAATGGCAGGCGCGAACAAACGTTCCTTAAAATCATTAGCAGATATGATTAAAGGTAAAGGTGGACGTTTCCGTCAAAACTTATTGGGTAAGCGTGTTGATTATTCTGGACGTTCTGTTATTACAGTAGGGCCTTATTTAAGATTGCATCAATGTGGTTTGCCTAAAAAAATGGCTTTAGAATTGTTTAAACCATTTATTTTTAATAAATTGGAAGAACAAGGAATGGCTAGCACCGTAAAGGCTGCTAAAAAGTTAGTAGAACAAGAGATACCTGAAGTTTGGGATATTTTAGAAGAAGTTATTCGTGAACATCCAGTGCTATTAAATAGAGCGCCAACTCTTCATAGATTGGGGATTCAAGCCTTTGAACCAATATTGATTGAAGGCAAGGCGATTCAATTACATCCATTGGTTTGTGCTGCTTTTAATGCCGACTTTGACGGTGACCAAATGGCGGTGCATGTGCCTTTATCCTTAGAAGCGCAAGAAGAAGCCAGAACACTAATGTTGGCTTCCAATAATGTGTTATCTCCTGCTAATGGAGAGCCAATTATTGTTCCTTCTCAAGATATCGTGTTAGGTCTTTATTACATGACTCGTAGCAAAATTAATGCTAAGGGAGAGGGTGGTATTTTTACAGATATCAAGGAAGTACATAGAGCTTACGAAACAGGACAAGTTGAACTTTCTGCCAAGATTACAGTAAGAATCAATGAGTGGGTAAAAGACGATAACAGTAGTTACGTGCCTGTAGTGAATCGCTATGAAACAACAGTTGGTAGGGCTTTGTTATCAGATATTTTACCTCAGGGATTGCCTTTCAAATATATTAATACGGTTTTGAAGAAAAAAGAGATTTCAAAATTAATTAATGCTTCTTTCCGTTTGTGTGGTTTAAGAGATACGGTTATTTTTGCTGACCACTTAATGTATACAGGTTTTGCCTATTCTACTAAGGGGGGCATTTCTATTGCGGTAGGAGATATGCTGATTCCTAAAGAGAAGTCAGAAATTTTGCAAGAGGCACAAGAAGAAGTAAAAGATATTGAAGAGCAGTACAGACATGGTTTGGTTACCCAAGGCGAACGCTACAATAAAGTGGTGGATATTTGGGGTAAAATTGGTGATAAAATTGCCAAATCCATGATGGACAATTTATCATTTGAAAAGACTATAGATAAAGATGGCAATGAAGTTGAACAAGAGTCATTTAATTCTATTTACATGATGGCTGATTCTGGAGCCCGTGGTTCGGCGGCTCAGATCAAACAGTTATCGGGAATGCGTGGTTTGATGTCTAAGCCAGATGGTTCTATTATTGAGACACCAATTACCTCTAACTTTAGAGAAGGTTTGACTGTATTACAATACTTTATTTCTACCCACGGTGCTCGTAAAGGTTTGGCCGATACAGCATTAAAGACCGCAAACTCTGGGTACTTAACAAGAAGGTTAGTGGATGTAACTCAAGATTTAGTGGTTATTGAAGATGATTGTGGTACTAGAGATGGTCTAACTCTTAAAGCGGTGGTACAAGGTGGCGATGTAATTGAGTCACTTCGTGATCGAGTTTTGGGTAGAGTTTTAGCGGAACCTGTGATTGATCCTATTACAGGAGAAACACTGATAGATAGAAATACATTGATTACTGAATCTTTGGCTGAATTAATTGATAGCCTAGGGGTGGATGAAGTTAAAGTTAGAACACCGATTACTTGTAAGACTCATTATGGTTTATGTGCTCATTGCTATGGTCGTGATTTGGCTAGAGGTAAAATGGTCAATATAGGCGAGTCTGTTGGTGTCATTGCAGCTCAATCAATTGGGGAGCCTGGAACTCAGTTAACCATGCGTACTTTTCATATTGGTGGTGCGGCCTCTCGTTCAGCTGCAGCCAGTCAGGTCGAGGTAAAAACAAAAGGTACGGTTCGCTTTGGTAGTCAAATGCGATACGTTGCCAATAAGAAAGATGAATTGATTGTGATTGGTCGTTCTTGTGAAATTGTTATTCATGATGAAATTGGTCGAGAGAGAGAAAGACATCAAATACCATACGGAGCTACTTTGTTGGTATCATATGGGCAAGAAATTACTGAAGGTACGATTCTTGCGACTTGGGATCCGCATACTCATCCAATGATTACTGAACACGAAGGTGTTATTGCGTTTGAAAATATGGAAGAGGGTGTTAATGTTGAGAAACAAACAGACCCAATTACAGGGATTTCTACTTTAGTGGTTGTAGATAACAAAATTGGCTCTTCTAAAACAAAACAAAGCAAACCTATTATCAAGTTGTTGGATGAAGAAGGAAACGAACTTAATTATCCAGGTACAGAAACACCTATCTTCTTCACTTCATTCCCTGTGGATACAGTGATTACTGTTAAAGAAGGACAAACAGTAGGTAGAGGGGATGTTTTAGCAAGATTACCAAAAGCATCTACTAAGACCAGAGATATTACTGGGGGTTTACCTCGTGTGGCAGAATTGTTTGAAGCACGTGTTCCTAAAGATGCGGGTGTGTTGGCAGAAGTGTCTGGAACAGTTTCTTACGGGAAAGAAACTAAAGGGAAACAAAGATTGGTGATTACTGATGCTGATGGTATTGATCATGAAACTTTGATTTCTAAGGAAAGACAATTGCTTGTTCACGATGGTCAAGTAGTTAATAAAGGTGAAATGGTGGTTTCGGGCAGTAGCGATCCTCATGATATTTTACGTTTACAAGGGATAGAACCGTTGACTCGCTATATTGTTCAAGAAGTACAAGAAGTTTATCGTTTGCAAGGTGTTAAGATTAGTGATAAACACATAGAGGTAATTATTCGTCAAATGTTACGTCGCGTAAATATTGTCGATGCAGGTGATAGTGACTTTATTGTAGGTGAACAAGTTGAAAGAACTGATTTGGTAATTGCCAATGAGAAGTTAATGGCAGAAGGTAAAGAACCTGCTAAATATGAGGATGTTTTGCTAGGAATTACTAAAGCATCTTTATCTACGGACTCTTTCTTGTCGGCGGCATCATTCCAAGAGACAACTAGAGTATTAACTGAAGCTGCTATTATGGGTAAGAGGGATGATTTGAGAGGTTTGAAAGAGAATATTATTGTTGGTAGATTAATTCCAGCAGGGACTGGCTATATTTACCACAAGAATAATAAAGAAGAAACATCATCAGCCAATGAAATCGATATGGCAGTTAATGAATAACTCTATATACTGTTGAATAAAAAAGCACAAATTTATTTTGTGCTTTTTTATTCAAAATAAAAATAGAATCGGTACAGAGAAATAGACTAAAAGATGTAGTGCAATGTCTAAATGCCTGAAAGGCACATAGTGAGAATTTTTGTTATTAGACAAACACAAACTTGACATGTTTTCATATAAAACATAAAATAGCTAGTTTACTTAATTTAATAAAGTTAAGTAGTTTATTATTGTAATTAAGAAATGAAGGGAACTAAATAAATGCCTACAATTAATCAGTTAGTCCGAAAAGGACGCAAGGCGCCTATTTATCCAAATAAGGTACCTGCACTGAAACAATGCCCGCAACGTCGTGGCGTATGTACACGTGTGTATACTTCTACACCGAAAAAACCAAATTCAGCAATGCGTAAAGTTTGTAAAGTGAAATTAACGAGCGGTTATGAAGTGATTTCATATATCGGTGGTGAAGGTCACAACTTGCAAGAACATAGTGTGGTTTTGATTAGAGGTGGTCGTGTACCTGATTTACCTGGTGTCCGTTATCACACTGTTCGTGGTGCTTTAGATACAGCTGGAGTGAAAGATAGAAAACAATCTCGCTCTAAATATGGTGCTAAAAAACCTAAATAATAATTAATTTAACGATAGATAACTATCGAGTAAGTGGATAGTTTGTTGACTATCTGTGAGTCATACTCAACTGAAGAATAAAGGAATATAAAATGCCTAGAAGAAGAGAAGTCCCAAAAAGAGAAGTGCTTCCAGATCCTAAGTTTGCTAGCACAGACATATCTAAGTTCATGAATGTGGTGATGATTAGTGGTAAAAAATCTGTATCTGAACACATTGTTTATGGTGCTTTAGAGATTATTGAACAAAAAACAGGAAAATCAGGAATTGAAGTATTTGATGAAGCGATTGCTAATGTTAAACCTATTGTAGAGGTTAAGAGTCGTCGTGTGGGTGGTGCTAACTATCAAGTTCCCGTAGAAGTAAGACCTACTCGTAGAACAGCTTTAGCAATGCGTTGGATTCGTGATTCTGCACGTAAACGCGGTGAAAAATCAATGCAATTGCGTTTAGCAGGAGAGCTTTTAGATGCTGTTGAAGGACGTGGTGGCGCCATGAAAAAACGTGACGAGGTTCATCGTATGGCAGAAGCTAATAAAGCATTCTCACATTTCCGTTTTTAATTAAATTTTAAGAGGTAACAATCATGGCTCGTACAACCCCTATTAATTTATACCGAAATATTGGTATTAGTGCACATATTGATGCAGGGAAAACCACTACTTCAGAGCGTATTTTATTTTACACAGGCGTTAACCATAAAATAGGTGAAACGCATGATGGTGCAGCTACCACAGACTGGATGGAGCAGGAGCAAGAACGCGGAATTACGATTACTTCCGCTGCTGTGACTACATTCTGGGATGGTATGGCACACCAATTTCCAAAACACCGTTTGAATATTATTGATACTCCGGGACACGTGGACTTCACTGTTGAAGTAGAACGTTCTATGCGCGTATTGGATGGTGCAGTCATGGTTTATTGTGCTGTTGGTGGTGTTCAACCGCAGTCAGAAACTGTGTGGCGTCAGGCAAATAAGTATAAAGTACCTCGTTTGGCTTTTGTGAACAAGATGGACAGACAAGGTGCTAACTTTTTCCGTGCTGTCGATCAAATGAAAACACGTTTGCGTGGTAATCCGGTTCCTATCGTAATTCCTATTGGTGCGGAAGATAATTTCCAAGGTGTTATTGATCTAATCAAAATGAAAGGTATTATTTGGGATGAAGCATCTCAAGGTACTAAGTTTGATTATGTTGATATTCCTGAAGATTTATTACCTGTGGCTGAAGAATGGCGTGAAAAAATGATAGAAGCGGCAGCTGAGGCCAATGAAGAATTGATGAATAAATACCTAGGTGGTGAAGAGTTAACTGAGGAAGAAATTGTTGAAGCCTTAAGACAGAGAACATTAGCGACAGAAATTCAGCCAGTTTTGTGTGGTTCTGCCTTTAAAAATAAAGGTGTACAAAGAATGTTGGATGCTGTGGTTGAGTTTTTACCTTCACCAACTGATATTCCACCGGTAGCAGGAGAAAATCCAGAAGGTGAAAAAGACAATCGTGAAGCGTCAGATAGCGAAAGTTTCTCAGCTTTAGCGTTTAAACTGATGAATGATAAATATGTCGGTCAGTTAACATTTATCCGTGTTTATTCTGGAATCCTTAAATCAGGAGATACTGTTATTAATACAGTTAAAGGTACTCGTGAAAGAATTGGTCGTTTGGTGCAAATGAAGGCTAATGATAGAGACGAGATTGAAGAAGTTAGAGCTGGTGATATTGCGGCAGCAATTGGCCTAAAAGACGTAACAACAGGTGAGACTCTAAGTTCTGAAGATAAACCTATTATTCTTGAAAGAATGGAGTTTCCAGAACCAGTTATTCACGTCGCAGTTGAACCTAAAACAAAAGCAGACCAAGAAAAAATGGGTTTGGCTTTGAATCGTTTGGCAAAAGAAGATCCTTCGTTCAGAGTTCGTTCTGATGAAGAATCAGGACAAACAATTATTTCAGGTATGGGAGAGTTACATCTTGAAATTATTGTAGATAGAATGAAGAGAGAATTTGGTGTTGAAGCTGCGGTAGGTGCACCACAAGTTGCTTATCGTGAAACGATTCGTAAAGAAGTTGAATCAGAAGCGAAGCATATTAAACAGTCAGGTGGTAAGGGTCAATATGGTCATGTTGTTTTAAAACTTGAACCATTAGAACCTGGTTCTGGCTATGAATTTGTTGATGAAATTAAAGGGGGTGTTATTCCTCGTGAATTTATCCCTTCAGTAGACAAAGGTATCAAAGATACTTTACAAAGTGGTGTTTTAGCAGGGTATCCTGTTGTTGATATTAGAGCTCGTTTAGTTTTCGGTTCTTATCATGATGTCGATTCATCACAATTAGCATTTGAATTAGCAGGTTCAATGGCATTTAAAGATGGTATGCGTAAAGCTAACCCTGTTCTGTTGGAACCTGTGATGGCTGTGGAAGTAGAAACTCCAGAAGATTACATGGGTGATGTGATGGGTGATTTATCCACTCGTCGTGGTATGGTTCAAGGAATGGATGATGATGGTATTGGTGGTAAGAAAATTAGAGCTGAAGTTCCATTATCTGAAATGTTTGGCTATGCAACCTCATTGCGTTCTTTAACTCAAGGACGTGCTACTTACAGTATGGAATTTAAGCATTATGCTGAAGCACCACAACATGTGGCACAGCAAATTATTGAAAGTAGGAAATCATAATTTACTATTTTAAATAGTAGTGTTCTTTAATTAATTTTTAAAAGGAATTAGCTCATGGCTAAAGAAAAGTTTGAGAGAAGTAAACCGCACGTAAACGTTGGCACCATTGGTCACGTTGACCATGGTAAGACGACATTGACAGCGGCTTTAACGACGATATTATCGAATAAATTTGGTGGAACTGCTAAAGCATACGATCAAATTGATAATGCACCGGAAGAGAAGGCACGTGGTATTACGATTAATACTTCACACGTTGAATATGAAACGGAGGCTCGTCACTATGCACACGTAGACTGCCCAGGACACGCGGACTATGTTAAGAATATGATTACAGGTGCGGCACAAATGGACGGCGCGATACTAGTGGTATCAGCAGCGGATGGTCCAATGCCACAAACACGTGAGCATATCTTATTGGGACGTCAAGTAGGTGTACCTTATATTTTGGTGTATTTAAACAAATGTGACCAAGTAGATGATGAAGAGTTATTAGAATTGGTAGATATGGAAGTAAGAGATTTGTTGTCTAGTTATGACTTTCCAGGAGATGATACGCCTATCATTAAAGGTTCTGCATTGAAAGCACTAGAAGGTGATCAATCACCAATTGGTGAGCCATCCATTTTAGAATTAGCAGCAGCCTTGGATAGTTATATTCCAACTCCAGAGCGTGCAGTTGACAAACCATTCTTGTTGCCGATTGAAGACATTTTTTCTATTTCAGGTCGTGGTACAGTAGTTACTGGACGTGTTGAACGTGGTGTGGTTAATGTTGGAGATGAAGTAGAAATCGTAGGCTTGAAACCGACAGAAAAAACCACAGTTACTGGTGTTGAAATGTTCCGTAAGTTATTGGATCAAGGACAAGCTGGTGATAACGTAGGGGTCTTGTTAAGAGGAACGAAACGTGAAGATGTAGAACGTGGTCAAGTATTAGCGAAACCAGGTTCAATTACACCACATACTAAATTCTCAGCAGAAGTTTATGTATTGAGTAAAGAAGAAGGTGGTCGTCATACACCATTCTTTAACAATTACCGTCCACAATTTTATTTTAGAACAACTGACGTAACAGGCGCGGTAAGTTTACCAGAAGGAACAGAAATGGTAATGCCTGGAGAGAATGTTACTTTGGACGTAGAATTGATAGCGCCGATAGCGATGGAAGAAGGCTTACGCTTTGCGATAAGAGAAGGTGGTCGCACGGTTGGAGCTGGTGTTGTTTCTAAAATTGTCGCTTAATTTTAGGGGTTAACTTAATGAAAACTCAAAAAATTAGAATTAGACTAAAAGCGTATGATTATAATTTAATCGATCATTCGGCCCAAGAAATTGTGGATACTGCTAAACGTACTGGTGCCGTAGTAAAGGGACCTATTCCTTTACCAACTAAAATTGAACGATTTGATATCTTGCGCTCTCCTCATGTGAATAAAAAATCTCGTGAGCAGTTAGAGATAAGAACACATTTGAGATTGATGGATATTGTAGATTGGACAGATAAAACTACTGATGCATTAATGAAACTTGATTTACCCGCAGGTGTAGATGTGGAAATTAAAGTTCAGTAGTAAGATTAAGACAATATTGATTAGAATTAGTTAATTGTATTGTCTACTTTTAAAACATCTGTTAAAATGTAAAGCTCGACTTGGAATTTATTTTCAAGTTGGGCTTTTTATTTGGTTTAGGCAGTCAATCGTAATTGTCTAATTAATTAGAATAATTTTTTAAAGGTATTTGTTATGGCTTTAGGTCTAGTAGGACGTAAAGTCGGTATGACAAGAATTTTTGGTGAAAAGGGAGAAGCTATTCCTGTAACTGTTCTTGAGGTATCGGCTAACTGCGTTACTCAAAAAAAATCCAAAGAAACTGATGGTTATAATGCTGTTCAGTTAGCTTTTGGTCAAAAAAAAGCAAATCGTGTTAACAGGGCAGAAGCGGGTCACTTTGCTAAAGTGGGCGTTGAAGCTGGTTCCGGTTTGATTGAATTCCTTTTGGATGAAACCCAATTAGCAGAATTAGAATTAGGTAAAAATATTGATGTTTCTATTTTTGAAGAAGGTCAATTAGTTGATGTTACTGGGGTCAGTAAAGGTAAAGGTTTTGCTGGTAATATCAAAAGAAACAAATTCAGTTCTCAAAGAGCATCACACGGTAATTCCCTCTCACATAGTGCGCCAGGTTCTATTGGTCAATGCCAAGATCCAGGACGTGTATTTAAAGGGAAGAAGATGGCCGGTCATTTAGGTTCTAAACGTACAACCACACAAAATTTAACAATTGTTAGAGTTGACGCGGAAAAACAATTACTACTCATTAGAGGTGCTGTTCCAGGTTCTATTAATAGTGATGTTATTGTGCGTCCTAGCGTGAAGAGAGGTGCTTAATGGAACTTAAAGTTATTGATAGTAAAGGTAATGTTTCTGGTAATGTGACAGCTTCCGATGCTTTATTTGCTAGGGAATATAATGAATCATTGGTTCATCAACTAGTAACTTCATATTTAGCGAATGCAAGAAGTGGTACAAGAGCTCAAAAAACAAGAGCCGAAGTGAAATTCACTAACAAAAAACCATGGAGACAAAAAGGTACTGGTCGTGCTCGTGCTGGTTCTGCTGCCTCTCCTATTTGGAGAAAAGGTGGACGTGCCTTTCCTAGTAAACCATGGGAAAATTTCTCACAAAAGGTTAATAAAAAGATGTATCGCGCAGGAATGGCGACTATCTTATCTCAATTGGCTCGTGATGAACGCTTGTTTGTGATTGATGAATTAAATGCTCAATCACCAAAAACCAAGGATTTTGCAGCGCAAATCAAGAATATGGGTTTAGATAAAACTTTATTTTTGACTAATGAATTATCAGAAAACATCTATTTATCGAGTAGAAATTTAGCAGATGTCTTGGTATTAGAAACTCAAAGAATCGATCCTTATAGCTTGTTGTATTACAACAAAGTGATTTTAACTAAGGATGCGGTGGTACAACTAGAGGAGCAATTAGTATGAATCAAGAACGTTTAATGAAGGTTATCGTTGCTCCAGTAGTTTCTGAGAAAAGTAACGATTTAGCTGAAAACAAAGAACAAATTGTTTTAAAAGTAAAACGCACTGCAACTAAGCGTGAAATTAAAGCGGCTGTTGAATTATTGTTTGAGGTTAAAGTTCAGGCTGTTAATACAGTTAATCAAATGGGTAAGAACAAGCGTTTTGGTCGGTATGAAGGAAAAAGAAGTGATGTAAAAAAAGCTTATGTAACTCTTGTTCCTGGTCAAAATTTAGATGTAGAAGCAACGACTTCTAAGAGCGCGGAATAGGGAGAAATAAATGGCTATTGTAAAAATGAAACCTACTTCTGCTGGTCAACGCGGTATGATTCGCGTTAAAGTAGAAGGCTTGCATAAAGGTGCTCCTTATGCGCCTTTAGTAGAGAAAAAGAAGGGTAATGCTGGTCGTAATAATAACGGGCATATTACCACTCGTCACAGAGGTGGTGGACATAAACAAAACTACCGTATTGTTGACTTTAAGAGAAATACGAAAGATGGGATTAAGGCTAAAGTCGAAAGAATTGAATATGATCCTAATCGTAGTGCATTGATTGCTTTGATTTGTTATTTAGATGGAGAAAGAAGCTATATTATTGCACCAAGAGGACTTAAAGCTGGTGATACTTTGCTTGCTGGTTCGAAAGCACCTATTAGGGTTGGTAATAACTTGCCAATCCAAAATATACCAGTGGGTACTACTATTCATTGTGTTGAATTGAAACCAGGCAAAGGGGCTCAATTAGCGAGAGCGGCTGGATCTTCAGCAATTTTATTAGCGAAAGAAGGTATTTATGCTCAAATTCGCTTACGTTCTGGTGAGATTAGAAAAGTTCACATTAGTTGCAGAGCGACTATAGGTGAGGTTGGAAATGAAGAGCAAAGTGCGAAGAAATTAGGTAAGGCTGGTGCTAATCGCTGGAGAGGTATTCGTCCTACTGTTCGAGGTGTAGCTATGAACCCGATAGATCACCCACATGGTGGTGGTGAGGGTAAAACTGGTGAAGCTCGTGAACCAGTCAGTCCATGGGGTACACCGGCAAAAGGTTATCGTACTCGTTCTAACAAACGTACAGATAGTATGATTGTACGTCGTCGTTATTCTAGTAAAGGTTAATTAATATGGCACGTTCATTAAAGAAAGGTCCTTATGTTGATTTGCATCTTTTGAAAAAAGTGGATGCAGCTCGTGAGACCAATGATAAAAGACCAATCAAAACATGGTCACGTCGTTCAACCATCTTGCCTGATTTTATTGGTTTGACTATTGCAGTACACAATGGTCGTACTCATGTTCCTGTTTACATTAGTGATAACATGGTAGGGCATAAATTGGGTGAATTCTCGTTAACACGCACCTTTAAAGGTCATCTAGCTGATAAAAAAGCTAAGAAATAATAAGGGGTAAGATATGAGAGTTACAGCAAATCATCAGAATGCGAGAATATCTGCGCAAAAAGCAAGATTAGTAGTGGATATGATTCGCGGTAAACAAGTTGAAGAAGCATTAAATATTCTAACTTTCAGTCCTAAAAAAGGATCTGATTTAGTCAAGAAGGTTTTGCTATCGGCGATTGCTAATGCGGAAAACAATGAGGGTGCTGATATAGACACACTCAAAGTTTATGAAGTTTTTGTAAATAAATCAGGAAGTTTAAAGAGATTTCGTGCAAGAGCTAAGGGACGTGGTAATCGTATTGAAAAACAAACTTGTCACATCAATGTGACGTTAAGTGATTAAAGGAAAACAGAATGGGTCAAAAAATTAATCCTACGGGTTTTCGCTTATCGGTCAATAAAGACTGGTCTTCTAAGTGGTATGCTAAATCTAGTGAGTTTCCTACAATATTGAAACAAGATATAGAAGTTAGAGAATATTTAGATAAAAGATTATCAGGCGCATCAGTTGGTAGAGTCGTTATTGAAAGACCAGCTAAGTCTGCCCGTATTACAATTCACAGTGCTAGACCTGGCGTTGTTATTGGTAAAAAAGGTGAAGGCATTGAGAGTTTAAGAAATGATTTACAAAAATTAATGGGAGTTCCAGTTCATGTTAATATCGAAGAAATTCGTAGACCTGAATTGAATGCACAAGTCGTTGCAGATGGTATCGCCCAACAGTTGGAAAAACGTATTGCCTTTAGAAGAGCAATGCGTCGTGCGATGCAAAATGCGATGAAACAAGGCGCTAAGGGCGTTAAAATAATGTGTTCTGGTCGTTTGAATGGAATTGATATTGCAAGAAGTGAGTGGTATAGAGAAGGAAGAGTTCCTTTACACACTTTGCGTGCTGATGTGGATTATGCAACAAGTGAAGCTTTAACCACTTATGGAATTATTGGTGTTAAGGTTTGGATTTATAAAGGAGAAGTAGGTTCTCCAGATCATATCTCTGATGAAAAACCTCAATTAAACAGAAGAAGAAAGGCAGGTGGTAGAAATGCTGCAGCCAAATAGAATGAAATTTCGTAAGCACCATAAAGGTCGTAATACAGGTGTAGCGACTAATGGTACTGATGTTAATTTTGGTGATTTTGCATTAAAAGCTACTGGTAGAGGACGCCTAACAGCAAGACAAATCGAAGCAGCTCGTCGTGCAATGACTCGTCATATTAAACGTGGCGGACGTATTTGGATTAGAGTTTTTCCTGATAAACCTATCACAGAAAAGGCAATCGGAGTACGTATGGGGGGTGGTAAAGGTTCTCCTGAATATTTCGTTGCTGAAATACGCCCTGGGAAAGTATTGTATGAAATGGACGGAGTGTCCGAAGATTTGGCACGTCAAGCATTTGCTTTAGCGGCTGCTAAATTACCTATTTCGACTGTTTTTGTGACTAGACAGGTGGGTCAATAATGAACATAGTAGAACTTAGAGAAAAAAGTCCAGAAGATTTAAAAAAAGAACTTTTGGAATTAAATAAAGTTAGTTTTGGATTAAGAATGCAATTATCATCAGGTCAATTGGCTAAGACCAGTGAAGTTAAAAAAATTAAACGTGAAATTGCACGTATTAAAACTGTTTTGGCTGAAAAAGGAGTAGCGGTATGAGTGATAAAAATATACGTACTCTAACTGGGAAAGTGGTTAGTGATAAGATGGATAAAACGGTGACTGTATTGATTGAGAGAAAAGTGAAACATCCTCTTTATGGTAAGTTCATCCGTAAGACAAGTAAAATCCACGCTCATGATGAAGCCAATGAATGTAAAGAAGGTGATATTGTTCGTATTTCGGAAAATAAACCGATTTCAAAAACTAAAGCCTGGGTTGTTACTTCTTTAGTTGAAAAAGCTAAAATTATTTAATAATAAATTAGCCATACATAGCGGGAAGGGGGTTGTTAGGATGAATAAAGCATGTTACAATCTCCTTCTTTTTATAAAAAACAGATAAATCTAGATCCTTTTCGGGAGCCAAGACTGATTTATTAGAACTCTGTAGGAAAATATAGAGTGTTAAGAAGTTTAAGAGGTATTTAAAAGGCTTTTTAACAATGATAAGTTAAGTTGGTTTAGAGTTGTTGAATTAATTATTGCAAGCAAGTAAAGGTAATCATCATGATTCAGATGCAAACCATTTTGGATGTGGCTGATAATTCTGGTGCACGTAAAGTAATGTGCATTAAAGTGTTGGGCGGCTCAAAACGTCGTTATGCAACAGTTGGCGATGTCATAAAAGTTACAGTGAAAGATGCGGCGCCACATGGCCGTGTTAAAAAAGGTGATGTATATAATGCAGTTGTTGTTAGAACTGCAAAAGGTGTACGTCGTGCTGATGGTAATTTAATTAAATTTGATCGTAATGCTGCGGTGCTATTGAATGCCAAACTTGAACCTCTAGGTACTCGTATTTTTGGACCAGTAACGCGTGAATTACGTTCGGAACGATTTATGAAAATCGTTTCATTGGCACCAGAAGTGATTTAAGGAGTTCAAATGAATAAAATTCACAAAGGCGATCAGGTTGTAGTAATTGCAGGTAAAGATAAAGGACGTCAGGGCAAAGTTTTAAAAGTGACTGATGATAAAGTTGTGGTTGAAGGTGTTAATGTAGCGAAACGTCACACCAAACCTAATCCTGCACAAGGACAAGAAGGCGGAATAGTAGTTAAAACTATGCCAATAGCAATTTCTAATGTAGCAATTTTAAATCCTAAAACTAAAAAAGCTGATCGTGTTGGGATTAAGGTTGTTGCAGAAGAAGGTAAAAAGGTACGTCGCGTTCGTATTTATAAATCGGATGGACAAACTATTGAGGCTTAATGGAGTTAAATATGTCTAGTTTAAGAAAGCAGTATTTGGAAGAAATTGCTCCACAGATGATGGAAAAAATGGGCTATAAGTCTATTATGGAAGTGCCTCGTATTGAAAAAATCACTTTAAATATGGGTGTAGGTGAAGCAGTGGCTGACAAAAAGGTTATGGAATTTGCTTTATCTGATTTAGCAAAAATTTCAGGACAAAAACCTGTTGTGACTAAAGCTAAAAAATCTATTGCTGGTTTTAAGATACGTGATGACTATCCCATTGGATGTAAAGTGACTTTACGTCGTCGTCAGATGTATGAGTTTTTAGAAAGACTAATTGTTGTTTCTTTACCTCGTATTCGTGACTTTAGAGGCTTAAATCCTAAGTCATTTGATGGTAGAGGAAATTATAATATGGGTGTTAAAGAGCAAATTATATTTCCTGAAATTGAGTATGATAAAATCGATACTTTGCGTGGTTTAAATATTACCATCACAACCACAGCAAAAACTGATGAAGAAGCAAGAGAGTTGTTAACGTTAATGAATTTTCCTTTTAAGAGTTAAAAATATATGGCAAAAAAATCGTTAATTTATAGAGATGTGAAACGTCAACGTTTGGCTGAAAAATATGAACCGAAACGTCTTGCGATCATTGCAGTTATTAATGATCCAAACGCAACGGAAGAAGAAAAATTTGAAGCACGTTTAAAATTTCAATCTATTCCACGTAATGCTATGCCTGTACGTCAAAGACGTCGTTGTGAAATGACAGGTAGACCACGTGGTACTTTTAGAAAATTTGGATTAGGTCGTACTAAGGTTCGCGAACTTGCAATGAAGGGCGAAATTCCTGGTGTGATTAAATCTAGTTGGTAAGTAGGAGATTAATCAATGAGTATGCATGATCCTATTTCTGATATGTTGACCCGTATTCGCAATGGACAAGTAGCAGGTAAAGAGTCTGTTGCAATGCCATCTTCAAAACTTAAGTGTTCTATTGCTCAAGTTTTGAAAGAAGAAGGTTATATTGAAGATTATAAATTAAATAATGAAGGCAAACCAACTTTGGAAATCGAGTTGAAATATTATGCTGGTAAACCGGTTATTGAATTAATTAAACGAGTTTCTCGTCCGGGTTTACGGGTATATAAGGGTACAAACGACATTCCAAGTGTAATGAATGGTTTGGGAGTGGCTATTGTCAGTACATCGAAGGGTGTAATGACAGATCGTAAAGCTCGTGCTAATCAAGTAGGTGGCGAGTTGTTGTGCATCGTCGCTTAGGAGAGGAAATTAATCATGTCTAGAATTGCAAAAAACCCGGTTAGCATTCCTGAAGGGATTGATGTAAAAGTTAACAATAATGAGATTATTGTTAAAGGCAAGCAAGGTGAGATGAAACAGAAGTTCAAATCAAACTTGGTGAATGTTGTGGTGGAAAACAACGAAGTTAAATTTGAAGCTAAATCATCATCTAAAGCATCAAATGCGATGTCTGGTACTTTAAGAGCAATTGTTGCTAATATGGTTCATGGAGTATCTGAAGGATTTCAAAAGAAATTACAATTAATTGGGGTAGGGTATCGTGCTCAAGCCCAAGGTAAAGTTTTAAATCTTTCTTTAGGTTTTTCACATCCAGTAGCCTATCAATTGCCAGAAGGTATTACGGCAGAAACTCCATCCCAAACGGAAATTGTTATTTCAGGGTTTGATAAACAAAAGGTAGGTCAAGTCGCAGCAGAAGTAAGAGGGTATAGACCTCCTGAGCCTTATAAAGGTAAAGGGGTTAGATATGCTGATGAATATGTTGCAATTAAAGAAACTACTAAGAAATAATTGAGGCAATAAAATGAATAAAAATCAAGCAAGAATACGCAGAGCACGTAAAACTCGTGCCAAAATAGCGAATTCAGGAGCCGTCCGCCTGACAGTTTATAGAAGTAACAACAATATTTATGCTCAAATTTTGTCTTCGGATAACGAGAAAGTTTTAGCTCATGCTTCGAGTGTGGAATCTGCGATACGTTCTAAGTATAAAATTGGTAATACTACTGATGTGGCAACTGAAGTAGGTAAGTTGATTGCTGAACGTGCTAAATCTGCAGGGATTACCGATGTAGCCTTTGATAGGTCTGGATATAAATATCATGGCCGCGTAAAAGCTTTGGCTGATGCAGCTAGAGAAAATGGCTTGAACTGTTAATAAAATAAACGGAGTGATAATGGCAAAACAAGTAGAAGAACGCGGTGATGGTTTATTAGAGAAAATGGTTTCCGTTAACCGTGTAACTAAAGTTGTAAAAGGTGGACGCATTATGTCTTTTTCAGCTCTTGCTGTAGTGGGCAATGGCGATGGACAAGTGGGTATGGGTAAAGGGAAAGCGAAAGAAGTGCCTTTGGCGATTCAAAAAGCGATGGATCAAGCAAGAAAAAACATGGTCAAAATCCCTTTAAATGATAGAACAATTCATCACCAAGTGATTGGTAAGCATGGTGCAACTAAAGTTTTTATGCAACCTTCTAAAGAAGGTAGTGGTGTAAAAGCAGGGGGTCCTATGCGTTTGGTATTTGATGTGATGGGTGTGCATAATGTATCTGCTAAGATTCATGGATCTACCAATCCTTATAATATCGTCCGTGCTACTTTGGATGGATTGATGAAAATTAAAACACCTGATGAGATTGCTCGTAAGAGAGGTTTGTCAGTAGAAGAAATTTTAGGAACAAGTCATGAGTGATAAAGAATTAGATGTAGCAACAAAAGATTCAAAAGAAGCAGTGGCTGAGACTGAAAAAAAGACAGCAGCAGCAAAAAAACAAGATACTGCTGAAAAAAAAGTTGCTCAAACCAAAAAAACAAGTAGTGCTAATGCATCAAGTACAGCTAAGAAGTCAACAACAAAGAAAACAACAAGTAGCACCAAGAGTAAAACGACTTCTTCTAAAGCAAGTACTTCGAAAACAGCGGCTAAGCCTAAAACATCAGCTAGTAAGGCTTCTTCTAAGTCTAAATCTGCTAGTGACAATAAGAGTAAGGCGACAAGTAAGGCTAAATCATCTGCAGGAACGATAAAGGTTACTTTAGAAAAGAGCCTGATTGGTTGTCAGCAATCACATAGAGCTTGTGCTAGAGGATTAGGTTTGCGCCATCGTGAACATACAGTAGAAGTCTTAGATACCCCTGAAAACAGAGGTATGATTAATAAGATTAGTTATCTACTTAAAGTGGAGTAATAAAATGTATTTAAATACTATCCAACCTAAAGAAGGTTCTAAAAAAGCAGCTAAGAGAGTTGGCCGTGGTATCGGAAGTGGCTTAGGTAAGACTTGTGGTCGTGGCCATAAAGGTCAGAAGAGTCGTACTGGTGGTTATCATAAAGTTGGATTTGAAGGTGGTCAAATGCCTATCCAACGTCGTTTACCTAAGAGAGGCTTTAGATCTCTTACTAATAAATATAATGCACAAGTAACGTTAACTCAATTAGATCAATTACCTGTTACTGATATTGATATTTTAGCTTTGAAACAAGCCAAATTAATTCCAAGCATTAGCGAGAATGTTAAAGTAATTGCTACAGGATCTATTTCTAAAGCAGTTACTATTAGAGGTTTAAAAGTTTCTGAAGGAGCGAAGAAAGCTTTAGAAGAAGCTGGTGGAAAAGTTGAATAATTTAAAGGGAAATTAAGTGGCAAATTCTCAGAAATTAAGTAAAACAAACGTTTCATCCGATTTAATGAATCGGATTATGTTTGTTTTAGGTGCGTTGTTTGTGTATCGATTTGGTGCGCATATACCTGTTCCTGGTGTGGATCCTGTTGCTATGAGTAATATGGTACAGCAGTCTAGTAATGGCTTACTGGGGATGTTAAATTTATTCTCAGGTGGTGCATTGCAGCGATTTTCTATTTTTGCAATTGGTATTATGCCTTATATTTCCTCTTCTATTGTTATGCAGTTAGCAGGAGAGATTATTCCTTCTCTCAAAGCATTGAAAAAAGAAGGAGAAGCTGGAAGAAGGGTTATTACTAAATATACGCGTATTGGTACAATTATTTTAGCCACTTTTCAATCGCTGGGAATGGCAAAATTATTATTAGCTCAACCAGGTATTGTTATTATTGGCCCTTATGAGTTTTATTTATCGACAGTGGTTTGTTTGGTAACAGGAACGATGTTCTTAATGTGGTTAGGTGAACAAATTACTGAAAGAGGTATTGGTAACGGAATTTCGATCATTATTTGTGCTGGGATTGCAGCTTCTATCCCAACAGGCATCTATAAAGTTTTGGATATGATCAGAAGTGGTTCTATGAATTTATTTGTTGGTGTGATGATTTTTGCAGGAGCCTTAGTTTTAATATATTTTGTGGTTTTTGTGGAAAGTGGACAAAGAAAGATTCCTATTCACTATGCTAAACGACAAGTGACCACTCGTTCTATGGCTGGGGGTCAAACATCGCATGTGCCATTTAAGTTAAATATGGCAGGGGTTATTCCGCCTATTTTCGCTTCTAGTATTTTAGCTTTTTTAGGCATGGCAATTAATTGGATTACCTCTTTTAATGCAATGAGTTTTTTACAGACCTTCTCTGTGATGGTTACTAGAGGTCAACCTGTTTATTTGATTATTTTTGCAGCTTCTATATTTTTCTTTAGTTATTTCTATACAGCTATTATGTATAGCCCAAGAGAAATTGCTGAGAATTTAAAAAAAGGTGGTGCTATTATTCCTGGAATTAGACCAGGAGAGCAAACTTCTAAGTACCTAGAAAAAGTTATTTTAAGATTAACTTTTTATGGTGCTTTGTATATCACTTTTGTATGCGTGATTCCAGAATTGTTAATTCAATTCTTTAATATCCCTGTTTATTTAGGGGGTACTTCTTTATTAATTTTAGTAGTGGTAACCATGGATTTTACTGCGCAGTTGAGTTCGTACCAAGTGAGTCAACAGTATGAAAATTTGATGAACCGTTCTACTTCAAGAAGAAAGTAAAGTATGGCAAAAGAAGATACATTAGAGATGGAAGGTGAAGTTCTTGAAATGCTACCTAATGCAACATTTAAAGTTAGACTTGAAAATGGACATGAGGTATTAGGTATTATTTCTGGGAAAATGAGGATGAATTATATTCGTATTTCCCCAGGTGATAAAGTTACTGTAGAAATGACACCATATGATTTAACTAAAGGTCGGATTACATTTCGATCAAAATAAATTAAAAATAGATTTTTAATAAAAGGAAATATTTATGGCTCGTATAGCTGGAGTGAATATCCCCAATAAAGCACATGTTGTGATTGGTTTGCAATCGATTTATGGTATTGGAGATACTCGTGCAAAGTTGATTTGTGTAGCTGCTGATGTTGAACCTTCTAAAAAAGTTCAAGATTTATCTGATGCAGAACTAGAAAGATTGCGTGACGAAGTTGCTAAATATGATGTAGAAGGTGACTTACGTCGTGAAGTATCTATGTCTGTTAAACGTTTAATGGACATGGGATGTTATCGCGGTTTTCGCCATCGTCGTGGCTTACCGTGTCGTGGTCAGCGTACTCGCACTAATGCAAGAACTCGTAAGGGTCCTCGTAAGGCGATTGCTGGTAAGAAATAAATTTAATTTTTTAAGGATAATATGTAATGGCTAAAGCAAACACAGCTCGTGTGCGCAAGAAAGTACGTAAATCTGTTAGTGATGGAGTTGCTCATATTCATGCATCTTTCAACAACACTATTATTACAATTACTGACCGTCAAGGCAATGCGTTGTCTTGGGCTACCTCTGGCGGTGCAGGATTTAAAGGTTCTCGTAAAAGCACACCTTTTGCTGCTCAGATAGCAGCGGAATCAGCTGGTAAAGTTGCCCAAGAGTATGGTGTAAAGAATTTAGAGGTTTTAATTAAGGGTCCTGGACCTGGTCGTGAATCTTCAGTTCGTTCGCTAAATGCTCTTGGATTTAAAATTACCAGTATTTCAGATGTGACTCCAATACCTCATAATGGATGTCGCCCTCCGAAACGTCGTCGTATTTAATTAGGAGAAGAATTCAATGGCACGTTATTTAGGACCTAAATGTAAATTATCCCGTCGTGAAGGGACAGATTTAGAGTTAAAAAGCAAACGTCGTTCTTTAGACTCTAAATGTAAAAATTTTAATGTAGCACCGGGACAGCATGGTGCTAGACCAAAGCAACTATCTGATTATGGCGTACAGTTAAGAGAAAAACAAAAAATTCGCAGAATTTATGGTGTGTTAGAAAGACAATTCCGTAAGTATTTTGCTGAAGCAGATAGAAGAAGAGGCTCTACTGGTGAAATCTTATTACAATTATTAGAATCAAGATTAGATAATGTTGTATATAGAGCTGGTTTTGGTTCAACGCGTTCTGAAGCTAGACAATTAGTTTCTCATGGCGCTATTTTAGTTAATGAAAAACCAGTCAATATTCCTTCTTATCTTGTAAAACCAGGTGATATAGTTTCTGTTAAAGAGAAAGCCAAGAAACAATCGAGAATACAAGAAGCATTAATTCTTGCAGAACAAGTAGGTTTTCCTTCTTGGTTAACAGTAGATGCTAACAAGATGACTGCTGAGTATAAGAATCATCCTGATCGCTCAGAATTAAGTCAAGAAATTAATGAACAATTAGTAGTTGAGTTTTATTCTAAATAATAATACTTGATGCTATTTGAGGAAAGATAAATGCAAAATAGTACTTCTGAATTTTTAAAACCACGTAGTGTTGAAGTAGAAGTTATTTCACCTAATCGTACTTTAGTTACCATGGAACCTTTCGAACGAGGATTTGGTCACACGCTAGGTAATGCGTTAAGAAGAATTTTATTATCTTCTATGACCGGTTTTGCACCGACTGAAGTGAATATTACAGGTGTATTGCATGAATACTCTACCATTGATCATGTACAAGAAGATGTGGTCGATGTACTTTTGAACTTAAAAGGGGTTGTGTTTAAACTTCATGGTTCGGATGAAGCAACTTTGTTGTTGAAGAAAGATCAAGCAGGTGTGGTCTTTGCTTCTGATATTCAATTGCCTCATGATGTTGAAATTATTAACCCTGAACATGTTATTTGTCACTTAGCAGAAGGTGGCGAATTGGAAATGTTGATTAAAGTTGAGAGTGGAAGAGGGTATCAACCAGCTACTTCAAGAGAACAAAATGAAGATTCTCGACAAATTGGTGCCATTCAATTGGATGCTAGTTTTTCACCAATTAGTCGTGTGAGCTTTGAAGTAAAACCAGCCCGTGTGAAACAAAGAACTGATTTGGACTGTTTAGTATTAGATATTGAGACTAACGGATTAATAGATGCAGAAGATGCGGTGAGAACAGCAGCTCGTATTTTAATTGATCAAATGTCTATTTTTGCTGACCTTAAAGGTAAATTAGAAGAGGTAGAAGAAGAGCAAGAGCCAGAAATCGATCCAGTATTATTACAACCAGTAGATGATTTGGATTTGACTGTACGTTCTGCAAATTGCTTGAAAGCAGAAAGTATCTATTATATTGGAGATTTAATTCAACGTACTGAAACAGAATTGTTAAAAACACCTAATCTTGGTCGTAAGTCGCTTAATGAAATTAAAGAAGTTTTAGCGTCTAAGGGCTTAGTTTTAGGAACAAAATTAGATTCTTGGCCACCGGTTGGGTTGGATAAATTATAATTATTAAATAAAGGAATAGTGACATGCGTCATCGTAATTCTAATCGTAAATTAAATAGAACTAGCAGTCATAGAATAGCCATGTTGCGTAACATGACTAATTCTCTTTTGACTGAAGAAACTATCGTGACTACTTTGCCAAAAGCTAAAGAGTTGCGTAGAGTGGCAGAGCCTTTAATCACATTGGGAAAAAAACCAAGTTTAGCTAATCGTCGTCTGGCCTTTAATCGCACACGTGATCGTGATGTGGTTGTTAAATTATTTGATGAATTGGGCCCACGCTTTAGTAATCGTAATGGTGGTTATGTTAGAATATTAAAATATGGCTATCGTGACGGAGATAATGCACCTTTAGCATTAGTTCAGTTAGTAGAATTGGCTACGGATGAGGTAGAAGAACCAAAACCAGCACCAAAGAAAAAAGCTGCAACTAAAATAAAAGAGGCTATTTCTGAAAAGGTTGAGTCTGCTGAATAAGAAATTTAATTAACTAATTTTTAAAATAAGCCAACTGATATAAGTTGGCTTTTGTATTTTAAAGTGAGAGTGTTTAGGAACTAAAAATGAAAAAAGTATATATACGAACTTTTGGCTGTCAGATGAATGAATATGATTCTGATAAGATGGTTTCTGTTTTAGCTGATAATGAAGAGTGTCAAAAAACAGATAAACCAGAAGAAGCAGATATTATCCTTTTTAATACGTGTAGCGTGAGAGAAAAAGCTCAGGAGAAAGTTTTTTCTGACTTGGGTAGAATTAAACATCTAAAATATAATAATCAAAATTTGATTATAGGTGTGGGCGGTTGTGTTGCTTCTCAGGAGGGTGAAAAAATTGTTAGACGAGCACCTTATGTTGATGTTGTTTTTGGGCCTCAAACATTGCATCGCTTGCCACAATTGATAGATCAAAAGCATAAAACAGGTAAATCTCAAGTTGATATTACTTTTCCAGAGATTGAAAAATTCGATCATTTGCCTCCAGCTGAAGTAAAAGGGGGTAGTGCTTTTATTTCTATCATGGAAGGTTGTTCTAAATATTGCAGTTTTTGTGTGGTGCCTTATACTCGAGGAGAGGAATTTTCTAGACCCCTAGAGGATGTTCTAACTGAGATTATGGAGTTGGTTGATCAAGGAGTTAAAGAAATTAATTTATTAGGTCAGAATGTCAATGCTTATCGAGGATCGGTTAGTGATGGTTCAACATGTGATTTTGCTTCCTTGTTAAGAATAGTGCATGAAATTCCTGAAATTGAAAGAATTAGGTTTACAACCAGTCATCCAAGAGAATTTACCGATGCTATTATTGAATGCTATCGAGATTTACCCAAATTAGTTTCTCACTTGCATTTACCTATTCAAAGCGGTTCAGATAGGGTTTTGGCTGCTATGAAAAGAGGTTATACGGCATTAGAATATAAATCTATTATCAGAAAGTTACGAAAAATCCGACCTGATTTATGTCTCAGTTCTGATTTTATTGTTGGTTTTCCGACTGAAACAGATGAAGAATTTGAAAAAACCCTAAAACTAGTACAGGATATTGCTTTTGATTTAAGTTTTGTATTCATTTATAGTCCTCGTCCTGGCACACCGGCTGCAGATTTACCAGATACCACGCCTTATGAAACCAAAGTGAAGCGATTAGAGCAGTTAAATGAGCTTATTGAAGCAGAAACACTAAGAATCAACCAAGGGATGTTAGGTACCGTACAACGATGTTTGGTTGAGGGGATATCGAAAAAAGACCCTAACCAGTTGCAAGCAAGAACAGCGAATAATAGGGTTGTTAACTTTAATGGCAATATTGACTTGTTAAATCAGATGGTTAATATTAAAATAAGCAAGGTGCATACGTTTTCCTTAAAGGGAGAACTATTAAATGACTAACAATAATTAGAAAAATGATACTACAAAGTGAGGAAGATACTCGAAAATTAGCTCAAGATTTTGCCTTGGTGATAGAACCTCCTTTAATTGTCTATTTGGTGGGAGGGTTAGGCGCGGGTAAAACTTTTTTTGTACGTTCTTTGCTCCGTGCTTTAGATTTTTCGGGTACTGTAAAAAGTCCTACTTATAGTTTTTTAGAAACTTATCACACCAATATTGGTCTAATCAATCACTTTGATTTATATCGTTTTAGTCATGCACTGGAGTGGTATGATCTTGGATTTGATGATGTTGTCGATACTCAATCAGTTAATTTAATTGAGTGGCCTAAAAAAATTTCAGGAATAGATTTAAATCCAGATATCATATTAAAGATAGACTATAAAGGATTAATTCGTTGTGTTGATATTGAAAGTCACTCAACAAGAGGAAGAGAACTGGTAGATCAATGGATAATAAAATAAGTCGTAGAGACATGTTAAAAACAATAGGGGGAACCCTATTGTTCAGTATTACATCCACTTCTGTTGTAGCAGCCTCAAGATCTGCTAATTTTGTTGCAGTTAGGGTTTGGCCTGCTTCTGCTTATACTAGGGTAACGATCGAATCACAACAGACTTTGGATTATAAATACTTTCATTTAGAAAACCCCGATCGGTTGGTCTTGGATATTCAAAACGCCCATTTAGATGAAGTGATTAAAAGTATTTCAGTTAAAGTGTTGGAAAGAGATCCTTATATTTCTAAGGCGAGGGTTGGGCAATATGATGATAATACCGTTCGAATTGTCTTCGATTTAAAAGAAAAAGTTAATCCTCAGTTATTTACTTTAAAACCTGTTTCAGAGTTTAAAAACCGTTTGGTTGTCGATTTATATCCTGCTTCTGTTGCCAGTGATGATGATCCATTATTAGTATTATTACAAGAATACAATAAAGGACAAGTATCTAGCTATGGAAGTACGGCTGATACCCCTGTTTCTGTTGCTGTACAAAATAATGGCAGGGATATTTTAGGTGAGAAAATTAGTCAGATTACCGGTAACAATAATGCTAAGCCAGTCCCTGCTCCTGTTGTTGTGGCGACGAATAAGGGAAGTAATAATAATTCATCTGGTAAGACTACGACTAAAAATCCAGTGGACTCAAAACCTAAATCACCCAAAACGCCAACACCGGTTCCTCAACCTGTAAAAACACCTAAACCAAGAAGTGTTAAGGACACTATTATTGTTCTAGACCCAGGTCACGGAGGCGAAGACCCAGGTGCTATTGGTTCTAAAGGAACTCGTGAAAAAGATGTAGTCTTGAATATTGCTAGAAAGGCACGTACTGAGTTACGTAATAAAGGTTTTAAGGTTTACATGACTCGAGATGAGGATGTCTTTATTCCATTGAGAGTTAGGGTAGCAAAAGCAAGACAATTAAAAGCGCATGTATTTGTTTCTATTCATGCAGATGCTTTTACCAAGCCCTCTGCTAGAGGGACGGGTGTGTATGCATTGAGTCAAAAGGGAGCAACCAGTGAGGCTGCAAAATATTTAGCTAAAACGCAAAATCAATCAGACGAAATTGGTGGAGTTAAAAAAGTTGGTGATAAAAATGTGGATAATACCTTATTTGATTTAACTCAAACTGCTACTATTAACCGAAGTTTAAAATTAGGAGCTTTAATTTTAAAAGAGCTGGAAAAAGTAAATAAACTGCATAAGGAATATGTAGATCAAGCAAATTTTGCGGTCTTAAAAGCGCCTGATATCCCTTCTGTATTAGTAGAAACGGCTTTTATATCCAATCCAACAGAAGAAAATTTATTAAAAACAGAAAGTTTTCGTTTAAAAATGGCGAAATCTATTTCTGATGGGGTAACTAGTTTTGCAAAATCAATTACTACATAATTAACATGCATTTGTTTGACTTATTAGAGAAATCCTTATTGTCCTGTGAAATTGAAGATAAAATTCAATCGGTTAACTTAATAAAAAATTCTATTAAGCATCTTACAGGCCACACTGGTTATTGGGAAAGTGATGATTCTGGTATTTTGGATATTGACCAAGCAGGCATTCCTAAAAATTTACAGCTAGTTCCTCCCAATCAAGTTAAAAAAAGAAGTTATGTTTCTGTAGAAGGATATGCGGCTTTATTGCATTCTATTTGCCACATTGAATTTAATGCAATTAATTTAGCGTTGGATGCGGCTTATCGTTTTCGACTATTACCCAAAAAATTCACGTTTGATTGGTTGAAAGTGGCCTTTGAAGAGGTTTATCATTTTTCTTTAATGAGAGAACGTCTTCAGGAATTAGGTTTTGACTATGGTGATTTTGAAGCCCATAATAACTTATGGGATATGGCCTATAAAACTTCTTATGACCCTTTAGTACGCATGGCTTTGGTTCCAAGAGTGTTGGAGGCTAGAGGTTTAGATGTGACACCTGCCATGCAAAAAAAAATTGCTCAAAAAAAGGATTTTAAAACTTGTGAAGTTTTAGAGATTATTTATCATGATGAAGTGGGTCATGTTAAAATTGGCAATTATTGGTATCAGCATTTAGCTAATCAAAGAGGATTAGATGCAATTGAGTTGTTTAAGCAATTAATTAGTCGGTATGAATTGTTCATCTGTAAAGGTTATGTGAACAAAGAAGCCAGGTACGAAGCGGGATTTTCAGAGTTAGAGTTAAACTTATTAGAAGTTTTTGAAAAAAGTTTAGAACCACAACAGCAATGGAAATTCGCTTTAAGCAGAACTAAGTAATTTTATCTATCTAAAGGAGGATTATGTACTATACAGAAAGATTCAATGCGTATTCGCATTTGCTAGGATTAATTTTGGTAACGGCCTTCGGCTCTGCTTTAATTGTTTATTCAGGTATTTTGGCAGATGCCTATAAGATTGTGGCTAATAGTATTTTTGTTAGTTCTATGATTATCTTATATGCAGGTTCATTTTTGTACCATAGTGTTAGAAAGCCTAGTTTAAAAAAATTTTTCAAAAAGTAGATCATTTAGCTATTTATATTTTAATTGCAGGAACTTATGCTCCTTTTATGTTGGTCGCGATTCAAGGAGGGTGGGGCTGGTCTATTTTTTCGATTGTATGGGGTTTAGCAATCGTTGGCATTATTCAAGAATTTATTTTCAAGGCCAAAGGGACGCGACCTATTTCTTTAGTAATTTATTTAGCAATGGGCTGGATAGGTTTTCTAGCAGCCAAGCCTGGTTGGGAGGCATTAAGTCTATTTAGCATTGTGTTTTTAGTATTGGGTGGTTTATTTTATACGGTAAGCATATATTGGTATGTTAATGATGAAAAAATCAAACATGGGCATGGAATATGGCATGTATTTGTGTTGCTAGGTAGTTTATCGCATATGGCCAGTATTTACGGTATTACTTACTATAATTAAAAAAAGGGATAAATGTGTTACAAGCAGTTTTATTTGATTTGGATGGGACATTAGCGGATACAGCGCTTGATTTAGGAGGTGCTTTAAATCAGTTACTTGTTGATAGAGATTTATCACCTTTACCTATGGATTTAATTCGACCAATTGCGAGTCATGGAACAAGAGGTCTTTTAAAATTAGGTATGAATGTTGATGAATCTAGTGCAGAATTTGCAGAATTAAAACAAGCATTTTTAGATCAATATGAACAAACTTTTACAGATAAAACGGGTTTATTTCCTGAAATTAATCCTTTGATTAAAGAAATTACTCGTTTAGGTTTAGAGTGGGGCATTATTACTAATAAACCCAAAGCATTTACTAATCGTTTGGTCAATGAGTTAGGGTTTGTATGTCCTCCTAGCGTAATTGTGAGTGGAGATACTACATCGGAGTCGAAACCAAGTACTAAGCCCATGTTTTTTGCTTGTGATGAAATGGGGGTTAAAGCAAAAAATTGTATTTATGTTGGGGATGCCAAAAGAGATATAGAAGCAGGAAAAAATGCTGGTATGATAACGGTATTAGCTAACTGGGGTTATCTTACAGAAGAAGACAAACAAGAAAAATGGGGTGAAGATTTTAAAATCGACACCCCATTAGAACTATTGCCTATCATTCAACAATATCAAGCTTGAACGGGATATTTTTTAGTGGCATAAATATAAAGTAAAACACCGGCTAAAACCATGGGGATACATAACCATTGTCCCATTGATAATCCGAGGCTTAATAAGCCCAATTGTGCATCTGGTTCACGGCTAAATTCAATAATAAATCTAAATATGCCGTAACCCATTAAAAATACAGCTGAGATTTGACCTAATGGTCGTTTTTGACGAGTGAAAAAATATAAAACAAGAAATAGGACAACGCCTTCTAGTGCAAATTCATATAGCTGTGATGGGTGTCTTGGCAAACAACCATATTGGGTGAATGCTTGTTGGTAAATTTCTGATAGGGTGGGTAGTATTTTTACATCAGCATTATGAGCTTGTGGAAATCCCATTGCCCAAAAATTATTGGGGTCAGTAATGCGTCCCCATAATTCACCGTTTATAAAGTTTCCCAGTCGGCCTAAACCTAAACCAATAGGCACAAAAGGGGCAACAAAATCAGAAACTTCTAGGAATTTATAGTGTTTTTGATAGGCAAAAATAGCCATGGCGATAATAACGCCAATGAGTCCACCATGAAAGGACATGCCTCCTTCCCACACTTTGAAGATATCAGCAGGATTAGCAAGATAGTAAGAGGCATTATAGAAAAATACATAACCTAATCGTCCACCTAAAATAACGCCAAGCACTCCGTAAAAAAAGAGTGAGTCCAAATCATCTGTAGAGCGAAGATAGGCATCACCTTTATTAATTTGTCTTTTGCCTAAATATAAAAAAGCGATAAATCCTAAAATATAAGCCAGTGCATACCATCTCACTGCTAATGGCCCAACAGAAAATATAACAGGATCAAATTGAGGATGAACAATCATAAAGATTTCCTTGAGTAACTGAAAACGACATTATAGCAAACAGATGCTAAAGTCAAAATTTGTTTTGGGATTGATAGTATTTGGTATTCTATGAAAAAGTCGTAAAATGAGGTAATCTTATACCTTGATTGAAAAATAATTAATAAATTAACAGAGGGAATTCAACATGCCAGAATATCGTTCAAAAAAATCAACACATGGTCGCAATGCAGCAGGAGCACGTGCTTTATGGCGAGCCACTGGGGTCAAAAATAATGATTTTGGGAAACCTATTATTGCAGTAGCTAATTCATTTACGCAATTTGTACCAGGGCATGTGCATTTACACGATATTGGGCAAATCGTGGTTCAAGAAATTGAAAAATTTGGTGGGATTGCTAAAGAGTTTAATACGATTGCGATTGATGATGGAATCGCCATGGGAAATGAAGGCATGCTGTATAGTTTACCCAGTCGCGATTTGATTGCCGATTCAGTCGAATATATGGTGAATGCTCATTATGCTGATGCTTTAGTGTGTATTTCTAATTGTGACAAAATTACCCCTGGAATGTTATTAGCAGCTATGCGTTTGAATATTCCTACTATTTTTGTTTCAGGTGGTCCGATGGAGGCAGGTAAATTTCAAAATCCTGAAGGAGTAGTGATTAGAAAACTAGATTTAATTAATGCCATGGTGGATGCAGCAGATGATAGGATTTCGGATGATGAAGTAGCGATTGTTGAAGATTCAGCTTGTCCTACTTGTGGTTCTTGTTCGGGTATGTTTACGGCCAATTCCATGAATTGTTTAACAGAGGCCTTAGGTTTGTCGCTGCCGGGAAATGGTTCTTTATTAGCAACTCATGTAAAACGTAAAGAATTGTTTTTAGAAGCGGGTAGAAGAATAGTTGAATTAACCAAGCAATATTACGAAAAAGGAGATGAATCAGTTTTGCCTAGAAGTATTGCCACCAAACAAGCATTTGAAAATGCCATGAGTTTGGATATTGCGATGGGGGGTTCTACTAATACGATTTTGCATTTATTAGCTACCGCTTCAGAGGCAGGCGTTGATTTTAAAATGGCAGATATTGACCGTCTCAGTCGTCACGTGCCTTGCTTGTGTAAAGTTGCACCCAATACTCATGATTACTATATGGAAGATGTGCATCGTGCTGGTGGTGTGATGCGAATTTTAGGAGAGCTAAATCGTAAAAATCTCATCCATACGGAATGTTCTACTGTGCACAGTAAAAATCTAGAAGAGGCTTTAATGAACTGGGATATTAAAGATGAAAGAGCCAGTGCTAGTGCAAAAGAGCGCTATAGAGCAGCACCAGGTGGCGTGAGAAGCGTTAAGGCTTTTAGCCAAGATAATGAATTTGATAACTTGGATACAGATAGTGAAAAAGGCTGTATTCGTGATGTGGAACATGCTTATTCTGAAGATGGAGGTTTGGCGGTCTTATTTGGCAATATTGCTCAGAGAGGTTGTGTGGTGAAGACCGCAGGGGTGGACGAAAGTATTTTAAAATTTAAAGGTCCAGCGATTGTATTGGAAAGTCAGGAAGAGGCAGTAGATGCTATATTAGGAGGAAAAGTTAAAGCAGGCGATGTGGTAGTGATTCGTTATGAGGGGCCTAAGGGAGGTCCAGGCATGCAAGAAATGTTATACCCGACTTCTTATTTAAAATCTAAAGGACTGGGTAAGAGTTGTGCTTTGCTAACTGATGGTCGTTTTTCAGGAGGGACCTCAGGCTTATCTATTGGACATGCTTCACTAGAAGCAGCAGAAAAAGGCAATATTGCCTTGGTAGAAAATGGAGATCTAATCGAGATTGATATTCCAAACCGTCGTATCGAATTGCTTATTTCAGATGAAGAGCTGCAACAACGACGAGAAAAAATGCAGGCTAAAGGAAAAAATGCTTGGAAACCACATTCTAGACAGCGTGAAGTTTCAAGTGCTCTAAAAGCCTATGCAGCGATGACGACTAGTGCTGATAGAGGGGCGATTCGTGATGTATCACAATTAGAAGAATAGTGTAGTGTATTGAAAAAGTAGGGTAAAATGTCAAGAAATTATCCCCCATTAAAGATTGGATTTTTGTTATTTCCCGATTTAACACAATTAGATTTAACGGCTCCTTATAAGGTCTTTTCTCATGTGCCTAATATTCAAATTGAGTTAATTGCCAAAGAATTAAATTCTATTACTTCAGATTGTAGATTGTGGTTTGTCATTTTTGCCTACTGCTACTTTTAACAATTGCCCAAAATTGGATGTAATTTGTATTCCAGGAGGACCGGGGCAAATTGATATTATGCAAGATAGAGAAACTTTAGAATTTATTTGTCAGAAAGAAGCTAAAGAAGTTAAATATATTACTTCGGTTTGTACGGGTTCTTTGGTACTAGGAGCTGCTGGTTTGTTAAAAGGATATCGAGCAACTTGTCATTGGGCATCGCTCGATCAATTGACTTTGTTGGGAGCAATACCAGTTAAAGAAAGAGTAGTTCATGATAAAAATATTATTACTGGGGCGGGTGTAACGTCAGGCATTGATTTTTCTTTAGAAGTAATTTCGACGCTTTATGATAAAGAACTAGCAGAATCGATTCAACTCTATCTAGAATATGATCCACAACCACCTTTTTGTGCTGGTAACATACAAACAGCACCTAAAGAAGTCGTGACACAAGTCACTCATCAAATGTCTGAAATGATTGCTAAAAGACTGGAGGCAACAAAACAGGCAGCAGCTTTTCTTTCAGGAATAGAGAATAAATAAATTCGATATAAATAATCATATTGAATTATTGTGGAGATGCTCCTCAATCTTTACATCAAGAATTATACTGATTATTATTTTCATCAGAACTGAATCGCACTACCGACCTTAACTATGCCGAAGAATTACTGAAAAACCAAGGTTATGTGGCCATGTATGAGTATTTAGAAACGCAAGGCTCGCGTTATTCCACTTTGGCATTAGGAGGCCTCACTAGAATTGCGTTGTTTTAACTGGTATCACTGATTGCTATTGGTAATATCAATCATTTAAAACCTGTTGATTTTAATCAAAAAAAATATAATAATAAATAACATCGCTGTAAGATAATTAA